>NZ_JBOHHI010000033.1:0-12867 GCF_050700595.1 Mycobacterium sp.
GTTCTCGGCGACGGCCGATATCTCGGCATCACGTCGATCACCACCCCGCGCCGCGACACAACCGGCCGGATCATCTACGACGACCACTACCGGGCACACCGCCGACTCAGGACCCGCGTCGAACACGTCATCGCCCGCCTCAAAGACTGGCAGATCCTGCGGCAACGCCGCCGGCACGGACAGGCCATCAACCACAGCCACCACATCATCGCAGGTCTCTGGAACATGAAGACCCACAACCAATTACGGGTCACCTCTTAGTCGCCAGCGGCGGTCGCAAGCGCGGCGTGGCCGGGCGCAGCGGGTCGCCGCCGATTGTTCTAGTGCGGGGTGGGGTCCACCCCCAGTGACATGCCGGCCAGCCCGCGACGGCGCGACGACAAGGTATCGGCCACACTGCGCAGCTCCTTACCCACCGCCGAGTCGGGGGCACTGAGCACGATCGGCACGCCGGAGTCGCCGGCGGCGACCAGCGCGGGATCCAGCGGGATCTGCCCCAGCAGCGGCACATCGGCACCGACAGCACGGGACAGCCGCTCGGCGACCTGCTGGCCGCCGCCCTCACCGAACACCGGCAGCCGTGAGCCGTCCGGCAGCATGAGCCACGACATGTTTTCCACCACCCCGATGAGTCGTTGCCGGGTCTGCAGTGCGATGCTGCCCGCGCGCTCGGCCACCTCGGCAGCGGCGTGCTGCGGTGTGGTCACCACCAGGATTTCCGCGTTGGGAATCAGCTGGGCCACCGAGATGGCGATGTCGCCGGTGCCCGGCGGCAGGTCGAGCAGCAGCACGTCCAGATCGCCCCAGTACACGTCGGCCAGGAACTGCTGCAACGCCCGGTGCAGCATCGGCCCCCGCCACACCACTGCCTCGTTGCCTTTGGTGAACATCGCGATCGAAATCACCCTGACCTCATGGGCGATGGGCGGCAGAATCATCGACTCCACCTGAGTCGGACGGTCGGACGTGCCCATCATCCGTGGGATGGAATGGCCGTGGATATCGGCGTCGAGCACCCCGACCGACAGCCCGCGTGCGGCCATGGCCGCGGCGAGGTTGACCGTCACCGTCGACTTACCGACGCCGCCCTTGCCGGAGGCCACCGCATATACCCGGGTCAACGACCCCGGCTGGGCGAATGGGATGACCGGCTCGCGGGTGTCGCCACGTAACCTCTTGCGCATCTCGGTGCGTTGCTCGTCGCTCATCACGTCCAGCGTCACCGTCACCGCGCCGGTACCCGGAGTGTCAGCGACTGCCCTGGTGACGCTGTCGGTGATATTCCCCTTCATCGGACAGCCGGCGATGGTCAGGTAAATCTCGACGTGCACGCTGCGATCGGGAGCTACCTGGATGCTTTTGACCATCCCGAGTTCGGTGATCGGTCGGCGGATCTCCGGGTCCAACACTTTGGACAGCGAGGCGCGGATAGCGGCGATCAGATCCGCGGTGTCATCGTGGGTTTCGGACATCACCACCGAGTGTAGGCGTCCGCGCAGGCCGGCCGGTTAGCTGGACGGACCGGGTGCGGCCGGCGCATTAGCCGGGGCGGCGGGCCCTGGCGGCGGCGCAACCGCTGGCGGCGGCGCAACCGCTGGCGGCGGCACCCCGTCCGGCGGACCGATGCAGATCACCGTGCAGGTCGAAGGTCGCGGAGCCGGCGATTGCCACGGCCACATGGGCTGCTGGGCAGGCATCGTCGATTGGCCGAGGTCGATCAGCGGCATCCGCGCCAGTGGGTCGGTGGAGGGCAGGCCGTGCATGTTGAGCGGCAGCCCCGGCCCGAGTCCCTCCTGGTTCTCGAGATGCTCGAGACTCATGTCTGCGAGTGGCGGCGGAGCCCCGGTCAGCGGCGGCAGGTCCACCGGCACCACGCCGGTGGCGTACGCCGCGGCCCAGCCCAACACGTTGCGGGCATACGGCATCGAGTTGTTGTAGCGCAAGATCGCGGCCATCACCTGGGACTGGTCTCGCAAGTTCAGCCCGCCGCTGCACAGATACCGGGCGGCCGCCAGCGTTGAGTCGTACAGGTTCTGTGGATCGGCGAGGCCGTCGCCGTCGCCGTCGGAGGCATACCGAGCCCAGGTCCCGGGCAGGAACTGCATCGGCCCCATCGCACGCACGTAGGTGACCCGCCCGCCGACGTTGCTTTGGACGATGACCTCGTTTCCGGGCAGCGTGCCGTCCAGGGACGGACCGTAGATGGGACGCACCGCGGTGCCGCGGGCGTCCGTCGCACCGCCGTTGGCGTGCATCGACTCGATGCGCCCGATGCCGGCCAACAGATTCCAGCCGATCCCACAGCCCGGATCGGACGCGGCCATTATCTGCTCGGCGTTGCGGTACGCGGCCACCGCCATCGACGGAATACGCAGCGCGCCAGGTGAATTCACCACAATTGTCGGCGGGGGAGCCGACACGGCGCCCGCCGCGATGTGGAAGTTGCCCGGCGGCCGCACCACCGAGATCACCAGCGGGCCGGAGGGATCACCGGAAGCATGCACGACCGCGGCGACCGGGGCGATGGTGGTATCGAGCCGCGTCGGGAACGGTGGAGCCGCGGCACCGACCGCGCTGGCGAACACCAGCGCGGTGATCGCGACAATGCCGACCGCGGGGGTCCGGGTTACTCGGGCTACCCGCGGCCGCATCCCGGCAAGGGCGGACCGTGCACCAAAGCGTCCCCCAATACGCACTCGACCGTCCTTCCGACGCCGACGTGGGCTTCGTGAACTAGGTCACCATACATAACGGTTGTGACTGCTGTGGCAACAATCGCGCAGTCCGGCCGACGCGGCCGCGGGTCAGGCCGCAGCACCGCCTTACCCGGGTTTTTTGGCGCGACGGTTTGCCCCGTCAGCGGCCGACGCGGTATCCGGTGGCTGTGGCTCTCGATCCACCAGTAGGTGCCGCAGACTTTCCAGCTCGTGACGCAGGTAGTCACGCGTCTTTGCCACCTCGCCGATGGCCAGCCGCAGCGCGGCCAGCTCGCGGGCCAGATACTCGGTGTCGGCCTTGGTTTGCTCGACGCGCCGACGATCCTCCTCGAGTGCGACGCGGTCACGGTTCTCCTGGCGGTTCTGGGCCAGCAGGATCAGCGGCGCCGCATAGGCGGCCTGGGTGGAGAAGGCCAGGTTGAGCAGGATGAACGGATAGGGATCCCAACGCAGGCTGACCGCGGTCGCATTCACCGCGATCCAGGCCAGCACCACGAGCGTCTGCAGCAGCAGGTAGCGGCCGGTGCCGAAAAAGCGGGCAACCGATTCGGTGACCTGCCCGATGGCCTCCGGATCTACCCGCGGCGCGACTATCCGCGACGTGCGGGGGGTGTACAGCCGCTGCCGGGGGGACGATTTGCTCACGGTGCTCCTCCGGCGGCGTCGAGCGCCGGCTCATCGGCGCTCGCGCGCCAGTCGTGCGGCAGCAGGTGGTCAAGTACGTCGTCCACCGTCACCGCGCCCAGCAGGTGATGCTGTTCGTCGACGACCGGGCCGCACACCAGGTTGTAGGCGGCAAAGTAGCGGGTCAGCGCGGGCAACGAGGTTTCCGGCGCCAGACACGGCAGATCGGTGTCGATGATGCCGCCGGTCAACGCGGCCGGCGGCTCGCGCAGCAGCCGCTGCAACGGCACGCAACCCAGGTACTGCCCGGTCGGCGTGGCGGTGGGCGGGCGCACCACGAACACCAACGACGCCAACGCCGGGGTGATGTCGGGGTCGCGGACCCGGGCCAACGCTTCGGCGACCGACGTGTCGGGCCCCAGCACCACCGGATCCGACGTCATCAGGCCGCCCGCGCTGTTGGGCGAGTGTTCGAGCAGCCGTCGCACCGGATCGGACTCGCCGGGATCCATCCGAGTCAGTAACACCTCGGCGTCGGTCGGACTCATCGCGCCGAGCAGGTCAGCGGCGTCGTCGGGATCCATCTCCGCCAGCACGGCGGCCGCGCGTTCGGTGCCGAGCTGCGTCAACACATCGGCCTGATCGTCCGCCGGGAGCTCCTGCAAAATGTCGGCCAGCCGGTCGTCGTCGAGTGCGGCGATCACCTCGTAGCGCCGCTTGGACGGCAACTCGCGCAGCGCGTCGGCGACCTCGATCGGCCGCCACTCCTCGAATTGGTGCAGCAGTTGCGCCACCCCCTGCCCGGGCATGGCCAGCGCCGATGGCGTCAGCCCCTGCACGCTGGACCAGTCGACGACGTAGACGTTCGACCGCCGGCCCAGCCGTCGCTGACTGCGGACGGCAATCCGGGTCACCACCCAGTCGCGCGTCCGGGTCTGCTCGATGCCGAGGTCGGTGATCGCCAGGTCGGTGTCGGCCAGTTGCGGCAGTTCGGGATCGTCGACCCGCACCTTGGTGTCCAGGACCTGGCCCAGCACGAGTACTTCGCCGGGCCGCTGTTCGAACCGATGCAGCGACACGCTGGTGGTGTTGAGCGTGACCGCCTTGGGCTCGATCGCCGAGACTCGTCCTATCGGTACGAAAATCCTTCGGCGAGAGGGCAAATCGACGACGAGGCCGAGGACGCGCGGTTGTCGGCGGACGATGCTGATGCTGACCACGACGTCGCGCACCCGGCCAAGCGACTCGCCGAGCGGGCCCAACACCAGCAGTCGCGCCAGCCGTGCCGCGTAGACCCTATCGATGGACGTCATGGTTGAAAGGGTAGGAGTGAAAAGGTGAACCACGCCTATCGACCCCGCCGGACCTGCCTGTCGGTACCGGGGAGCAGCCAGAAGATGATCGACAAGGCCATGGGGTTGCCCGCCGACGAAGTCTTCCTTGACCTGGAAGACGCCGTCGCACCAGAGGCCAAAGAATCGGCACGCACCCGGGTAGCAGCCGCGCTGGCGGCGCCGGGCTGGGCCGGGCAGCTTCGCGGCGTTCGGGTCAACGGTTGGACGACGCCGTGGACCCACGCCGACATCATCGAGGTGGTGTCAGCCGTCGGGGCTGCGCCCGGCGCGGCACTCGATGTCGTTGTACTGCCCAAGGTCTCCGACGTCTCGCACGTCACCGCGCTCGACTTGCTGCTGACCCAGTTGGAAAGGATCCACGGACTTCCGGTGGGCGGCATCGGAATCGACGTGCAGATCGAAGACGCCCGCGGTCTGCGCAACGTCGACGCGATCGCGGCCGTACCGCGGGTAGCGGCCTTGGTGCTTGGTCCCGCCGACCTGGTGGCCAGCCTCAATATGCGCACGCTGGTCGTCGGCGAGCAACCTGAGGGCTACGACGTCGGCGACGCCTATCACCACGCGTTGATGACGATTCTGGTGGCGGCGCGCGCGCACGGAATCGCCGCCGTCGACGGGCCCTACCTGAAGGTCCGCGACGTGGCGGCGTTTCGACGGGTGGCGGGCCGGTCGGCGGCGCTGGGCTACGACGGCAAATGGGTGCTGCATCCCGATCAGATCACCGTCGGCAACGAGATCTTCAGCCCCCGGCAAGACGAGTACGACCACGCTGAATTGATCCTGGAGGCCTACGAATGGCACACCTCGGCCGCCGGAGGTAGCCGCGGTGCCGTGATGCTCGGCGACGAGATGATCGACGAAGCCAGCCACAAGATGGCGCTGGTGATCGCGGCCAAAGGGCGCGCGGCGGGCATGCAGCGTCACGCCGGGGCGTTTGTGCGACCGCAGACGTAGTCGCCGGTGCTTGCGGGGCCGGGAGTGCGCTGGTCCTGCGCTTTCTCGCCGGAGTCGCCGCGGGAAACTGTCCAGACCAGGAGCCGGCAGAGGAGAATCAGGACGATGACTGACCCTTTTCAGCCCGGACACGTTCCGGGAGCCCCACCGGGCACGTCGCCCGCGGCCCGGCGTGGTAGGCCCGCGTTGCCGACCCCGCCGAAGGGCTGGCCGGTCGGGTCGTATCCCACCTACGCCGAGGCGCAGCGGGCTGTCGACTACCTGTCGGAGCAGGAGTTTCCGGTGGAGCAGGTGACCATCGTCGGCGTGGACCTCATGCAGGTCGAACGGGTCACCGGTCGGCTGACCTGGCCGAAGGTGCTCGGCGGCGGGGTGATCTCCGGCGCCTGGCTGGGGCTTTTCATCGGCCTGGTGCTCGGATTCATCAGCCCCAACCCGTTTCCGGCGTTGGCCACCGGCTTGATCGCCGGTGTGTTTTTCGGCTTGATCACCTCGGCGGTCCCGTACACGATGGCGCGCGGCACCCGCGACTTCAGTTCGACGATGCAACTGGTCGCCGGTCGCTACGACGTACTGTGCGACCCGCAAAACGCCGAGAAAGCCCGCGATCTACTGGCGCGTCTGGCGATCTGACCGCTGCGATCCCGCGCGTAGCGGGCGTGTTGCATATCACGCGCACCTGGCTTTACCGTTCTGGCCCGGGACGACCAACGAGAGGCGGGTGTGGTGGCGATCGCAAGCGCGGCGAAGCCGGGTGCAGCGGGTCGCCACCAGAAGCTGAGGCCGATCGCAAGCGCGGCGAAGCCGGGTGCAGCGGGTCGCCACCTGAAGCTGAGGCCGATCGCAAGCGCGGCGAAGCCGGGTGCAGCGGGTCGCCACCAGAAGCTGAGGCCGAGGCGTGGCGGGGGCGCACGGCGGCTGGGCGCGGTCGTGCTGACGGCGCTGAGCACCGCCTCGGTGGTGTCGTCCTGCGGATCCACCGACAACGGCGTGGTGGTCAGCCTCTACACCCCGGCCAACGAGACGGCGACGTTCACCGCGATCGCCGCGCGTTGCAGCGGCCAGTTCGGCGGGCGGTTCACCATCCGGCAGTTCAGCCTGCCCCGATCGGCCGACGACCAGCGGCTGCAGCTGGCCCGTCGACTTACCGGCAACGACCGCACGTTGGACGTGATGGCCCTCGACGTGGTGTGGACGGCCGAGTTCGCCGACGCGGGATGGGCGCTGCCGCTCTCCGACGATCCGGCCGGCCGGGCCGAGGCCGACGCCACCGCCGATACGCTGGCCGGCCCGCTTGCCACGGCACGTTGGCAACACCGGCTGTATGCCGCGCCGGTGACGACCAATACCCAATTGCTCTGGTATCGAGCTGATTTGATGGACAAGCCGCCCACCACGTGGGACGGCATGGTGACCGAAGCGACCCGGCTGCACGCCGCCGGTGAACCCAGCTGGATCGCCGTGCAGGCCAAGCAGTACGAGGGACTGGTGGTGTGGTTCAACACCCTGCTGACCAGCGCCGGCGGTCAGGTCCTGTCCGGCGACGGCAAGACCGTCACGCTGACCGACACGCCCGCACACCGGGTGGCGACCGTCAAAGCGCTGCAGATCCTCAAGTCGGTGGCCACCGCGCCCGGCGCCGACCCGTCGCTCACCCAGACCGACGAAGGCACCGCGCGGCTGGCGCTCGAGGAAGGCAGGGCCGCGCTGGAGGTCAATTGGCCGTTCGTGTTGCCGTCCATGCTGGAGAACGCGGTCAAAGGCGGTGTCGGGTTCCTGCCGCTGAACAAACGCCCCGATTTGGTGGGCAGCATCGACAGCGTGGGAAGTTTCGCGCCGACCGATCAGCAGTTCGCCGAGGCCTACCAGGCCGCTAAGCAGGTGTTCGGTTTCGCCGGCTATCCCGGTGTGCAGCCGGGCCGGCCGGCCAGGGTGACGATCGGCGGGTTGAACCTGGCGGTGGCCAAGACGACTCGGCACAAGGCGGAGTCCTTCGAGGCGGTGCGCTGCCTGCGTGACCTGCCGAATCAGAAGTACGCCTCGATCGAGGGCGGTTTGCCCGCGGTGCGGATGTCGCTGTACTCCGACCCGCAATTTCAGGCCAAATACCCGATGTACGACGTCATTCGTTCCCAGCTCACCAACGCCGCGGTGCGGCCGGCGACCCCGGTCTACCAGGCGGTGTCCATCCGGATCGCGGCCACGCTGGCCCCGATCACCGAGATCGACCCGGAGCGGACTGCCGACGAGCTCACCGTGCAGGTGCAAAAGGCCGTCGACGGGAAGGGGCTGATTCCGTGACGACCGCAAGCGCGGCAAAGGGCGCTGGGGGTACTCCCCAGCTTCGCGGGGACCCCTCCCGCTTGCGGGGGACGGGTCGTCACCACGATCCGGGGACGGCCACCGCCGCCGGGTCCCCGGCTGCGACCGACCGCAGCGAAAACCGCAGGTCGGAACGTCGATTGGCGTTCCTGCTGATCGCCCCGGCGGTCATCTTGATGCTGGCGGTGACGGCGTACCCGATCGGCTACGCGGTGTGGCTGAGCCTGCTGCGCTACAACTTCGCCACACCGGCCGACACGGCGTTCGTGGGCCTGGCCAATTACCAAACCGTCCTGACCGACCGGCTGTGGTGGACGGCGTTCGTGGTGACGCTCGCGGTCACCGTGATGTCGGTGGTGATCGAGTTCGTTTTGGGCCTGGCGCTGGCCTTGGCGATGCATCGAACGCTGTTCGGCAAGGGCATGGTGCGCACCGCCGTGTTGATCCCCTACGGCATCGTCACGGTGGCCGCGTCGTACAGCTGGTACTACGCATGGACGCCGGGCACCGGGTATTTGGCCAATCTGCTGCCGCAGGGCAGCGCCCCGTTGACCGAGCAGATTCCGTCGCTGGGCATCGTGATCATCGCAGAGGTCTGGAAGACCACACCGTTCATGGCGCTGCTGCTGCTGGCCGGGTTGGCGTTGGTGCCCGACGACCTGTTGAAGGCCGCGCAAGTCGACGGCGCGGGCGCCTGGCGTCGGCTGTTCAAGATCAGCCTGCCGTTGATCAAACCGGCGATCCTGGTTGCGCTGCTGTTCCGTACGTTGGACGCATTCCGGATCTTCGACAACATCTACGTGCTCACCGGCGGCTCCAACAACACCGGCTCGGTGTCGATCCTGGGCTACGACAATCTGTTCAAGGGCTTCAATGTAGGACTGGGCTCAGCGATTTCGGTGCTGATCTTCGCGTGCGTGGCCATCATCGCGTTCATCTTCGTCAAGGTGTTCGGCGCGGTGGCACCGGGCGGTGAAGGCGATGGCTGAGCGGATGGGTGCCCGGCGTGCGACCGCGTGGGTGATCGTCGACACCCTGGTGGTGATCTACGCGCTGTTTCCAGTGCTGTGGATTTTGTCGCTTTCAGTCAAGCCAACGTCAACGGTCAAAGACGGCAAGCTGATTCCGACCACGGTGACGTTCGACAATTATCGGGGTATCTTTCGCGGCAACTTTTTCAGCTCGGCGTTGATCAATTCGATCGGAATCGGGTTGATTACCACCGCGATCGCGGTAATCATCGGTGCGATGGCTGCCTATGCGGTGGCGCGGCTCACGTTTCGCGGCAAGGGGCTGTTGATCGGCGCGGCACTATTGATCGCGATGTTTCCGCAAATCTCACTTGTCACACCGATATTCAACATCGAACGGACGGTGGGCCTGTTCGACACCTGGCTCGGGCTGATCATCCCTTACATCACGTTCGCGTTGCCGCTGGCCATCTATACGCTCTCGGCGTTCTTTCGGGAGATCCCGTGGGATCTGGAGAAGGCGGCCAAGATGGACGGTGCCACGCCGGGTCAGGCGTTTCGCAAGGTGATCGCTCCGCTGGCGGCGCCGGGAATCGTGACCGCCGCGATACTGGTGTTCATCTTCGCCTGGAACGATCTGCTGCTCGCCTTGTCGTTGACAGCCACCAAGGCGGCGATCACCGCGCCCGTCGCGATTGTCAACTTCACCGGCAGTTCGCAATTCGAGGAGCCGACCGGATCCATCGCGGCAGGCGCGATGGTGATCACGGTCCCCATCGTCGTTTTTGTTCTAATCTTCCAACGACGGATTGTTGCTGGGTTGACCTCCGGCGCGGTGAAGGGGTAGATCGATGGCCGAGATTGTGTTGGACCACGTGACCAAGAGTTACCCTGACGGTGCGACGGCCGTACAGGACTTGTCGTTGACGATCACCGACGGCGAATTCCTGATCCTGGTCGGACCGTCGGGCTGCGGCAAGACGACGACACTGAACATGATTGCCGGGCTGGAGGATATCTCATCGGGCGAGTTGCGCATCGGCGGCGAGCGGGTGAACGACAAAGCCCCCAAGGAGCGCGATATCGCGATGGTGTTCCAGTCCTATGCGCTCTATCCGCATATGACGGTGCGGCAGAATATCGCGTTCCCGCTGACGCTGGCGAAGATGAAGAAGCCCCAGATCGCCGAGAAGGTCGAGGAGACCGCGCGAATCCTCGACCTGGCCGAGTTACTGGATCGCAAGCCGTCCCAATTGTCGGGAGGCCAACGCCAGCGCGTCGCGATGGGGAGGGCAATCGTGCGTCATCCCAAGGCATTTCTGATGGACGAGCCGCTGTCGAATCTGGACGCCAAACTGCGTGTGCAGATGCGCGGCGAGATCGCCCGGCTGCAGCGGCGGCTGGGCACGACCACCGTCTACGTCACCCATGACCAAACCGAGGCGATGACACTCGGCGATCGGGTGGTGGTGATGCGCGGCGGTGTGGCCCAGCAGATCGGCACCCCCGACGAACTCTACGACCGGCCGGTCAACCTGTTCGTTGCCAGCTTCATCGGCTCGCCCGCGATGAATTTCTTCCCTGCCACCGTCACACCGACCGGACTGACGCTGCCGTTCGGCGACGTGACGCTGACCCAGGCGGTCCACGACGTGATCGCAGCGCACCCGACACCGCAGAACGTCATCGTCGGAGTGCGCCCGGAGCATCTGGCCGATGCCGCGCTGATCGACGCATACCAGCGGATCAGCGCGCTGACTTTCGAGGTGAAGGTCGACATGGTCGAATCGCTGGGCGCCGACAAGTACGTGTACTTCACCACCGAGGGCGCTGCAGTGCAATCGGACCAGCTGGCCGATCTCGATGCCGAATCCGGTGGGGACGAACACGAATTCGTGGCCCGGGTTCACGCCGCGTCGAAAGCCGCAAAAGGACAGTCAATCGAATTGGCCTTCGACACTGTGAAACTCGCCATCTTCGACGCTAACTCGGGCGTTAACCTGACTGTCCCACCCCCACCTGACGCCGAGTGACGCGGACCCTGGCCAAGGTACGCGCACACCTGTGTGCTCAATTCGGCGAGGCGGGTATCGGCGCGGATCCCGATGTCGCGACTGTGACGTTTCTGGGCGCCGAACCCATCGAGGTGCTGCGCTTCCATCCCGGCACTGACGGGGTGGTGCATTATGTGTCGCTGGGCTGCGCTCGGCGTCCGATGGTCGACCCGGCGGCGCTTGTCGCCGACCCGCTGCGCGGTCCGCGCGCTGAAGTTGTTCTGCGCCTGCGTGATCCGGGCCCGACGAGCGGCCTGGCGCACAGCCTGGCCGTCATGGCAGCGAGCACCGCGGTCGAGGGTGTGGTCCTGACGCCGGACGCGCTGATCGACCTCGGCACGCCGCTGTGGGCACGACCGTCGGGCCGGGTGCCGTTCACCGCGGTGCTGTTGGGCCGCAGCGGCATCGCTGATCTGCCGCTGGACCCGCCGCGCGACCCGGTATGGTTTCTGTCCGCGACGCCGATCACCGCGACGGAGGCGGCTTGGGTGCGGCTGAAAGGTGCCGGCGCCATGCGAGAGGCTTGGCAAAGCGACCGCGTCGACGTGCTTGATGCGAATCGACCCGCCGCACAGCCGAGCTGATCCACTGCGTCTGCTCGCCGGGCTATAGCCAGTCTCTGCGCCGGAAGTTGCGGTACAGCAGCACGCACACGGTCGCCATGAAGCCGAGCACCAGCGGGTAGCCCCATCTCTCGTGCAGTATGGGCATCCAGTCGAAGTTCATCCCGTAGATCCCGGCGATCATCGTGGGCACCACCGCCAGCCCCGCCCAGGCCGATATCTTGCGCATATCGACGTTCTGCTGCATGCCGACCCGGGCCAGTGCGGCCTGCACCAGCGAGCTGAGCATCTCGTCGTAGCTGGCGATCTGGTCAGCGGCATGCGTCTGGTGGTCGGCGACGTCGCGTAGATAGCGCCGTACTTCCTTCGAGATCAGGTCCTTGTGCTCGGTCTGCATCCGCTGAAACGGAATCGACAGCGGGTTGACACACCGGCGCAGCTCGACGACCTCACGCTTGATCTGGTAGATCGGTTCGACGTCAGTCCGTTGACCGGGCGCGAACGCCACCTCCTCGATGGCGTCGATATCGGTCTCCATCAGGTTGGTGACCGCAAGATAGTGGTCCACCACGTAGTCGGCGATGGCGTGCATCACCGCATACGGCCCCAACCGCATGTGCTCGGGGTCGGCATCCATCCGCTTGCGTACCTCGGAGAGCCCACCGTGTTCACCGTGCCGGACCGTGACCACAAAATTCTTGCCGACAAAGATCATGACCTCGCCGGTCTCGACGACCTCTCGGGCCAGCACGACCGACTCGTGTGGAACGTAGTTGACGGTCTTCAGCACCAGGAAGAGGGCTTCGTCGTAACGCTCCAGCTTGGGCCGTTGGTGGGCATGCACGGCGTCCTCGGCGGCCAGTGGATGCAGTTCGAAAACCTCAGCCACATCTTGCATCTGGTTCTCGTCGGGCTCGTGCAGGCCGATCCAGACGAACGCGTCCTGGCCGGTCTCCTCCAGCTCTCGCACCTTGGCTCGTGCGTCGGCGTGGCTGTACACGCCGGGCAGCCGGACCCCGTCCACATAAACGCCGCAGTCGACCAGCGCGCGCGAGATCGGTGTGTGATCGGGCGGCGCGGGCGCGTCGGCAACCTTGCCTCGCACCGGCGGTCGCAGTGATCCAGGTAAGGCGCGAAACGATGGCATCGGGTCAATCTCCCGTCGCAGCGCAGGTCTGGTCGAGCGTCGGCCATGCTACGCGTGTTGGCCTGGCACCGCCCCTAAGCTGCCTGCGATGGGACTCCGAACGCGCCGGCGGGGGAACGCCGGTCCGGGCCCGTACCGTCAAGCCGCGCGCTGAGCTGGG
>NZ_JBOHHI010000034.1:0-16324 GCF_050700595.1 Mycobacterium sp.
GGTGTAGGCGGTGGCGAAGTCGATCACCGCCTCGCCGGCCAGGGCCTGGTTGGCCACTGCGGGGGCGGGCCAGTAGCCGGCCGCGTCCGGCGCCTGGCCGGTGGTCCAGCGCAAAAACTCGGCCGTCTCCCCCACCGGGGGTAACGACGCGACCGATTCGTTACTGGCCACCGGCACGCGACCGCGGCCGTCGCCGTAGAGCAGTCCAGGTGTGATCGGCCGGCCGCCGGAGTCGACGGCGGTCAGCGACGGCACCATCGCCGAGACGGCCACGGCGCGCGCGTCGCGGCGGGCCAACCGATCCAGGGCGGTCAGCGGACCCTGCCGCCACGCCTCATCGGCGTCGTGCTCCAGCCGGTCCGGGGCCGGGACGCGCAGCCGGTGCGGGATTCGTGCCCGGGCCGTCACCCGGCCGTCCTGGTCGGCGGCGACCGCTTTGACGGCGGTAGTGCCGATGTCGATGCCGAGTGTGACCTCTTCGCGTGACACGGGCGTCACCGTACGCCAGCATTGGCAGGCGTGACGTGTGCTTTGGTGACGGCCCCGATGCGGGGCGACGGGTTCGACAAGTTGCGCCGACTGGCCGACGTGGTCTACGACCCGTGGATCGACCAGCGGCCGTTGCGGATCTACACCGCCGAGCAACTGGCCGAGCGGATTTCGTTGGAGGCCGCCGATGTCGTTGTGGTGGAAAGCGATTCGGTCAGCGGCCCGGTGTTCGAGCTGGGATTACGCGCGATTGCCTCCACCCGCGGTGATCCCAACAACGTCGACATCGACGGCGCCACCGCGGCCGGGATCCCGGTGCTTTACACCCCCGCCCGCAACGCCGACGCGGTCGCCGAGATGACGCTCGCGCTGCTGTTCGCGGCCACCCGGCACGTGCTGAGCGCCGACGCCGACGTGCGGGCCGGGGAAGTGTTCCGCGACGGCACAATTCCGTATCAGCGGTTCCGGGCCGCCGAGATCGCCGGTTTAACTGCCGGGCTGGTCGGTCTGGGTGCCGTCGGCCGGGCGGTGCAGTGGCGGCTGGCCGGGCTGCGTGTGCGGGTGATCGCCTACGACCCGTACAACGACGAAGCCCGGCACAGCCTCGACGAACTGCTCGCCGAGGCTGACATCGTGTCGCTGCATGCGCCGGTCATCGACAGCACTGCCGGGATGATCGGCGCCGAGCAGTTCGCCGCGATGCGCGACGGGGTGGTGTTCCTCAACACCGCGCGGGCGCAGTTGCATGACACCGACGCGCTGGTCGACGCGCTGCGCAGCGGCAAGGTCGCCGCCGCGGGCCTGGACCATTTCGTCGGCGAGTGGTTGCCGACCGACCATCCGCTGGTGGGCATGCCTAATGTGGTGCTCACGCCGCACATCGGCGGCGCGACGTGGAACACTGAAGCGCGGCAGGCGCAGATGGTTGCCGACGACCTGGAAGCGCTGCTGGCCGGTCGTAGACCGACTCACATCGTCAATCCGGAGGTGCTGGCCTCATGAGATTTGTAGACAACGCCGAGACCGCGGTGCTGGCGGCGGCCAAAGACATGCTGCGCCGCGGCCTGGTCGAGGGCACGGCGGGCAACATCTCGGCGCGACGCGAGGACGGCAACCTCGTCATCACCCCGTCGTCGGTCGACTACGCCGAGATGGCGCTCGACGACCTGGTGCTGGTCGATCCGCAGGGCGGGGTGCTGCAAGCGGCCGACGGCCGGTCCCCGTCGACGGAAATGAAGTTACATCTGGCCTGTTATCAGGCCTTCGATGACATCGGCAGCGTCATCCACAGCCATCCGGTGTGGGCCACCATGTTCGCGATTGCGCACCAGTCGATTCCGGCCTGCATCGACGAGTTCGCCGTCTACTGCGGCGGGGAGATCCGCTGCACGGAGTACGCCGCATCCGGCACACCCGACGTTGGCGCCAACGCGATCAAGGCATTGGAGGGCCGGGCGGCCGCGCTGATCGCCAACCACGGCATGGTGGCCGTCGCGACGCGGCCGGACAAGGCGCTACACGTCACCGCCCTGGTTGAACGTACCGCTCAGATCGTCTGGGGCGCACGGGCACTCGGCGGACCGGTGCCCATCCCCGACGACGTCAACGCCGGCTTTGCGGGGATCTACACGTATCTGCGCGCCAACCCGATGTAGGAAGTCAGTGACCAGCCCAGCAGCCGATGCGGTGCGCCGGATTGGGATCAAACTCGCTGCGCTTGCCCAAGACGGGCTGACCTTCGCCATCAACGAGTACGACATCGACCGCTACCGGCAACTGGCGCAGCTGGCCGCCGAGCTGCTGTCGACGCTCAGCGGGCGATCCACCGACGAGCTCACGATGGAACTCGGACGCGACTCCGGTTACGCCACCCCAAAGATCGACGTGCGCGGCGTGATCTTCGACGAGCAAGAGCACGTGCTGCTGATGCGCGAGAAAGCCGACGGCCGCTGGTCACTGCCCGGCGGCTGGGCAGACCCCGGCGAAACTCCGTCAGCCGCGGTCGCCCGAGAGACCCTGGAGGAGACCGGTTATCGCACCTCGGTGGTCAAACTGATCTCCTGCTGGGACCGTGATGTTCAAGCCAATCCACCCCCGCTGCCGGTGCACGTCTACAAGCTGTTCTTCCTCTGCCGCGCCAACGGGGCCGTCCAGCCCGCCACCGCGCTGGAAACGCTCGCCGTGGGATGGTTCGACATGGCCGACCTGCCGCCGCTGTCGCTGGGCCGGGTCAACCACCGGCAACTGGAGCGGGCACTAGCACACCACCGCGATCCCACGCTACCAACCGAATTCGACTAATCGTCATCTCGTCTCCCGCCCCGCCTACCGCTGATCAAACGCCACCTTGACCGCGCCGCTTTCACCCTGGTTGGCGATCGCCAGGAAGGCCTCCCGCCACCGCTCCAGTGCGAAGGTGTGAGTGAGCATGGGCCGCAAGTCGATCCGGCCGTCGACGACCATGTCGAGGTAGTGCGCGATCGCATGCTTGCGCACCCCGTCGACCTCCTCGACACCAAAGGCGTTGGAGCCCACCCAGTTGATCTCCTTGAAGTACAACGGACTCCACTCCCACCGGCCGGGCGCGTGCACGCCGGCCTTCACCAATGTGCCGCGCGCCTTGAGCACCCGCACCCCGACTTCGAAGGTTTCCGGCTTGCCGACGGTGTCGTAGACGACGTCAATCGCACCCGGGTAGGCCATCGGTAAACCCTGCAACGGCTGGCGCAATCGGCCGCCGCCCCACGCAGCCAGCTCCTCGACCAAAGCCAGGCGTGGCTCGTGCGCTAAAACTTTGACCGCGCCGAACCGGCGGGCCAGCTCGGCCTGGGCCTCGAACCGCGCGACGACGGCTACCGCCACGTCGGGGTAGAGCGCGCGCAGGATCGAAACCGCACACAGCCCCAGTGAGCCCGCCCCGTACACCAGCACCCGGCCCGAGCGCGGCGGCGGGTGGCGGGTGATCGCGTGCAGCGATACCGAAAACGGGTCGGCGAACACCGCCAACTCGTCGGGCACCGACTCGGGCACCGAAAACAGCATGCTGTCATGGGCCGCCATCAACTCGGCGTAGCCGCCGGTCACGTCGGCCGACACCCCGGTGTGAATCCCGGGTTTGATGTCGCCGTCACAAAAGCTCCAGCACAGGCTGTAGTCACCGCGAGTACACGCGGGACACAACGGCTCGATACCGCGTGGCCCGCAGGACAACCACGGGTTGAGCACCACCCGCTGCCCGACCTCGAGTCCGCGGGCCTTCGGTCCCACCCTCACCACATCGGCGACCACCTCGTGGCCCATCACCTGCGGGAACGAGCAGAACGCCGCCATCGCGTTGTCGACGTCGTCCTCGCCGAAGTCGAGCAGAATCTGCTTGGAGTCCGACCCGCAGATCCCGGTCAGCCGGGGCCGGGTGATCACCCAATCATCGTGCAGCAGGCCAGGTTCCGGAATGTCCTGCAGCGCCACGGGACTGTGAGCGAGGGCGTCCTCCGGCCCCTCGAACGGCTCGGGCGGTACCCCGTAAACCAGCGCCTTCATCGTCGCGCCATCGCGGCCGCGCCGGCGATGTAGGCGTCGAGGTCGGCGTTTTTGGCGTCGACGATGGCCTTCATGTCCGGCAGGTAGTGCTCGAAACGGCCGCTGCCCAGCGCCGCAATGATGCCGTCGGCCACCTCCTCGGCGGGCACCTTCGGCCCGTCATACAGCGGCGTCTCGTTGTCCGGCCGGTCCCAGATCTCGGTGTCGACAGGTCCCGGTTCGATCAGCTTCACCGAAACACCCGTGCCGTGCAGATCGACGGCCATCGACTCGCTCCACCCGCACAGCGCGAACTTGCTGGCGCAGTATGCGGCTTCGTGGATGATGCCAAGCCGGCCACCCATGCTGGACACGTTGACGATCACGCCGTCGTCGCGGGCCAGCATCCGCGGCAGCACGGCCAGCGTGAGGCGCATCGGGGCGAAGAAGTTGACCTGCATGACCGTCTCCACCTCAGCCGGATTCAGCTCGGTGACCATCCGGCGTTTCGGGATTGCGGCGTTGTTGACCAGCACGTCGATGCCGCCGAGCGCATCCCAGGCCTGCAGCGCCAACCGCTCGATGGCCGCGGTGTCGGCCAGGTCGGCAACCCACATCGCCGACTCCGGCGAGCTGCGCCGACAGTCGGCCAGCACCGCTTCGAGCCGTTCCCGCCGTCGCGCGATCAACCCCACCACCGCGCCGCCGGCCGCCAGTGCCCGGGCCAGGGCCGCACCCACGCCCGACGACGCCCCGGTAATCAGGACCCGCTTGTCTGCCGTCGAGTAAGCCACAGCGAAAGCGTGCCTCAAGTGGCCACCGGGCGGTAGCTTAAGTTATATTGGCTAAGTAACAATTTTGAGAGGGGTGGCGATGACGACGCGTACCGATAACGACACCTGGGACCTGGCGTCGAGCGTGGGAGCGACGGCCACGATGGTTGCGGCGGCCCGGGCGATGGCGACCACTGCCGAGCGTCCGCTGATCAACGATCCGTTCGCCGACCCGCTGGTCCGCGCCGTCGGTGTGGAGGTGTTCACCCGGCTGGTCAGCGGCGATCTGAAGCCCGCCGACCTGCAGGACGACGCCCAGTCCGGCATGGGTCGCATGATCGACAACATGGCCGTGCGGACAAGGTTCTTCGACGAGTTCTTCCTGGATGCGACGGACTCCGGGATCGGGCAGGCGGTCATCTTGGCCTCCGGTCTGGATGCCCGCGCCTACCGGCTGCCCTGGCCGGCCGGGACGGTGGTATTCGAGATCGACCAGCCGCAGGTCATCGAGTTCAAAACCCGCACGCTTGCCGAGTTGGGCGCCCAACCCACGGTCGACCGGCGCGCGGTTGCGGTCGACTTGCGTGACGACTGGCCGGCCGCTCTGCGAGCGGCGGGGTTCGACCCGAGCCGCCCGACCGCGTGGAGCGCCGAGGGTCTGCTGGGCTACCTACCGCCGGAGGCGCAGGACCGGCTGCTTGACACGGTCACCGCGCTCAGCGCACCGGGCAGTCGGCTCGCCACCGAAAGCGCGCCCAACCGCGATCCCGCCCACCAGGAGCGTCTCAAGGAGCACATGCGCACGACATCGGAGCGTTGGCGCAACCATGGCCTCGATCTCGACATGACCGAGCTGATCTACTTCGGCGACCGCAACGAGGCAGCTCGCTACCTGACCGACCACGGGTGGCAGATGTCGGGCAGCAGCATCCGGGAGCTGTTCGCGGCCAACGGGCTTCCGCCCATCGAAGACGACTTCCCGTTCGCCGACCGGCTATACGTCAGCGGCACCTTGACAGCCAACGCATAGGAGTTATCCGATGGCACGCACCGATAACGACAGCTGGGACCTGGCCACCAGCGTGGGCGCGACCGCGACCATGGTTGCGGCTTCGCGCGCGCTGGCCTCACAGGAACCCGACGCGTTGCTCGACGATCCGTTCGCCGATCCGCTGGTCCGCGCAGTGGGCCTGGACCCCTTCGTCCGCATTCTCGACGGAGAGATCGATTTCGAGGATGACCCGCTGCTGAACCGCAAAACCCGCAGGGAGCAGATCGCGGTACGGACAAGGTTTTTCGACGACTTCTTCGCCGCGGCCACCGATGCCGGTCTGCGCCAGGCCGTCATTCTGGCTTCCGGTCTGGATACCCGGGCCTACCGTTTGCGGTGGCCTGCGGGCACGGTGGTCTACGAGGTCGACCAACCGCAAGTCATCGCGTTCAAAGGCACCACGCTGGCCGACCTCGGTGCCACTCCGACCACCGAGCGTCGTGCCATCGGCATCGACCTGCGAGACGACTGGCCTGCGGCGTTGCGGGCCAGCGGTTTTGACGGCACCCAGCCGACCGCGTGGAGTGCTGAAGGGCTATTGCCCTATCTGCCCCCCGAGGCCCAGGACCGACTGTTCGACAGCCTCACCGCACTGAGTGCACCGGGCAGCAGGCTGGCCACCGAACACGTCCCGGACCCGCAGGCCTTCTCCAACGAACGCGTGCAGCGCATCAACGAGCGGTGGCAGCGCTTCGGTTTCAACTTCAACGCGGAAGACCTGTTCTATCTGGGTCAGCGCAGCATCGTCGTCGACTACCTGGAGAGCCACGCCTGGCAGGTGACAGCTTTTCCCGCCAGGGAGCTGTGGGCGCGCAACGGCTTCGAGTTTCCCGAGGACGAGATGATGGCCGCCTTCGGCGAAATAAGCTACGTTGCCGCGACACTCGGCGCCGCGGCACTCGGCGGTTAGTCAATTGCCCGACTCGCCCCCTCGCCGCTTCGCGGCTGGGGGTGCCCCCACCTCATCGCGCTGCGCGCTCTGCATCGTCGTCGGGCTTAAAACCGCGACTCCCCCAGCCACAGCACGCTGACGCCGCTCAACGTCCGCTCGGCCTGGTCCACCAGGCCGACCACCGACTGGCCGATCAACGCGCCCACCGCGTCCGGCAACGACGCAGCCGTCGGCAACGACGACGGGCGCGGCCGCAATAGCTCCCACAACGAAGACCCGGGGTAGCTGACGATCCGGACCTCGGCGTCCTCGTCCAGCCCGGCGAGGACTTTGGCCCTCCGAATCGCTGTGCGCAACCCGCCGAGCTCGTCGACCAGTCCGCGTTCGAGGGCGTCCGCACCGGTCCAGATCCGGCCGCGGGCGACCTCGTCGACGGTCTGGGTACTCAGGTGACGACCGTCAGCCACCCGCTCTACGAAATCGGTGTAGGCCAGATCCGCTTCGGCCTCGACCTGCGCGTGCTGTTGCGGGGTGAACGGCGCGCTGATCGACCAGGCATCGGCATTAGCGTTGGTGCGCACCGCATCTGAGCCGACACCCAGCCGGTCCTTAAGGTCGCGCGCCACCAATTTTCCGGCCACCACCCCGATCGAACCGGTGATCGTGCCCGGGTTGGCCACGATCGCATCGGCGCCCATCGCGATGTAGTAGCCACCCGACGCGGCGACCGCGCCCAGCGACGCCACCACCGGCTTGCCGCGTGAGCGGGCCTTGCTCACCGCCCGCCAGATGGTTTCCGAGGCGGAGGCCGTTCCGCCCCGGCTGTCGACCCGCAGCACGATCGCCGACACCGTGTCGGTGGCGGCGGCGTCGCGCAGTGCCGCAGCGATGGTGTCTCCGCCGGCGCCGGACGTGCCGAACGGCAGCAGCCGAGGGCCGCCCCGTCCGCTGACGATCTGACCGGCCACCGTGACCACGGCGATAGCGGGCTTGGGCCGTCGTCCCGGGATCGGCGGCAACGGCGGCGCCGGTCGCGGCCCGGTGGCGCGGGCATAACGTGATAGATACAGCCGCGATGGTCCGGAGTCGTCATCGGCATCTCCGGTGTCTGGCGAGATGCCTTCGGCACCAACGAGTTCCGCGATCCGTGCATACGCCTCGTCGCGGAAGCCGATGCGGTCGACCAGCCGGCCGCTCACCGCGTCATCGCGCAGCAGCGGCGCTCGGTCGGCCAGCGCATCGAGGGCGTCGTAGTCGATCTTGCGTGCGTCGGCGACGGCCTGCCACACCTGAATTCGCAGGCTCTCCAGCAGTCGGGTGTCGGCCTCGCGGTGGGCGTCGGTGTAGCTGGCTTGCGTGAAATAGTTTGCCGCAGACTTGTATTCGCCGCGCGTGACAAACTGAGCTTCGATGCCGGCCTTGTCGAGTGCGTCCCGCAGGAACAGATTGTTGGTGGCGAAGCCGATCAGCCCCACAGTGCCCGACGGCTGCATCCACACCTCGCCGAACGCCGATGCCAGGTAGTAGGACAGCGTGCCCGGGTAGGTCTCGGCCCACGCCAGAGATGGCTTGACGGCAGCGAACGCGGCGAACGCCGCGCGTAACTCCTGAACCGGACCGGCCGCGGCGGCCGGCAACTCCACTCGGGCGATCAGCCCCGCCACCCGCGGGTCGTCGGCGGCCCGATAGATGGCGGCCACCGCCTCACGCAGCACCAGCGGCCGGCCACCGCTGGCGATGATCGCCAATGGGTCAAAGCCACCGGTCTCCGGCGGAGCGGCGTGCAGGTCGAGTTCGAGCACGCAACCTTTGGGGATACCGCGGTGGCGGGCCGTGTCGACCCGGCGTACCAGCGCCCGCACGTCGGCAGTGCCGGGCGGGTCGGGAAGAAAACCGAACATGACATGGAGCCTACCGATCGCCCGGGGTGACGCCGCCGCTTACGGTGAGGGAGTGAAGTTCGCCATCTCCATCCCCCAGCTCGATCCGGCGGGCTTCGATGCCGCCGGTATGCGCTCGTATCTCGCTCGCGCCGAGGAACTCGGGTTCGAGGGCGGCTGGGTGCTCGAGCAGGTAATCGGTGCGGCGCCGCTGCTGGCGCCGCTGGAACTGCTGGCCTTTGCCGCCGCCTGCACCGAGCGGCTGCGGTTGGGCGTTGCGGTGCTGGTGTCCTCGTTGCACGATCCGCTGCAGTTGGCCTCGGCGGTGACCGCCGTGGATCGGCTCAGCCACGGCCGGTTGGACGTTGGTGTCGCGCCCGGCGGCGGCTTCCGGAAGTTCGCCGCCTTCGGGGTGGACGGGGCGACCTTCGTGAGCAGTTTCACCGAAGGCCTGCAGCTGATGAAGGCTGCCTGGTCCGACGAGCCGAAGGTGACGTTCCACGGCCGGTTCCGTCAGCTCGACGACCTGCCGATCCAGCCGAAACCGGTACAACGGCCGCATCCGCCGATCTGGTTCGGCGGGCAGGCGCGCAAGGCCCTGGCCCGCGCGGTGCGCCACGGCGACGCCTTCCTGGGCGCGGGTTCCTCGACCACCGCCACCTTCGCCGAAGCGGTGACGACCGTGCGCCGCGAACTCGGCGCCCAGGGCAAGGATCCCGCCCGGTTCGACATCGGCAAGCGGGTGTACCTGATGGTTGACGACGATGCCGCCAGGGCACGCGACCAGGTGCTGGCCGGGCTGCACCGGATCTACGGCCGGATGCGCGGCATCGATGCCGTGCCGGTGTGTGGCACCCCCGGCGACGTGGTCCGCGGGCTCCGTGAGGTTGTCGACGCGGGTGCCGGGCTGATCCTGCTCAACCCGGTGGGCGACGACGTCACCCAGGATCGCGAGCAGATGGAACGTCTTGCCGCCGAGGTGATCCCGCAGCTCCGCTCGTAATTTGCTCGAGCGTGCGTGTCCCCGACCGACATGCCCGGGCTCATAGCCGGGTCTGCGCACGTTCGTCCGAGGAAGAATTGGCGATTCGCCCATCACTGGCAGCAGGTCACGATATAAACACCCGATGGTTCTCAAGGTCACAGTGTCACCGGACATGATCGACGGAAGCGTCGATGAGGGTTATGGAAAGGTCGCCGACGCCTTTCGCGCCAATTTCGCCGCCGGCCGTGAAGTCGGCGCTGCTGTCGCGGTTTATCGCGACGGCGTCAAAGTCGTCGACCTCTGGGGCGGCTATCGCAACGGCATCACCAAGACCCCATGGCAGCACGACACCATGGTCAACATGTTCTCGACGACCAAAGGTGTTGCCGCCCTTGCTGTTGCAGTGGCAGTGTCGCGGAGACTATTCGGCTACGACGACAAAGTCGCCGACCATTGGCCCGAATTTGCTCAAGCAGGCAAGGGCGACGTGACGGTGCGACAACTGCTGGGCCATCAGGCAGGCTTGTGTGTGCTGTCGCCGGCACCGACTGTGCAAGATGTCGCTGACCCGGCGAGACTGGCGCCGATCCTCGCCGCCCAGAAGCCGGTCTGGCCGCCTGGCACGCTGCACGGCTACCACGCGATCACACTGGGCTGGTACAAATCCGAACTCATTCGCCGCACCGATCCGGCCGGCCGCACGCTAGGCCGGTTCTTCGCTGATGAAATCGCCGGGCCGTTGGGACTGGACCTGCATATCGGGCTTCCGGACTCGGTTCCGCGCGACCGGGTAGCACACGTGCACAATTGGAAACGTGCAGAATCTCTGCTGCACCTCAATGTCATGCCGGCCGCACTTGTGGCCGCGTCATTCAACCCGGTCGGACTCCTAGCCCGGGCGGGCTCGCTTCCGCGCGGCGTCGTGCCTTGGGCCGGCGACTACAACCGCGACGACGTGCGCGCGATCGAAATCCCCTCGGCCAATGGGATCGGGACGGCCGTTGCGGTCGCGCACCTTTACGGCGCGGCATCGGCCCGGGACGCTGCGCTGGGCCTGACCCAACCCGTGCTGGACGACCTCATGGCACAGCCCACCCCACCAACTCGCGGACAGCGTGACCGGGTCCTGAACGTCGACGTCGTCTTCTCGCTGGGGTTGTCCAAGCCGACGCCATCGGGTGTGTTCGGGTCGTCCGACAAGGCTTTCGGCACACCGGGTTTCGGCGGCTCATTTGGGTTCGCCGACCCCGAAACGGGAATCGGGTTCGCCTATGTGATGAACCGGCTGGGTTTTCACCTCTACAGCGATCCACGCGAACTCGCCGTGCGCCAAGCCCTGTTCGGCGACGTGCTGGGCACTCGACCGCAGACCTAACCGACGCGAGCGTGCGCAAACCCGATGCTGCGAGCGGCGTGTCGCCCGGGGACACGCACGCTGGCGCCAGAGGAGGTACTTCGCTAGAGTTCGGTGACCGTGCCGCCCGCGGCAGTGATCTTCTCCCGCGCGCTGCCGCTGAACTTGTGCGCGGTGACGTCGGCTTTGACGGACAGCTTGCCGTCACCGAGCACCTTGACCAGTGAGTTCTTGCGCACCGCCCCCTTGGCGACCAGCTCGTCCACACCGATCGATCCGCCCTGCGGGAACAGCCGATTGATGTCCCCGACGTTGACGATCTCGTACTCGGTACGGAACCGATTGCGGAAGCCCCTGAGCTTGGGCAGCCGCATGTGGATCGGCATCTGGCCGCCCTCGAACGTCGCCGGAACGTTCTTGCGGGCCTTGGTGCCCTTGGTGCCGCGGCCCGCGGTCTTACCCTTGGAGCCGTCACCGCGACCGACGCGGGTGCGTTTGGTTTTCGACCCGGGCGCGGGCCGCAGGTCATGCAGTTTGAGGGTCATTTCTCAGCCTCCACAGATTCGACCTCCACAAGATGACGCACGACGGCGATCAAGCCGCGGGTCTGGGCGTTGTCCTCACGGATTACCGACTGGCGAATCTTTTTCAGTCCCAGGGTGCGCAGGCTCTCCCGCTGCTTCCAGCGGGTGCCGATCGTGCTGCGCACCTGGGTGATCTTCACCTGGGTTTTTTCCGATGCCATGGTCTACGCCGTTCCCTCGCGCACTGCGGCCGCGGCCGCCGCTTCGCTTTCCCGCCGCGCCTTGAGCATGCCGGCCGGCGCGACGTCCTCGATCGGCAGTCCACGCCGGGCGGCCACCTCCTCGGGTCGCTGCAGCAGCTTGAGCGCGGCCACCGTGGCGTGCACCACGTTGATCGCGTTGTCGCTGCCCAACGACTTGGCCAAAATGTCGTGGACGCCGGCGCATTCCAGCACCGCGCGCGCAGCTCCACCGGCGATCACCCCGGTACCGGGGCTGGCCGGGCGCAGCAGCACCACCCCGGCCGCGGCCTCTCCCTGCACGGGATGGACGATGGTGTCCCCGATCAACGGCACCCGGAAGAAGCCCTTGCGCGCCTCCTCGACACCCTTGGCGATCGCGGCCGGAACTTCCTTGGCCTTACCGTAGCCGACGCCGACCATCCCCTTGCCGTCACCGACGATCACCAACGCGGTGAAGCTGAATCGACGGCCACCCTTGACCACCTTCGAGACGCGGTTGATCGCGACGACCCGCTCCAGGTAGTTGCTTCCCTCCCGGTCCCGGTCCCGGCCGCGGCCACCACGATCGTCGCGCCGGCCCCGGCCCTCGCGCCCGTCGTGGCGTCCTTCACCGCGGGTCGCGCTGCCGGTGTCTCCAGGGGCGGCGGTGGGCGGCGTCTGCTCCGTCATTATGCAGTCCCTCCGTTGACAGTCATCAGAATTTCAGCCCGCTTTCGCGGGCTGCATCGGCAAGCGCCGCGATTCGTCCGCCGTAGGTGTAGCCTCCGCGGTCGAACACCACGGTATCGATTCCGGCGGCCTTGGCCCGCTCGGCAATCAGCTGACCGACCCGCACACTGTGGGCCTTCTTGTCGCCCTCGACGCCGCGCACGTCGGCCTCGATCGACGAGGCCGCGGCCAGTGTGGTGCCGTCGAGATCGTTTACCAGCTGCACGTGGATGTGCCGCGACGACCGGTGCACCACCAGCCGCGGACGCTCCGCGGTACCCGAGATCTTCTTGCGCAGCCGTGCGTGCCTGCGCAGGCGGGCCGTCCTGCGGATAGCGGATGCGTTCTGTTCCAACGGCTTTCGCACGTCTGTTTGTGTTGAGGCCATGACTACTTACCTGTCTTTCCGACCTTGCGGCGGACCTGCTCACCTTCGTAGCGCACGCCCTTGCCCTTGTACGGGTCCGAACGGCGCAACCGGCGAATGTTCGCCGAGATCTGGCCGACCTTCTGCTTGTCGATCCCGGAGATCGAGAACTTCGTCGCCGTTTCCACCGCGAAGGTGATGCCTTCCGGCGCCTCGACCACCACGGGATGGCTGTATCCCAGCGCGAACTCCAGCGTGTTGCCCTTGAGCTGCACGCGATAACCAACCCCGAAGATTTCCATCTTGGTGGTGTAGCCCTGTGTGACGCCAGTGACCAGGTTGGACACCAGCGTGCGGTTCAGTCCGTGCAGCGACCGGTTGCGGCGCTCGTCGTCGGGGCGGGTCACCACGATGGCGCCGTCGTCGTCCCGCGCGACACGGAGCGGGTCCGACACCTTGAGCTCCAGGGTGCCCTTGGGCCCGTTCACCGCCACGTTCTGGCCGTCGATCATCACGTCGACCCCGGTAGGCACCGGAATCGGCCGCTTACCAATGCGCGACATCTCTGTTTACGCTTCCTCTCCCGCTACCACACGTACGCGAGAACTTCGCCGCCCACGCGCTGTCTGGCTGCTTGACGGTCGGTGAGCAGACCCGACGACGTCGAGATGATCGCCACGCCCAGGCCGCCGAGCACCCGCGGCAGGTTGGTCGATTTCGCATACACCCGCAGGCCCGGCTTGGACACCCGGCGCAGACCGGCAATGCTGCGTTCTCGGGTCGGGCCGTATTTGAGCTGCACGACAAGCGCCTTGCCGACCCGTGCGTCTTCGATGCGGTAGCCGGTGATGTAGCCTTCGCGCTTGAGGATCTCGGCGATGTTGGCCTTGATCTTCGAATGCGGCAGGCTCACCTCGTCGTGGTACGCCGAATTGGCGTTGCGCAGACGTGTCAAAAAGTCCGCGATCGGGTCCGTCATGGTCATGGTCTAGTCCTGTGTCCTGTCACCAACTACTCTTCTGCACACCGGGCAGCTCGCCGGCATGCGCCATCTCGCGGAAGCAGATACGGCACAGGCCGAACTTGCGGTAGACCGCACGCGGCCGGCCACATTTACTGCAGCGGGTGTAGGCGCGCACCGCGAACCTCGGTTTGCGCTGAGATTTGTTGACCAGTGCCTTTTTTGCCATCTGTTCAGTTCTCCTTGAACGGAAAGCCGAGGGCCCGCAACAGTGCTCGCCCTTCGTCGTCGGTCGTCGCCGAGGTGACGACGGTGATGTTCATACCGCGGGTCCGGTCGATGGAGTCCACGTCGATCTCGTGGAAAACCGACTGCTCGGCCAGCCCGAACGTGTAGTTGCCGGCCCCATCGAACTGCTTGAGTGACAGCCCGCGGAAGTCCCGGATACGCGGCAGCGCAATGGAAGTAAGCCTGTCGAGGAACTCCCACATCCGGTTGCCGCGCAGAGTGGCGCGCACCCCGATCGGCATGCCCTCACGCAGTTTGAATTGGGCGATCGACTTGCGCGCCCGGCGGATCTCCGGCCGCTGCCCGGTGATCAGCCCCAGGTCGTTGACCGCGCCGTTGATCAGCTTGGCGTCACGCGCGGCTTCGCCGATGCCCATGTTGACGACGACCTTCACCACCGTCGGGGTCTGCATCACGTTGCCGTAGTTGAACTGCTGCTGTAGCGCGTCGCGGATCTCTTGGCGGTAGCGCACCTTGAGCCGCGGCTGCACTTTCTCTGTCGTCGTCATCAGACGTCCTCGCCGTTGCGCCTGGAGATGCGGACCCTTTTGCCGGTGTCCTCGTCGACGCGGTAGCCGATTCGGGTGGGGTTGCCGTCGGAATCGACGATCATCACGTTGGAAACGTGGATCGGCGCTTCCTGGGTGACAATGCCGCCCGACCGGGCGCCCCGCTGATTGGTCGAGATCGCGGTGTGCTTCTTCACTCGGTTGACGCCTTCGACCAGCACCTTGTTGCGGGTGGGGTAAGCCTGCAGCACCTTGCCCTTGGCGCCCTTGTCTTTGCCGGAGATGACCAGCACGGTGTCGCCCTTGTGCACCTTCATCTACAGCACCTCCGGGGCCAGCGAGATGATCTTCATGAAGCGCTTCTCCCGCAGTTCGCGGCCGACCGGGCCGAAGATGCGGGTTCCGCGCGGGTCGTTGTCGGGCTTGATGATCACCGCCGCGTTCTCGTCGAACTTGATGTAGCTGCCGTCGGGGCGGCGGCGTTCCTTGACGGTGCGCACCACCACGGCCTTCACGATTTCACCACGCTTGACGTTGCCGCCGGGGATGGCGTCTTTGACCGTCGCCACGATCACGTCGCCGATACCGGCGTACCGCCGCGACGAGCCGCCGAGCACCCGGATGCACAGGATCTCCTTGGCGCCGGTGTTGTCGGCCACCTTCAGCCGCGATTCTTGCTGAATCACTCGATCTCTCCTACATCTTCCAGGCCCGGTTAACCTGTGCACGGCAGACGGTGCCGCCTTGGCCTGACGTGCATGCTCTTCATCGCCGAAGGGCACGCGGGGCCAGCTGAGCTAAGTGCATTACGCTGGCCGAGGTCTGCCGACGGCAACCCCTAGAGTCTAGGTGACGACCTGCTCAGCGCCAAATTTGCGGGCTAGCCCGTTATGCCGCCGATCCTGCGGATATCACCGAGGTGGTGAATGCCTTCGTGCATCGCCTGGCGGACGAGCCAACGGGCTGTGCGCTGCTCGCTCGGCAAGCGGGTGGCGACGCGATCCCAGTCCTGTTCTCCCGTGCGGGTGATTGCCTCGCAGAACCCCGCCGTGGCCGCTGCAAGCTCGCCAAGGGTGGCGGCGAGGTCGGCGTCGTTGTAGTGGAACCGTTGTGCCCGCAGATCGTTGAACATCGGCTCCAGCGCCGGCCGGTCCTCGGTGCGGGTGCGGTGCAGCCGGATGGTGGAGGTCGTGTAGACGTCGCGCAGGTGGCAGACATACTCGGCGACCGACCAGACCTGTGGGCTGGGGCGCTGCCGCTGCGCCTCGGGTGGGATGGCGTCGACGGCCTCGCGCACCGCTGGCGGTAGGTCGGCGATGGCGCTGACGGCGTCGTCGATGCTGATCTGTTGGTAGACCAGCGCGCAGACATCGCAGGTGTGGTCTTCGGCAGCCAGCGGCGGTAGCTGCTGGCGGCTCATGTGGATATCCTCCACCACCTAGAACGATGGTGGGTCGTCGTCGGGGTGGGGTGGGGCGGGTCCGAAGTAGCTCATGGAGTCGGTGTGGCTGTGTCGGCGTTCGGTGGCGATGCGCTGAGCGCGGTCTTGGGTGCGGATACCGCGGCGTTTGGGCATCGTCAGCGCGTTGGCCGTTAGCGGATTCAGCCCCTGAAGAGCATACCAAACTGGTACCATCTACGAAGTGAGCACACAAATTGCGGTCCGCTTACCCGACGAGATCGTCGCTTTTATCGATGACGAAGTCCGGGGACAACATGCCCGCAGCCGTGCGGCTGTCGTGGTGCGGGCGCTGGAACGGGAACGTCGCCGTCGTCTCGCCG
>NZ_JBOHHI010000035.1:0-14065 GCF_050700595.1 Mycobacterium sp.
CCCCAACACTCGCCCGATGTGCTCGGCCAACTGTGACGGTGCTGCGGCTGCGGTCGTGTGCAACGGCGCAACGCTCCCATCGCTATCGCTTGAGCAGCGTCGGCGCGCCGTGAAGGTATCGGCGTCAGTGCTGACCACCGACCCCTACGAAGAGGGCTGCCAGGTCTTGCCGAACGTCAACACGCTGACCCGCAATGCCGCCGCGACCGCCTATGCGCAGGCCGGCGTCGGTCCGGACGACCTCGACCTGGTCGAGCTGCACGACTGCTTTGCCACCGCCGAGCTGGTGCACTACGACAACCTGATGCTGTGCGAAGAGGGCGGCGCCGCAGAGTTTTTCAACTCCGGCGCGCCGTGGCGGGACGGCTCGACACCGGTCAACGTATCGGGCGGCCTGGAGTCCAAGGGCCACCCCATCGCCGCCACCGGCATCGCCAATATCTGGGAGGTCTGTCATCATCTCCGCGGCGAGGCCGGTGACCGCCAGATCGAGAACGCGAAGGTCGGCCTGGCCCACGTCATCGGCCTCGGATCCGCCTGCGGCGTACACATTCTGGAAAAGTCAGCGGCGTAGGCGCGCCGCTCAGCTCAGATGCGAAATAGCGTGGCCAGGAAAAAGATACTCATACCGGCAGCCATCATCGCCTGACTCAGGTCACCGGGCGACCGCCGGTATGTCCAGCAAACCGTTGCGACGGCAAAGCCCACGGTACCGAACCAGTTCACTGCGCTGAACCAGATGGGCGACCCGGTGCTCGATCGGACGGCGAGCAGATGACCGTCCATGATGGCATACATCCAGGCCGTCGCCAGCATCATCAGGCCGTGATACCCGTGCACACCTCGCAGGGCGGTCGTTCGGGCCGCAAAGACGGCCATCGCCACGAACACCAATGCCGCCAATAGGAAAAACACCGCAGGCCCCCTCGTCGGAAACTGCATGCTCCACGGCCAGGCCATCAGCGCCATCGCAACCGCCATTATGAAATGCAACCCGCGGCTGAGGATCAACGTCCACGGTCGGCGTTCGGTGATGATCGCCAGACCCGATTCGGCGGCGCTCAGCACGAACAGTCCGGTGACAATCCAACGGAGCAATAGGTCATGGATCATGCGCTGCCGGCCGGTCGCGGCCGAAGCGGCGTAGCCGCAACGAGTTAGTCACCACGCTGACCGAGGAGAACCCCATGGCCGCGCCTCCGATGACCGGGTTCAGCAAGCCCAACGCGGCAAGTGGGATCGCGGCGGTGTTGTAGCCGAACGCCCAGCCAAGGTTCTGATGGATCGTGCGCAGGGTGCGCCGCGACAGCTCGATCGCATGCACGACACCGTCGAGGCGGCCGGACATCAGCGTGATATCGGAGGCCTCGATGGCCACGTCGGTACCCGTGCCGATCGCAATGCCCAGATCGGCCTGCACCAGGGCCGGAGCGTCGTTGACGCCATCGCCGACCATCGCGACCACCCGGCCCTCGTCCTGCAGCCGGCGAACCTCGGTCACCTTGTCCTGCGGCAACACCTCGGCCAGCACCCGCTCGATGCCGACCTGCTTCGCGATCGCGGCAGCCGTGGGAGCGTTGTCACCGGTGATCAGTGCGACCTCCAGACCCAGGGCGTGCAGCTGACTGACCACGTCGACAGCGTCGTCCTTGATCGTGTCAGCGACCGCCAGCACACCGACAACCTGGCCGTCCCGGCCGACGAACACCGCGGTACGGCCCCGCTCTTCCAGCTCTACGGCCGCCGTGGCGAGGTGGTCGGGCAAAAGCAAATCGTGCTCGTCGACAAGCTTGCTCCGCCCGACGAATACAGGCCGACCGTCGACCTCGGCGCGCACTCCGCGTCCAGCCAGGTTGGCGAACGCCGTGGCGGCCGGAATCTCCAATCCCCGCTCGCGCGCACCCGCGACGATCGCCGCGCCGATGGGGTGCTCGGAGCCCGATTCGACCGCGGCGGCGATCCGGAGCACCAGATCGGGTTGCCGCCGTTTGCCGGCAACCACGTCGGTGAGCCGCATCTGGGCGTGTGTGAGGGTGCCGGTCTTGTCGAACACCACGGTGTCGATCTTCTTCGAGGCTTCCAGCACCTCGCCGCCCTTGACCAGGATCCCCATGTCCGCGCCCCGGCCGGTGCCGACCATGATCGCAGTGGGGGTGGCCAGGCCCAGCGCACACGGGCACGCGACGATCAGCACCGCGACTGCGGCGGTCATGCCGGCGACGGGGTTGGCGGCGAGCAGCGCCCACCCGGCGAATGTAATGACGGCAACCCCAAGGACGGCCGGCACAAACACTGCCGAGACCCGGTCCGCCATCCGCTGCACCGGGGCCTTACCGCCCTGTGCTTGCTCAACCAGGCGCACAATCTGCGCCAGCGCGGTGTCCGCGCCGACGGCGGTGGCGCGCACGGTCAGCAGCCCGTCGGTGTTCACTGTTGCCCCGGCAACATGGTCTCCCACCGTTTTCTCGACCGGGACGGACTCGCCGGTCAGCATCGACTCATCGACGGCGGCGCGCCCGTCGGTGACCTCACCGTCGACCGGTATCTTCTCGCCGGGCCGTACCCGCACCAGGTCTCCGACTTGCACCCGGTCGACCGGCACGAGATGTTCCTCGCCGTCGACGAGAAGCCGGGCTTCCTTGGCACCCATCTCCAGCAGCTTGCTGATCGCCTCCCGCGTCTTGCCGTGGGCTCTGGCCTCGAAATAACGGCCCAGCACAACGGCCGCGATGATCAACGCCGCGGTGTCGAAGTACAGCGGTCCGCCGGCAAACAGCTGATAGGTGGAGTAGCCGAACGCGGTCAAGGTGCCCAGGGCGATCAGCGTGTCCATGTTCGCGGTCTTCTCCCGGGCTCGCTGCGCTGCCCCCAGGAGAAACGGCCACCCGGCCACGAATTGCACCGGCACCGTCGCGGCGAAGGCCAACCATCGCGCCCACGGGTAAGCGCCGAAAAACGTTGTGGCGCCGAACACCAGCAGTCCCAACGGCCAGGCCAGCCACACCCGCCGCAACCAGGAACGAATCCCGCGGCTGGCTTCCTCGCGCAGCGACGGCTGGCTCGTGGTGACCGGCTCGAGGTGACAGCCGACGCGATCCAGCGCCTCGAGCAGCCTCTCGATCTCCGGTGGACGGTCCAGCCCGTCACGGCGCCGGCCCAACAGCGTTCGCGCTATCCCGCCGATGACTTTCCCCGCCATGCCGTTGCCGAAATCGGCCGAGCGCGCTGCACACGCGGGCACCGATGCCGCCGGAACATCCTGCGCATCGGCGATCGCCGACAAGACCGCAGCGGTGTCGCAGAGCGCGGGCGAATACCGGATCACAACGGATGCCGCCCGCGGATAGACATGCACGGCGCGCACACCGGTCAGGTTGCCGACCGCGTCCTCGATCGCGACGGCCCGGACCCCGTCGATACGAAACCCGGTGACGTCTATACGCATCCGTCCTGCTGCATCGGATGCAACGGTCAGGCCGGCATCCCGGTCAGCATCCATGGTCAGCATCAGTGGTCCTAGTCTGTGGAGTCGGGCACCGCCGACGGTGGAACTTCGTCGCCGACGCGCTCTATCGCCTCGGCGAACATGTCGGCCGCCGTCAGTCGAGCCCGCTCGGCATGCACTTCGGCCTTGCGGACACCGCGCACACCACAGGCGATCGCGTTAACCGTCGCCTCCCGCCACGGAGCCTTCGCTACCGCCCGGTGTAGTGCCTCATAGGCTGCAAAAGCCACCACATGGGTCGCCACCCTGGGCACCGCCTTCGCCACGAATCCATGCCAGACCATCTCGAAAGCTCCCTTCGCTCCGTTCGTTCACGCTCTCGGCGGCGCGGGGCTCGCGCATCGCGTCAGCTGACGGCAAGCCCAAGGTAAGGGTTGCCCCGAGGGCAAGGTCAAGCGTTAGGCCACACACCTACGGCGCGAGGTCTTGACCTTGCCCTAGCGGCAATCTCTACCGTAGGAGTCATGGGCGGCGTCGCCTCCGCCATATTCACGCGTAGGGGCCAAACATGGGTTGAGCCACAACGTAATTGGGTCTCGCAACCCCTGCGGTCGACGTCGAGCCGATAACAGGACATCACCTCAAGACAGACAAGGAGGAGTCCGATGAAATCTCAATTATCCAAGAAGGCAATCGCGCTGTCCGGTGGTGCGGCCTTACTCGTCGTAGCGGTCGGATTCGGCGGTGGCGGCGGTCCGCTGCCACGCGGCACGACAACGATGACGACCCCTTCGTCCAGCCTGACGCCGGCACCCCAACCTTCAGCCGCTCCCGCAGGATGCTCCACCGGAGGTGAAGTGCCCGTGAGTCTCCGTGGCTGCATTGTCGGCCTGAACTGTGGCGGCTGATTCCGGGACTCGCACGGCTACGCTTGAACTCTGCAGCTGGGAAGGTAATCAATGGTGGACGCCGTCCGTGAACCAGAGCTCGTGACGCACACCGTCGGTGACGCCGCAAAAGCCGTCGGCGTCACGGCCAAGGCCATCCGGATCTGGGAAGCCAAGGGGCTGCTGTCGCCGGCTACCCGCACCCAGGCCGGCTATCGGCTGTTCAGCGACGACGACATTGCGATCCTGCGGTTTATTGTGCGGGCCCGGACCCTCGGCTTAACCCTGGCGGAGATCAAAGACATCCTCGATCTGCATCGCCACGGCATGGCGCCCTGTGAGCAGGTCACCGCGCTGCTCGACAAGCACATTCGCGACATCGACCGCGCCATCGCCGACCTACGTGCCCTGCGCACCGCGCTGGCCACTGCGCTACAGACCGCCCGCAGCGATCAACGCCGCGGACGGACCGCCACCGTCTGCCGCATCATTGAATCGCGCAATGGCGCAGAGGAGTCGCAGCATCGCTGATCATCGCAGCATGTCCGACGCTGATCGGGGGTGACTGAGACGACGCCACAACTCCAACCGCTCTATCTGCTGGCGGACAGTCAGCTGCTGTTCTGGAAGCGGCAGGACCGACTGCTCCTTGAGCCAGCCCTCGATGGATTGGCTCGGGACACCCCACTGGCCGGGGCCTACATCGGTGCCTCCAATGGGGATCGTCCGGAGTTCTACGGGATCTTCGAGGCGGCCCTGGATGCGATTGGGATCACCGACCGTCGCATGATCGATTCGTCGTTCGGCCCAGACGACCGCGCCTTCCTGGAGCGTGCCCAGTTGATCGTGCTCGCGGGCGGCGATGTGCGTCTCGGCTGGAACACGTTCGAGAAAACCGGCATGAAGGATGTGATCCTTGACCGCTACGCCCAAGGGGCGCTGCTGGTGGGCGTTTCTGCCGGCGCGGTCCAGCTCGGAAGCTATGGAATCGTCGAGACACCGCAATCCCCCGCGACCGAGCTGCTCGACGTGTTCAAGCTCGTCCCCGTGGTCATCGACACGCACGACGAGCAAGCCGAATGGGCGCGGCTGTCGCACACCATTCATTTGCTGGAGGGAGCTGCCACCGGGCTCGGAATCCCCGCCGGTGGCGGAGTCATCGTGCACGCGGATACCACCGTCGAGCCGCTGCGACGTCCCGCGCACGAATTCCGTTTCGAGGGCACTCGCGTCACGCACTCACTGTTGTGCGCCGAAGAGGACAATTGACTGGTTCGGCCGCCGTTTAGCCCATTCTCCGTACCGTCAGCGGACGATGCCAGGTGATGCGGACGTGAGGCCGACGTCGCGGCAGCCGTGCAACAAGCGGTGGTCGTATGTGACGAACGCTGTCAGTTCCCGCTTGATCTGGGCGGCGGCCGCGAGGTGGATCGCGTCGAGAGAGCGCAGGGTGGCCGGGCCGATGGTTTCCGCTAGAGCGATCCCGGGTTCGGTGAGCGGGAGGATATCGAGCCCGTCGAGTAGGTAACGCGCCCGCTCAGCTTGGCCTGGTTCCCCATATCGGGCAACGGCTCTCATCAATTCGACCCGGCCGATCGCGCTCGTCGCCGCGTACTCGCCCTGGCCGTTTTGCGCGGTGAGCCATGTCTGCAGTTCGGGCGTCTCGGGCTCGGCGATGAGCAGCTTAGTCAGAGCCGAGGTGTCCAGGTAGATCACTGCTCGTCGCGCATCTCGTCCAGAACATCGGACAGGTTGCGTTTGCGGCCTCGCGCCGGCGCGGCCATGACCTCGAGAAGGTTCCGTGGACGACGAGCCGGAAGCAGAGCGCCTGATTCAATCAGGGCGGCGCGAGAACGCTCTGCAGCCTGTACAGGGACGAGTCGGGCCACGAGTCGTCCGTTGTTGGTGACGCCGAGTTCCTCGCCAGCTTCAACCCGGGCCAGGTATCGCGACGCGTGCTGTCGTAGTTCTCGGACTCCGATTGACTCCATAGCCCTTGTTGTAGCACAGGTTGTGCTACAACGGCCGCATGGGGTGGGTTCAGACAGGGCACGATCGCTGGCAACACGTCCCCGGCGAAGCAAGGAGTGCCAAGCATCAACCGAAACCGCTGTAAAGCATCAACCGAAACCGCTGTAAAGCATCAGCCGAAACACTGTCAGGCATCACCCGAAGACGAAATGTCAACCATCAACCGAGGTCATACATGCTCTGACGTGGGGCGGGCGGGACTCGAACCCGCGACCAACGGATTATGAGTCCGCGGCTCTAACCAACTGAGCTACCGCCCCCGGCGCGTCGGCACCATGTTGCCATGGTCCCGGTGCCGTCAGCTGAACACCGTCTGACCGTCGGCGTCCAGCAGGTACTGCTCGGTGCCCTGCTCGACCCGCGGGGCATCACCGCCCAAAGCGACCGCGACCTTGTTGCTGGCATTGCGCATCACGTCGAAGGTCAGCTCGACCGCCTCATGCTCGGAGAAGTGCGCACGCACCGCGGCGGCCACGCCGCGGTCGATATGCGCCGGCGACCAGATCAGCGCGTCGACATACCGCAGTGCTGCCTTCTGGCGGTCGGTGAGCAACCCGGAGGACTCGAAGTGTTCGATGTCCTCGTACAGCGGTTCCGACCCGCCCGCATCGAGCGCCGTCGTCTCGCGCAGCGACTTACACAGCCGGCAGTTGTGCTGGGCGGCGCCGCGCAGCCGGACCACCTCCGACGTCAGCGCGTCCAGTGCGCGCAGCCGCGCCACTGCGGGCAGAAAGCCGTTGAACACCGCGTCGGACGGATCCGTGACGTGATCCCAGGAAATCGGCCCGGAAACCCAGTCCAGATACTCCTGGCCGACTCCGAGGGCTTCCAGCCCAGCCCGCACCCGCGGGACGAAATCGGCGATATACGTCTGCACCACCGTGCCAAAGGTATTGTCCCCCAACTGTGACCACAGCCCCGACCGCTGTCCATCGCCGATCATCGACACGTCGATGCTGAACTGCTCGGCGAATTCGGCAACCACCGCCTCGGCATCCGACTCCGGCCCGTCCACCCCAACCTCGGCCGGCAGCGCCGGCAGACCAAGCGTCTGAGCGCAGACGCGCCGTGCCAGGGCCGCTACCCGACCGCCTGACAGCGCCACCAACCGGGTCAACTCGTCGTGAACGTCCACCGGAGAATTATTGCGCGCCTCAGGCATCGTGGAGCAGGCGGATGTCGGTGTGCGCGAAGTCGTCACCTTTGAAAAGAAGAGGCTGACTGCTGATCTTGGCCAGGGCGTAGGAAAAGCAGTCGCCGTAGTTCAGGCCTGCGCGATGCCACCGACATCAGGCGGACGTGGTCGGCTTCGATAGCGGCCTCGAGTCGTTCCGCCTCCGGCTCATCGCTGACCATTGCGACCAGAGGGGATGCGTCTATCACCATCAGGCTGGTAGTCCGCGCTGGTCATAACCGAGAATTTCGTCTGCGGATCGGTCGTCGACTACCGGTAAGGCTGCGCAGCGGCGGCGGATCGTGACCAGTTGCTCGTGCAGCGGAATGGCCCGGGTACGTCCGGTTTCCCGGGCTAAACGCTCGCGCATCGATCACCACCGCTTTCGTCAAACTTTCTCCGGTCCGAGCCGCCAGTTCTCTCGCAAGCTGGTCGGCTTCCGGAACAGCTATATTCTAGAAACACGCTGCCCGGAGCCTATTGCGCCTGGCTCACCGAGGACATGTGAAAGTCCGGAATCCGCAGCGGCGGCATCGCCGCCCGGGTGGCCCAGTCGCCCCATTCCCGTGGCAGCGTCGCCTCGCTGATCCCGGCCTGGGTGGCCCGCCGCAGCAGATCCAGCGGGCTCTCGTTGAATCGGAAGTTGTTGACCGCGGCCGTCACCTGACCGTCTTCGACCAGGTAGACGCCGTCGCGGGTCAGCCCGGTCAACAGCAGCGTGGTGGGATCGACCTCGCGGATGTACCACAACGTGGTCAGCAGCAACCCACGCTCGGTCGCGGCGATCATCTCGTCCAAACTCACAATTTCACCGGTCATCAGCAGGTTGTCGGCGGCCACCGCGACCGGCGCGTCGAACTCGGCGGCGGTGGCCCGCGGATAGGCCAGGGAATTGATCACGCCGTCGCGCACCCAGTCCACTCGCCCGATGTCCATCCCGTTGTCGAACACCGACACCGTCTCCGACGAGGCGCTCGCCGCGACGAACGGCCGACAGTGCAGGCCGGTCGCGAAAGGATCGGAGTACAAAGTCAGCGGCAGATCGGTGAGCCGCTCCCCCACCCGGGTTCCGCCGCGGGGCGCCGACAGCGCGGTGCGGCCCTCCTGTGCGCCGCGGCCGCTCATCGTCCAGCCCAGATAAATCATCATGTCGGCCACCGTCGACGGCGACATGATCGTCTCGTAGCGACCCGCGGGCAGCTCGACGGTCCGCGCCGCCCAATCCAGCCGTGTCGACAGCTGCTGCAGCAGCAGATCTGTTGGTAAATCGGCGAAGTCGGGTGTGCCGACGCCCGCCCAGGCACTGGCCCCGCCGCGTTTGGCGTTGATCTCCACCGAACCGGTGGGCTGGGTGTAGCGTCGCCGTAGTCCCGTCGACGACGCCACGAACGTCGTCTCCACGACGTGGTGCGCGAAACCGTACAACTGGTCGGCGCCGCGGAACCCGCGGCTCAATGTGCCCGCGACGCCGGCGAACACCTCGGCCCCGGTGCCGGGCACCGGCGTGTCCCAGTCTCCGCGTCCGCCAGTGCCGGACAGCAGCGGTGCGGCATCGCGGGCCTGCGGCGCCGCACTGGCCGCCTCCGCCGATGCCGCGACCAGCCCGGCGATCAGCGACGGGTCGACCTCGGCGGAGCGCAGCGAACCGATGCGAGCGTTAGCACCTTCGCGCGCAATGGAAATCACGGTGGTGCTGCGGCTCGTCGATACCCCGTTGGTGGTCATCGAATTGCCGGCCCAGCGCAGCGACGCTTCGGCCCGATCGGTGACCAGCACGATGGTCTCGTCGGCCCGGGCCGCCTCCAGCGCGATGTCGACGACCTGTGTTGCCGGGATCATCGGCCGGCCTCGGTGCGGGTGTTGAGCACGTTGACGCCGCGGAACACCGCCGATGGGCAGCCGTGGCTGACGGCAGCGACCTGCCCCGGCTGGGCCTTGCCGCAGTTGAACGCCCCACCCAGCCGCCAGGTAGACGGTCCGCCAACGGCTTCCATCGCATTCCAGAAATCGGTGGTGGTGGCCTGGTAAGCGACATCACGCAGCTGACCGTCCACCCGGCCGTCGCGGATGCGGAAGAACCGTTGTCCGGTGAACTGAAAGTTGTACCGCTGCATGTCGATTGACCACGACTTGTCACCGACGATGTAGATCCCGTCGTCGACACGGCCGATCAGATCGGCGGTGGAAAGATCATCTTCCGGGCCGGGCTGCAGCGACACGTTGGCCATCCGCTGGATCGGCACGTGGTGCGGCGAGTCGGCATACGAGCAGCCGTTGGAGCGGGGCTGCCCGAGCCGCGGTGCGAATACCCGGTCCAGCTGGTAGCCGACGAAGATCCCGTCGCGCACCAGATCCCAGCTTTGCGCGGCCACCCCCTCGTCGTCGTAACCGATGCTGGCCAAACCGAATTCGACGGTGCGGTCGGCGGTCACGTTCATCACCGGTGAGCCGTAACGCAGCCTGCCGAGCTTGTCGGGTGTGGCGAACGAGGTGCCGGCGTAGGCGGCCTCGTAGCCGATGGCACGATCGTATTCGCATGCGTGCCCGATGGATTCGTGAATGGTCAGCCACAGGTTGGTCGGGTCGATCACCAGGTCCGTTGGTCCGGGCGTCACGCTGGGCGCCTTGACCTTCTCGGCCAGCAGCGCCGGCAACTCGGCCAGCTCGGCGCTCCAGTTCCACACGTCGTCGCCGGCCAGCACCTCCCAGCCGCGCGCGGTGGGCGGGGCCAGGGTTCGCATCGTGTCGAAGCCATCAGTCCCGACACTCACCGCCTCCAGGCCCGGCATCAGCCGCACCCGCTGCTGGGTGATCGTCGATCCGAAGGTGTCGGCGTAGAAGCTCTGCTCCTTGACCGCATTCAGTCCCGCCGAGACGTGATCGATCCCATCGGCGGCCAGCAACCGGCCAGAGTAGTCGGCCAGCACGGCGATCTTGTCGGCGGCGGGCACGGTGAACGGGTCGAGTTGATAGCCCGACACCCAAGTGGCGTCGGTGTAGACGGGCTCGGGCGCCAGCTCGATGCGTTCGGCGTTCAGCGCGGCCAACGCGGTGGCCACCTCGACGGCCCGCCGCGCGGTGTCGGCGGCCACGGGTGCGGTGAGCTCGGCGTGCGACGCGAACCCCCAGGTGCCGTCGACAACGACCCGCACCGCCAAGCCGACCTCCCGGCCCACGACCGCGGTTTCCAACCCGCCGTCGCGCAGCCGGATGATCTCGCTGGTAATGCGGTGAACTCGCAGGTCGGCGTGGCCGGCCCCGGCCGCGGTGGCCGCCGACAGCGCCGCGTCGGCCAGCTCGTGGCACGGCAGCTGCAGGAAGTCGGCGTCAATCCCGCGGTCCGGTGTCACCGCTTCACCGTAACGAGCGGCTTTAATACCCCCATGGCCCGCGCCGTCTCCCGCTCGACCGCGCTCGGCTATGCGCTGCTCGCACCCAGCCTGTTCGGGGTAGTCACGTTTTTGTTGCTGCCGATTTTCGTCGTGGTGTGGCTCAGCCTGCACCGCTGGGATCTGCTGGGCCCGATCGAGTATGTCGGAGGCGACAATTGGCGCTCGGTGCTGACCGATGCGACGTTTGGCAACTCGCTGTTGGTGACGCTGCTGTTTGTGGCGGTCGTGGTGCCGGCGCAAACCGTGCTCGGGCTGGCCGCGGCGGCGTTGCTGGCGCGCGAGTTGCCGGGCAGTGGGGCGTTCCGCACGTTGTATGTGCTGCCGTGGATCTGCGCGCCGCTGGCGATCGCGGTGCTGTGGCGCTGGATCCTGGCGCCGAGCGACGGCGCGGTCAGCACGGTGTTGGGGCATCGCATCGAATGGCTCACCGATCCCGGACTGGCCCTGCCGGTGGTGTCGGCAGTGATTGTGTGGACCAACGTCGGCTATGTCGCGCTGTTCTTCGTGGCCGGCATTCTGGCGATTCCGGCCGAGATCCACGCCGCGGCCCGTACCGACGGCGCGACCGGCTGGCAGCGCTTTTGGCGCATCACGCTGCCGATGCTGCGACCGACGACGTTTTTCGTGCTGGTGACCGGGGTCATCAGCGCCGCACAGGTTTTCGACACGGTGTATGCGTTGACCGGCGGCGGGCCGGGCGGCAGCACGGATTTGGTTGCGCACCGGATCTATGTCGAGGCGTTCGGGTCGGCGGCGATCGGCCGGGCCGCGGTGATGTCAGTGGTGTTGTTCGTCATCCTGGTCGGCATCACCGTCGTCCAGCATCTGTACTTTCGGCGGCGGATCAGCTATGAGCTCACGTAGCGCCGCCTCGGTTTATGCCGGCCTGGGACTCGGCGCGGTGATCACGTTGACGCCGTTTCTGTTTGGCTTGCTGACGTCGTTAACGCCCGCGCGCCAGTTCGCGACGGGTACACCGCTGTCATGGCCGCGACCGCCCACGCTGGCCAACTACGCCGATTTGGGTGGCGCCGGTTTCGGTCGGGCACTGGCGGTAACCGCGGTGATGACGGCAGTGATTCTGCTTGGCCAGCTGACCTTTTCGGTGCTGGCCGCCTACGCGTTCGCCCGGCTGCGGTTTCCCGGCCGTGATGCGCTGTTCTGGGTGTACATCGCGACGTTGATGGTACCGGCCACCGTGACGGTCGTGCCGCTGTATTTGATGATGGCCCAAGCCGGTCTGCGGAACACGTTCTGGGCGCTGGTGTTGCCGTTCGTCTTCGGTTCTCCGTACGCAATCTTCTTGCTGCGCGAGTACTTCCGCGCGATTCCCGACGACCTGGTCAACGCCGCCCACCTCGACGGCGCCAACACGCTCGACGTGATCGTGCACGTGGTGGTGCCGTCGAGCCGTCCGGTGCTGGTCACGCTCATGTTGATCACCGTGGTGTCGCAATGGAACAACTTCATGTGGCCGCTGGTGATCACCAGCGGAGCCAAGTGGCGGGTGCTGACGGTAGCCACGGCCGCACTGCAGTCCCGTTATAACGCCCAGTGGACGCTGGTGATGGCCGCGGCGACGGTGGCGATTGTGCCGCTGATCGTGCTGTTCGTGGTGTTCCAGCGCCACATTGTGCGATCGATCGTGGTGACGGGGCTCAAGTGACGCGGCCCAGATTTTCCACGCTGGTCGCTACGGCGCTGGTGGCGATCGCCGCGCTGCTCGCTGCGACGGCGGCGCTGCTGGACATGTCGGCGGCCCCGCGCGGCACCAAGACCGTGGTGACCGTGCGACTGTGGGACGAGCAGGTCGCTGCGGCATACCGGCAGTCGTTCGCGGCGTTCACCCGTGCCCATCCCGACATCGAGGTACACACCGATGTGGTGGCCTATTCCACCTATTTCGACACGCTGCGCACCGACGTGGCCGGCGACAGCGCCGACGACATCTTCTGGCTGTCCAACGCCTACCTCGCCGGGTATGCCGACAGCGGACGGCTCATGCACGTCGAGGGGCCCGCATCGGCCTGGGAACCGTCGGTGGTCGAGCAGTTCACCCGCGACGGGATGTTGTGGGGTGTGCCACAACTGACCGACGCCGGGATCGCGGTGTACTACAACGCCGACCTGCTCGCCGCGGCGGGCATCGACTCTGCCCGGTTGACCACGCTGCGGTGGAATCCCGACAGCGGCGACACCCTACGGCCGCTGCTGGCCCGACTCACCGTCGACGCCGATGGACACGTCGCGGGCACACCGGGTTTTGACCCTCGGCGAGTCCGGCAGTGGGGGTACAACGCCGCCAACGACGCGCAGGGCATCTACCTGAACTACATCGGGTCGGCCGGTGGCGTGTTTCAGGACAGCGACCGGTTCGCCTTCGACAATCCCGGCGCCCGCGCAGCGTTCAGCTACCTGGTTGCACTGATCAACGACGACCACGTCGCGCCGCCGGCGTCGGACACTAACGACAACGGTGATTTTTCCCGCAACCAGTTCCTGGCCGGCAAGATCGCGATTTTTCAGTCCGGCACGTACAACCTGGCCGCGGTGGCTCAGCAGGCCCGCTTCCGGTGGGGTGTCGCGATGCTGCCCACTGGTCCGAAGGGCCGAGTCAGCGTCACCAATGGAATTGCGGCTGCGGGTAATTCGGCATCCACACACCCCGACGCCGTGCGCGAGGTGCTGGCCTGGATGGGTAGCAGACAGGGCAACGAATACTTGGGCCGGCGCGGCAGTGCCATCCCGGCGGTGCGGTCGGCGCAGCGGGTGTACTTAGACTACTGGGGCAGCAAGGGTGTCGACGTGACACCGTTTTTCGCGGTGCTGAACGGGCCACGTATCCAGGCACCCGGCGGCGCCGGTTTTGCCGCCGGTTATCACGCAATCAAACCGTATTTCGACGAGATGTTCCTCGGGCGTGGCGATGTCGCGACGACCCTGCGCAGGGCTCAGGCAGCGGCCAACGCCGCGGCTCGCCGGTAGCAGGCGTCGACTGTGCATCCACGCCGTCGAGTGTGAATCCTTGGCATCGAGCGTGAATGTGCGGCGGGATTTTCGCTTCGGAGCCACCCTGATTACACACTGAAAACCCTCATCGCACACTCGATGAAGCCACCGCACGGTCGGCCTATCA
>NZ_JBOHHI010000036.1:0-18392 GCF_050700595.1 Mycobacterium sp.
GGCGACCCGGGCGCCGTCGTCTGCCAGGCACCGCGCGGTGGCCAGTCCCATTCCGCGACCGCCGCCGACGACGACTGCGGTAGCGTTTGTCAGCCCCAGGTCCATATCAAAACCCCTACGATAGGTATTACAGTAGTAGATCGTAGCTTCGACAAGACTGCAATATTCTTGATGGAGGTGCCCGTAGTGGCAAAGCAAGCAACCGCCGAAAAGCGCCAGCGGCGCGAACGCGGGTCCATCAACCCCGATGACATCATCACCGGCGCGTTCGAACTCGCCGAGCAGGTATCGATCGACAACTTGAGCATGCCGCTGCTCGGCAAGCACCTCGGCGTCGGCGTCACCAGCATCTACTGGTACTTCCGCAAGAAGGACGACCTGCTCAACGCGATGACCGACCGCGCCTTGCGCAAGTACGTGTTCGCCACCCCGTACGTGGAAGCCAGCGACTGGCGCGAAACGCTGCGGAATCACGCGCGCTCGATGCGGAAGGCGTTCCTGGGCAACCCGATCCTGTGCGACCTGATTTTGATTCGTTCCGCGCTCAGCCCCAGAGCGGCCCGGCTCGGTGTTCAGGAGATCGAGAAGGCCATCGCGGGTCTGGTCGAGGCGGGGCTATCACCCGACGAAGCCTTCGACACGTACTCGGCGGTGTCGGTCCATGTTCGCGGATCGGTGGTTCTGCATCGACTCCACCAGAAGAACCGGGCGACCGAGAATGGCGCGCGCACGATCGAGGACACCATGGTCATCGACGCCCAGACGACGCCGCTGCTCGCTCAAATGACGGTGAAGGGCCACCACATCGGGTCGGCCGACGAGGCCAACTTCGAATACGTCCTCGACTGTATCCTCGACCACGCCGGCCGGTTGATCCAGCAGAACTCGAAATCGACTGCCCGTCAACGCAAGGCAACGAAGTCGACAAGAGGGCAGGGCCGGACCAAAACGGCACGCTAACTCTACGGCGTCTCTGAGGTTGTGGTAGGAACCAAACGAATTGTGGTCCACCGTGATTCGGCCGCCGCCCGACCAGGGGGAGGTTCCTGTGACGCTGTCTACGTCACTGACGCAGCTGCTCGGGATCGACTATCCGATCGTCTCCGCGCCGATGGACATGGTCGCCGGCGGTGAACTGGCCGCCGCAGTCAGCGACGCAGGTGGGCTCGGCCTCATCGGCGGCGGCTACGGCAATGCCAAGTGGTTGACCCGCCAGTTCGATCTGGCCGCCGGATCAGCGGTGGGCTGCGGATTCATCACCTGGTCGCTGGCGCAGCAACCGCGGCTGCTCGACCTCACACTCGAGCGGGAGCCGGTGGCGGTCATGCTGTCATTCGGCGATCCCGGCAGCTTCGCCACCACGATCAAGTCCGCCGGGGCGCGTCTGATCTGCCAAATTCAAGACCGTGTCCAAGCCGAGCGGGCGTTGCAGGTCGGGGCGGACGTGTTGGTCGCTCAGGGCAGCGAGGCCGGCGGACACGGCTTCGGGCCTCGGTCCACGCTGACCCTGGTGCCCGAGATCGTCGACCTGGTCGACGCCCGCGGCGCCGGCATCCCGGTGCTCGCCGCAGGCGGCATTGCCGACGGCCGCAGCCTGGCGGCGGCGTTAATGCTGGGCGCCGCAGGGGTATTAGTCGGCACCCGCTTTTACGCCACAAGGGAAGCACTATCCACCCCACAGGCGCGCGACCAACTCATTGCCGCCAACGGCGACGACACTTGCCGCACCACGATCTACGACCAGCTCCGAGGCTATCCCTGGCCGAGTGGGCACACCATGAGCGTGCTGCGCAACAGCCTCACCGACCGATTCGACGGCACCGAACGCGAGATGCTCCACGCCGAAGACAGCATCAGCGAATATTCGCGAGCCGTTACCGCGCGTGACTATGCCATTGCCAATGTCACCGTCGGTCAAGCCGCCGGACTCGTCAACGCAGTCGTCTCGGCGGCCGAAGTGGTAACGGGCATGGCGCAGCTAGCCGCAGGCACACTATCGCGTCGCCACGACGGTCCCGTCAGCTAACCATTTGTGGCTATAATACCGCTGACATAAATGACTACTTTGGAAGCGGGTTGGCGTGGAGATCGGCGTTCGCGAGTTGCGTGACCAGTTGAGCCGGCACCTGGCGGAGGTTCGGGAAGGGCGAACCGTGACCGTGACGGATCACGGGCGCCCGATCGCGCGCATCGTGCCGATACAACGGCCAACGAAGTTGGAGCAACTCCGACAGGAGGGTCGCATCCAGCGCGCACGAAGCCGTAAGAAGCCCGCACCCGCCCCGCTGGCCACCGGTGGCACGGTTAGCGACCTGGTCGGCGAGCAGCGTAGGTGATCGGCTATCTGGACACCTCGGCCTTCGTTCCGTTACTGATCGAGGAGCCAACCAGCCAAACGGGCCGACGGTTCTGGGATGACGCCGACGTCATCGTGTCGTCACGGCTGCTCTATGTGGAAACTGCTGCAGCGCTGGCACAGGCGCGCGGATCGGGCGCCTCAGCCAGGGCAAGCATCTCCAGGCACGTCGGCGTCTCGACCAGATGTGGTCAGAGATGGATGTCGTTGAGGTGGATGAGCAGGTCGCGGCCCGTGCGGCTGACCTGACTCACCGTCTTTCTCTGCGTGGCTACGATGCTGTGCATTGCGCATCGGCCGAACAACTCGGCGACGACGATGTCGTAGCCGCGTCCGGAGACCAGCACCTATTGACCGCATGGTTAGAGCTCGGCATGGCAACCTACGACACCAACCAGAAGGCGTAGCCCGTAGTCAGCCCTGCGAGCGCGCCCGCCGACGCGAGTTCGGACGGCTCGAACCGTCGATAACTCCATGTTCGACGAGGTGATCGATCAACGGCGCCGCGCCGGCGGCGAGATGCTGCGACATGGCCTTGCGGGCAAGCTCCTCGTCGTGCTTGTGCAACGCCGCCACCACCCGGCGGTGGTCTTTGATCGACTGGCCGGGCCACCCGGCGATGGTGGGAAACACCGATTCCGGTGCGTAACGGGTGATCTGCGACATCAGTTGGGCCAGCTTCGGCGAGTCAGCGGCAACGTTGATGGCCCGGTGGAACTCGTGGTTGAGCCGGACCGCCCGTTCGCCGTCGTCCCCGGCATAGGCTTCCTCGAGCTGAGTCTGGATTTCCTTGAGCTCACGCAGCTGGTCTTCGTCGATGTTGAGCGCGGCGCGTGCGGCGAGTTCGCCGCCGACGTGTGCTTGTACGTTGGCCACGTCGGCGAGGTCTCCGCCGGTCACCGGCAACACCACGAAGCCGCGGCGCGGCTGCTGCGCGAGCAGCCCCTCGGCGCGAAGCTCGAACAACGCCTCGCGCACCGGCGTGACGCTGATACCGAGCTCCGCCGCTAATTGGTCTAACCGCACGTACTCTCCCGCGGAGTAGGTGCCGTCGAAAATCCGGTTACGGACAAAGCGCGCAACGTCTTCGGACAGCTGCGGCCGTGCGGCGAATTCCGGAACACTCACGGTCAGATCCGATAGTCGGCGAGCAGCCGCTTGCTGATGATCTGCTTCTGGATCTCGCTGGTTCCCTCCCCGATGAGCAGGAACGGGGCGTCGCGCATCAGCCGCTCGATCTCGTACTCCTTGGAATAGCCGTAGCCGCCGTGGATGCGGAAGCTCTGCTGGGTGACCTCCGAACAGAACTCGCTGGCCAGATACTTCGCCATGCCTGCGGCGACGTCGTTACGCTCGCCGGAGTCCTTCAGCCGGGCCGCGTTGACCATCATCAGATGTGCGGCCTCGACTTTGGTGGCCATCTCGGCGATTTGGAAGGCGATGGCCTGATGCTCGGCGATCGGCTTGCCGAATGTTTGTCGTTGCTGGGCATAGCGCACCGCGAGTTCGAACGCGCGAAGCGCGACCCCGCAGGCCCGCGCAGACACATTGACCCGGCCGACCTCGATCCCGTCCATCATCTGGTAGAAGCCCTGCCCTGGCGCACCGCCCAGGAGATCGTCGGCACTGGCGATGTACCCGTCGAATATCATTTCGGTGGTGTCGATGCCCTTGTAGCCCAGCTTGTCGATCTTGCCCGGTATCACCAACCCCGGTGTGACCTCACCGAACCCGGTCGGCTTCTCGACGAGGAACGCGGTCAGGTTACGGTGCGGTGAGTCCGCTCCCTCGTCGGTGCGCACCAACGCCGCCACCAACGTCGAGCTACCGCCATTGGTCAGCCACATCTTCTGGCCGTTGATCGTGTAATTCCCGTCCGGATTGCGGGTCGCGCGGGTACGGATGGCGGCGACGTCGGAACCCAACTCAGGCTCGGACATCGAAAACGCGCCGCGAACTTCGCCCGTTGCCATGCGCGGCAACAGCCGCTGCTTCTGCGCATCGGTGCCGTGCTGTCGCAGGATATAAGCGACGATGAAGTGGGTGTTGAGCACGCCGGAGACGCTCATCCAGCCACGGGCCAACTCCTCCACACAAAGCGCATAGGTCAACAACGACTCACCCAGCCCGCCGTACTCCTGCGGGACCATCAGGCCGAACAGACCCATCTCCCGCATCTGGTCAACGATGTCCTGCGGGTAGGTGTCGGTGTGTTCGAGCTCCGGCGCCTTGGGAATGACCTCCTTCTCGACGAATTGCCGTACCGTGGCGATGATCTCGGTCTGGAAGTCGGTCAGACCGAGCGTCTGGGCCAGTTTGGTCATGCGGCTCTCCTCTGGTCAGCGGGCGATCGTCTTCGCGCGGGTCAGCCGCTCAATGTCTGCCGTGCTCACTCCCAAACGTTGCATCAGTACCGCGGCGGTGTCCCCGCCCAGTGCCGGCGCGGCTTGACTCGTGGGATGGTCACCGTCGAATGCGATCGGCAGTCCCGGTGCGAGGTATTCGCCAAGCCCGTCTTGGTACAGCCGGGAAAACAACGGATTCGCTGTTACCCGTTCGTCTTCGGCGATCTCCGCGAAGGTCCGGTAGCGTTCGAACAGCACGGTGGTCGCCGACAACGACGCGGTGATTTGATCCGCGGTGTGATCGGTGAACCAGGTGGCGAATAGCCCGCTCAGCACGTCGCGGTAGCGGTAGCGGTCGCCCTCGTCGCTGAAGTCGGCGCCGAGCGACTCGGCGAGTCCGGACACCGCGGCGCCGGTGCCGGTTACCTCGAGCAGGTCGCGGAAGTGTCGCCCGGTCAGCGTGACGACCATGAACGCGACACCGTCACGGCTGGTGAAGTCCTGACCGTATTGGCCATAGATCGCGTTACCCAGCCGTTGGCGCTGCGTGCCGTTCACCTGCGGTTCGGTCAACAGGCCCAGGTTTCCGGCGGTGGCCAGCGCGACATCTTCGAGCGCCAGGCTGATTTGGGCGCCGGCGCCGGACTGGTCGCGGCGTCGTAGCGCAGCGACCACCGCGAGCGCGGCGTACAGGCCGCAGCACACATCCCAGGCCGGCAACACATGGTTGATCGGGCCGGCATGGTTGGCCGGACCGGTCACCAGCGGGTATCCGATCGCGGCGTTGACGGTGTAGTCCACTCCGGTGGAACCGTCACCGCGGCCGAGCAACTGGACGTGGATCACGTCGTCGCGCAGGGCGGTGAGCTTTTCATACGACAGCCAGGGCAGGCCCGCGGTGTTGGTCACCACGATGCCATCACCCTCGACGATCAATCGCTGGATCAACTCCTGGCCCTCGGGTGAGCGCAGATCGATGGTCGCCGAGCGCTTTCCCTTGTTCAGGCCGGTCCAGTAGATCGAGGTGCCACTGGCGGCCAGCGGCCAGCGGTTTACGTCGGACGCGCCACCGATCGGGTCGACCCGAATCACCTGTGCGCCAAGTTGGTTCAACGTCATTCCGCACAACGGTGCGGCGACGAAGCTGGCCACCTCGATGACGGTGACATCGCTCAGCGGCAAAGTCACGAGGAGATCCGTTCGAACACCGCGGCCAGCCCCTGTCCCCCGCCGATGCACATGGTCTCCAGCCCGTAGCGCGCACCTCGCCGGGTGAGCTCGCGTGCCAGCGTGGCCAGCATCCGGCCGCCGGTCGCGCCGACCGGATGGCCGAGCGAGATGCCGGATCCATGCACGTTGGTCCGTTCACGGTCGGCGGCGCCAAAGCGCCACTCCCGCATCACGGCAAGGGCCTGCGCGGCGAACGCCTCGTTGAGTTCGATCACATCGATGTCGCTCAATTGCAGTCCCGCCTTGGCGAGCGCGACCTCGGTGGCCGGCACCGGGCCGATGCCCATGATGTTGGGTGCCACCGCCGCGACCCCCCATGACACCAGCCGGACCAGCGGGGTCAGGCCCAATTCGCCGACTTTTTCCGGTGTGGTCACCACGCACATCGATGCCGCGTCGTTTTGCCCACTGGCGTTGCCGGCGGTCACCGTCGCGTCTGGATCATGGCCCAGCAGAGCGGGTTTGAGCTTGCGCAGCGACTCCACCGACGTATCGGCACGCGGATGTTCGTCGGTGTCGATCAGTTCCTCGCCTTGGCGAGTCCGCACCGCGACCGGAATGATCTCCTCGGCGAATATTCCGTTCTTCTGCGCGGCAACCGCACGCTGGTGCGAGGTCACCGCGAGCTCGTCTTGTTCGGTTCGGGAGATGTCGTACTGGCGGCGCAAGTTCTCGGCGGTCTCCAGCATGCCGCCAGGCACCGGGTAGTGTTGGCCGCCCGCGGTGGTGCGGCCGCGGGCAAGGCCGTCGTGCACCCGCACCCCGCTGCGGGCGCCGCCCCAGCGCATGTCGGTGGAGTAGAAGGCCACGTTGCTCATGCTCTCGGCGCCGCCGGCGATGACGAGATCATGGTCGCCGGTACTTACCTGCATGCATGCCTGGATCACCGCCTGCAGACCGGAGCCGCAGCGGCGGTCGACCTGCATGCCCGGCACCGTCACCGGCAGGCCGGCATCGAGCGCGATTACACGTCCGATCGCCGGCGCTTCGCTGCTGGGGTAGCAGTGTCCGACAATGACGTCCTGTATTGATTCGGACGGGATACCGGTTCGCTCCAGCAGCCCTCGCAGTGCCGCAACACCGAGGTCGAGAGCGGTCAGCGACTTGAACATTCCCCCGTAGCGGCCGATCGGGGTGCGCACCGGCTCGCAGATGACGGCTTCACGTCCGGTCACATGAACCTCCCGCCGGTGATCTCCAGCACGGTGCCGGTCATGTACGACGACATATCCGAGGCCAGGAACAACGCGACGTTGGCGACCTCGGCCGGCTCACCCGCGCGGCCCATCGGAACCTCGGCGACCTTTTCGTCCCAGATGTGTTGCGGCATCGCCTCGGTCATCGCCGAGCGGATCAGGCCGGGCGCGATCGCGTTCACCCGCACACCCAGGTGGGCAAGCTCCTTGGCGGCGGCCTTGGTCATACCGACGATCCCGGCCTTGGCTGCCGAATAATTGGTCTGCCCGACCAGGCCGACCTTGCCGGACAACGACGACATGTTCACGATCGCGCCGCGCTTGTTCTCCCGCATGATCGCCGCAGCTTTACGGGTGCCGTTCCAGGTCCCCTTCAGATGTACGGTGATGACCTCGTCGAACTGCTCCTCGGTCATCTTGCGCATGGTTGCGTCGCGGGTGATGCCGGCGTTGTTGACCATGATGTCCAGAGCGCCGAACCGCTCAACGGCGGTCGCGACCAGAGTGTCGACGTCCGATGCGACCGTGACGTCGCAGCGCACCGCCGCCGCCACGTCTTCGCCGCCGAGCCGTTTGGCCGCCGCCTCGGTTGCCTCGAGGTTCACGTCACCGAGAACCACCCGCGCACCCTCGGCGGCGAACCGTTCGGCGATCGCGAATCCCAGACCTTGCGCACCACCTGTGACGACCGCTGTCTGACCGGTCAGCAACGACACCTGATCACCGTCCTCACGTCGACGTCGGAAACGTCAGACATCCTATTTCATATATGATCGCCGCGAAGTAGCGGGCCAGTGCCGCCGGGAAGGAGCGCGAAGTTATGCAGACCGCCGCCGTCGACGACGACGACTTCCGGCAGATCCTCGCACAGACCCGCCAGTTCGTCCGCAGCGCCGTCGTCCCGCGTGAGCAGGAGATCCTGGCTACCGACCGGGTTCCCGACGACCTTGCCGACCAGGCCAAGAAGATGGGATTGTTCGGCTATGCCATCCCGCCGGAGTGGGGCGGACTCGGCTTGGACCTGACCCAGGACGTCGAGTTGGCGATGGAGTTGGGCTACACCTCGCTGGCGCTGCGATCGATGTTCGGCACCAACAACGGCATCGCCGGACAGGTTCTGGTCGGGTTCGGCACCGACGAGCAGAAGTCCCGCTGGTTGGCCGCGATGGCCTCCGGCGACGTGATCGCCTCGTTCGCGCTGACCGAGGCCGGCGCCGGCTCCAACCCGGCCGGACTGCGCACCAAAGCGGTTGCCGAAAGCGGTGATTGGGTGATCTCCGGCGAGAAGCGCTTCATCACCAATGCACCGGTTGCCGATCTGTTCGTGGTGTTCGCCCGCACCCGGCCGGCCGACGACGCGGGCCCCGCCATCGCGGTCTTCCTGGTCCCGGCGGACACTGCCGGCGTCGAGGTGGGCGCCAAGGACGCCAAGATGGGCCAGGAAGGCGCGTGGACGGCCGACGTCAGCTTCACCGACGTCCGCGTCCCGGCCGGCGCCCTGATTGGCGGCAGCGAGGACATCGGTTACCGGGCGGCGATGACGTCGCTGGCGCGCGGCCGAATCCACATCGCCGCGCTCGCCGTCGGTGCCGCTCAGCGCGCACTCGACGAATCCGTGGCATACGCGGCCACGGCCACCCAGGGCGGCACGCCGATCGGGAACTTCCAGTTGGTGCAGGCGATGCTGGCCGACCAGCAGACCGGGGTGATGGCCGGGCGCGCTTTGGTCCGCGATGCCGCCCGGTTGTGGATCACCGATCGGGACCGCCGGATCGCCCCGTCGGCGGCGAAGCTTTTCTGCACCGAAATGGCCGGCAAGGTCGCGGATCTCGCCGTGCAGATCCACGGCGGCAGCGGCTACATGCGCGAGGTGCCGGTGGAGCGGATCTACCGCGACGTCCGGTTGTTGCGGCTCTACGAGGGGACCAGCGAGATTCAGCGCCTGATCGTCGGGTCGAACCTGGTCAGGGCGGCGCAGCGCCGATCATGACGAGTCACCCCGGCGAGCGTGCGTGTCCCCGCACGACACCAACGTAAGAGGTGGGCTTGACCCCGTTTGGTGGACACAGGGTCAGGCGGCTTGTGCCGTCTGAGTGAGTCGGTCTTCGAAGTCGACCGGACTCATCATAGCGATGGCCGAGTGACGTCGGCGTCGGTTGTAGACTCGCTCGATCCAGTCGCCAACGGCCAGCTTGGCGGCCGCCTTGGTCGGCCAAAGATACCTGTCGTAGAACTCAACTTTCATTGTCGCCCAGAATGACTCGGCCTGAGCATTGTCCCAACACACCGCCGTGCGGCCAACCGAGCGGAGCAGGTTGTGCTCGCGGGCGAACCGCGCGAGCTGTGCGGAGGTGTACTGGCAGCCGCGATCAGCGTGCAGAATCACCTGTTCGGCCAGCTCGCCGCGCATCGCCACGGCCATCGCCAGGGCGGCCTGGACCAGATCGGTGTGCAGGTACTCATCGATGGCCCAGCCGATCACCCGCCGTGAGCAGCCATCGCGCACCGCGCACAGATACAGCCAGCCCTCACCAGTGCGCAGGTAGGTGATGTCGGAGGTCCACACCCGGTTGAGCCGCCCGGTATCGAAACGGCGCCCCACCAGGTCTTTGGGTATCACTGCATCGGGGTCGACGACCGTGGTGACCGGCGCGAATCGGCGCGGGCTGATCCCGGCCAACCCTTGCCGGCGCAGCGAGGCTGCCACCGTTTTGCGGGACACCCTCTGCCCGTCGGCGCGCAGGTCGGCCAGGATGCGCGGGGTGCCGTAGACGCCGTCAGAGGCCGTGTGGAACTTCGCGACCTTGGCGTCCAGCTCGGCGCGCCGCTGGTGTGCCGGGGTTGGCCCGCCATTGCGGTTGGCGCGCCATTTGTAGAACCCCGAACGGGACACCTCCAGCAGTTCGCACATCCGCTTGATGCTGTAGGTGGCCTTCTCCGCCTCGATCACCCGGTAGGCTTCTACCGGTTGTGTTCGGAGACGAAGAAGGCCGCGGCTTTTTTCAAAAACTCACGGTCCAAACATAATTCGGCATTTTCACGGCGCAGACGCTCTAGCTCCGCGCGTTCATCAGCATCCAGCACCGCGCCAGTATCACCGGCCGATAAGGCTTGGCGTTGGAGGCGCACCCAACGCCCCAGCACTTGTTCACCAACACCAATCTCGGCGGCCACGTGCGCCACCGGGCGACCGGTCTCAATCACCAGGCGGGCAGCCTGCTCCCGAAACTCCGGGGTGTACTTGCGACGCTTGCCCGACATAGGGACATCCTTCCCGCGGGACCAGCAGTCCCACCAGATAGGTGTCCACCATCAGGGGTCAACCCCATGCCCGAGTCGTGATGGCGGTGCGCAACGTCGGCAAGGGTCACGATGCTGCTGCCGAGATCATGCGTGACAGTCCGCGGGCAGTCATAACGGTGCAGGAACTGGACCTGACGTCGCTGAACTCCGTCCGCGAGGCGGCCGAACAGCTCATGTCCGACCACCCTCATATCGATCTGCTCGTCAACAACGCCGGAGTGATGTGGACGCCCAAGGGCACCACCGAAGACGGATTCGAGCTGCAGTTCGGCACCAATCATCTCGGCCATTTCGCACTCACCGGCCTTATCCTCAAAAGCCTGTTATCCGTGGAGAATTCGCGGGTCGTTACCGTCAGTAGCTTGGGTCACCGGCAGCGATCCACGATCAATTTCGAGGACCTACAATCCCATCAGAAGTACGATCGCGTCGCGGCCTACGGCAGATCCAAGCTGTCCAACCTTCTCTTCACCTACGAGCTGCAGCGCCGCTTGGCCGCTGCCTTCGGGGCGCCGATAGCCGTCGCCGCACACCCCGGTCTTACGGGCACCGAACTGACGCGTGACTTCCCGCGATGGCTTCGACTAGCGATCAACACCGTGGAGCCGCTCTTGTTGCAGCCTGTTGGCATGGGGGCGCTGCCAATTTTACGAGCCGCCACTGACCCTGACGTTAAAGGTGGGCAGTACTACGGGCCCGACGGACGTGGCGAGCGTCGAGGGAATCCTACTGTCGTCGATTCAAGTCGCCGTTCTCACGATCTGCAGCTGCAGGCACGGATGTGGAAGATATCGGAGGAACTCACCGGAGTCACTTATCCGGTGTGAATATAGCAGGCGGAGGGAGGATTTGGCTTAGCCGCCCGTAGTCGAGCCACCAGGCTTTTTGAGTATGAGCTGATCTGTGAGCAGTAGCTCACCCATGAAGGATCGTAGAGGAGACCCGCATGGACCCCCGTGTCCGTCGAGAGGATCACGACGATTGGACGACGTTGTGGCTGAACCGACCGGAGAAGCTCAACGCGCTGACCACTGAGTTCTTCGCCGAACTGCGGAGTCATGTTGAAGCGCTTCAGGATGATGATTCGATCCGATGTGTTGTGTTGCGTGGCGCAGGCCGGTGCTTTTCTGCAGGCCACGATCTCAACGATATTTCAGCCGGAGAGTCGTCCCCCTCAGCGGGATGGCACAGCCAGACACTTCGCCTCTTGGAGAAGCTTCCAAAGCCGGTGATCGCCGCGGTCCACGGGCACTGCTACACCGGTGCCCTCGAAGTCGCCTTGGCCTGCGACTTCATCGTCGCCGCGGACAACGCGCGCTTCGGTGACACCCATGCAAAGTGGGCGTTGACACCCATCTGGGGCCTGAGCCAGCGTCTGCCGCGGCGGGTGGGCGCCGCGGCAGCCAAACGGCTCATGTTCACCTGCGACATGATCGATGCAGCCGAATCCGTACGTATCGGACTGGCCGAGTACGCAATACCCTATGGCGACTTCGATCAGGAGATCACCACGCTGGCCACTCGAATCGCGGCGAATTCACCCTTCAGTCACCGAGCCAATAAGCAGCTGTTGGAAGCAACCGACGCCATCTCCATCGATGCCGGACTGCACTGGGAGGTCCTGGAGAACGCCGGCGTGGGACCCGACATGCAGGATCGCATCGCCACGTTCACCGCCCGAACAAAGGACACCCCGACGAATGCGTCTTGACGATAACCCAGAGCTCGAGGCGTTCCGGCGTGAAGTCGCCGAATTTCTCGACACCGCGCCGACACCGGCCGCCCGGGAGGCGGGCCGGAAAACGACGAGCGTGTTCGCGCCGTTCGACGAAGTGATGCGGTGGCACCGCATCCTCCACGCTAAAGGCTGGTCCGCGCCGGCGTGGCCGGTCGAATACGGCGGTACGGGGTGGTCTGTCGAACAACGCTTGATCTTCGCCGAGGAGTACTGCGAGCGCGACCTGCCGCCGCTGCTGCCCAACGGTCTTCAAATGGTTGGTCCTCTACTCATGGAGCTCGGCACCGACGAGCAGAAACAGAGATACCTCCCAGGGATTCTTTCCGGCGAAGACTATTGGGCACAGGGATACTCCGAGCCCAACGCTGGATCCGATCTGGCCGCCCTCGCCTGCTCCGCGACCGCAGACGGCGACGACTACATCATCAATGGTCAAAAGACCTGGGCCACGCTCGCCCACAAAGCCAATCGCATGTTTATGCTGGTACGCACCAGTCGGTCGGGCAAGAAGCAGCAAGGCATCACCTTCCTGCTCCTGGACAGGATGGACTACCCAGGACTGACCGTGCGGCCAATAACCGGATTAGACGGCCAACCCGAACAATGCGAAGTGTTCTTCGACAATGTCCGTATTTCCCAAACCGGACGTGTCGGGGCCGAGAATGACGGCTGGACGGTGGCGAAGCAATTGCTTCGCCACGAGCGTGGCGGCGCCGCGCAAAGTCCTTGGCTGCGTCATAAGCTGCGGCGCGTTCGAGATGCTGCCGCAGTTACGCCTTGCCCCGGCAGCGGACCATTATCCGAAGATCCGGTTTTCCAGCGCGATATCGGCGAGCTCGAAGCTGAGGTCACGGCCTACGGAGCTTTCGAGAAATTGGTGATCAGCGGTCACCAAATGGGTTCGGGACCAGCAACTCCGTCCCTGCTGAAAATCATGAGCTCTGAACTGACACAACGCATCTCGACTGCGATGATCAGAGTAGCCGGCTTGAACGGCTTACCGCTCCAGCTAGAAGCACTGACTGTCGGCGCGGGTGTCCGGCCACTAGACAGCGACTTCGACCTGGTTGCCATGCCGTACTACCTGAACTCGCGGGCCACCACGATCTATGCCGGAACGAACGAGATCCAACGAGACCTTCTCTCACGAACACCGCCGATTCTAGATTGAGAGCCTGCGCGACAATGGATTTCACATTTACCGACGAGCAAACGATGATGCGGAGATCGCTCGCCGACTATCTCGCCCAGCATTACGGCCTCGAGCACCGCCAAGCCGTCCTGCGTTCTGCCGCAGGCATGTCTGACAAGGTTTGGAGTCAGCTCAAAGCGATGGGTCTTTTAGCCATGCCGCTGCCTGAGTCGATCGGCGGTCTCGGCGGGACGGCCTCCGACATCGTCGCGGTCACTGAGCTCTTCGGACGTCACCTCGTAATCGAGCCTTACCTCTCCTCGATCATCTTTGCAGGGCGCGCACTCGCCAGGGCCAAGGATTGTGAGCTGGCATCTGCGTGGCTGCGGCAGATCGTGACGGGCGACATGCGAGCCGCGTTGGCTCACGAGGAATCGCACGGCACAGCCGCCCTACACATGATCTCGACCACCGCGCATCCCGACGGGGAGTATTACGTCATTCGAGGCGAGAAGCGCCTAGTGCTCGATGGCGCCGGCGCCGACATCGTCGTCGTGACTGCGCGCCTGACCGGGGATGCGTTCGCGACCTTGCTTGTCGAGCCACTTACAGATGGAGTGACGCTAACGCCATACCAGACGATCGATGGTCGCCGCGCCGCGAACATCCGATTCGACCAGGTGCGGGTTTCTTCGGCTGCGCTGCTCTGCGCCAACGCATCACAGTCGATTCAAGACATCGTTAACGACGCAGTTCTTAGTCTTGCTGCCGAAGCGGTCGGCGCGATGGGAGCGCTCCTCGACGCCACTGCAACTTACGCGAGCACACGGACGCAGTTTGGTGTTCCGATTACACATTTTCAGGTGATCGCACACAAGATCGCGGATATGAAGCTCGCCTACGTGAAGGCTCGATCGACGTTGCTCTACACAACCGCACTCGTTGAAAGCGGGCGCGCTGACACCCGCGATTACTCCCTCGTCAAGGCACAGGTGGGACGCCTAGTCTAGGACGCAAACTCGCCGAGTCCGCGGTTCAGATCCACGGTGGCATCGGAATGACCGACGAACTTGCCGTCGGTCACTACATGAAACGGATCTTAGCGATCGACACGATGTTCGGCCCAGCTGAATATCACCTACAGATGTTGGGGTCCGCGGCCGGCTGAACTCCGAATCGCCGAAATTGCTTCGCGGTGACAGCGGACTTGATTCCCAATTGTCTCTCGACCTCCTCGACCGCGCGGTGGCCGCTCTCCACAGCGCCTTCCATGAGCGACGTCATACCCAGATCAGTCCAGTCGCCGGCCAGGATGAGACCCGGCACCGGTGTTCGCGGTGGCCGACGGGCGCCTTGCGATCCTGGACGAGGCGAGAACGTGGCGCTCGGTTGCCGAACGACGTGGGTGTACACGACTGTGCTGTCGGCGAATTCGGGGAAGTGAGTACGGAGCGACGCGAGAACCTCTTCAACCACCTGAGCGTTGGTCATCGTCTGCTGTCGCCACGCCGCACCTGTCACCAGGCTGTAGCCATATCCAATTCCGTCGCGCCGTCCGTAGAGCGTGGTCCGGTCGAACACCCACTCTGATGCGGTGCCGAGCAAGCCCTCAAACGCTTGCGTCATCTGCAGCGGCCGATCCAGCCAGACATAGGTCGACACGATCGGGGCCGCCTCGATCGAACTGATCGGGTCAAAGAAATCTCGGTAGCCGAGGTCGCTCGCCTCAAACACGGTGGCCGCGTCCCACGCTGGGAGAGCAAGGACGACCGCGTCGGCGTCGAAGGCCTCACCGCCCTTGAGCACCACACCGGCGCAACGCTCATTATTTACGTTGACCGACGCTACCTTCGTACTCAGCCTGATATCGACACCGCGCTGCGTCAACACCAACTCCGCAGGAACGACGAACAAGTTGTTGAGGTCGGTCGTCGCATAACCAAGGCCCAGATTGCGCGGATCCTTCAAAGACCGCTGCGCGATCATCCGCAGAGTCTCGACCATTGTGTACGCGGAATGACGCTGCGGCGTGTCGTTAAGCGCGGTGACGAACGGGTCAAAGGACAAGTTGCGTAGCGACTTTGGCGCACCGATCCGTCTCAGCCACACATCGACGGATAGCTGATCCAGGCTACGTGGGCGTCTCACAATCGCATAGACAAGATGGCACAGCGCACGGATGATCGGCGGCGCCTCCCGCAGCGGCACCGCACCAGAGCGCAGCATGTGCAACGGCGTCAGCTGAACTGGACCGCGTCCCGGTTCGCGCTGGACCCAGGCCTTCGTCCACGTCACCTGGTCCTGACTACCGATGCGCACCAGATACTCCATAAGCCGCGTGTAGCAACGCAGCATCGCATGCTGCCCGTTATCCACCGTCGCACCGGCCTGCGGCACATCGATGCCAAAGGTGCGACCGCCCAGACGAGCCCGAGCCTCGAGCAGCGTCACGCGATAACCGCGGTCACTCAACCACACCGACGTCGACAACCCTGCCAGGCCGCCACCCGCCACGATCACGTGCGGCACTGTCATCTTCTGCAGTGTCGGCTTGGATGTGCATGCACGTTCGGTTGTTGCGTGCGGGTTGGATCGGGAGACCGGAGAGGTCTTCGAGCAGCGGTTAACGCCGAACCATGAAGAGATCGCCGCCTGGATCCAGTCGTTACCCGGGCCAGCGGCAGCGGTGTATGAAGCCGGGCCGACAGGATTTGGATTGGCCCGGTCATTAGAGGCTGCGGGGATCGTGTGCGAGGTGGCTGCGCCGTCGAAGTTGATCAGACCGTCCGGAGATCGGGTCAAGACCGACGCACGGGATGCCCGTCATCTCGCCCGGCTGTTGCTGGTCGAAGAGGTCACCGCGGTGACCATCCCCACCCGTACACAGGAATCCGCGCGTGATCTGGTGCGCGCCCGTGAGGATTGCCGCGGTGATCTGATGAGCACTCGACACCGACTGTCGAAACTCCTTTTGCGCCAGGGGATCGTCTACTCCGGAGGCAAAGCCTGGACGGGTGAGCACGAGCTGTGGCTGCGTGCCCAACGGTTCGACGATCCGGTGTTGCAACTGGCCTACGACACCTGCTTTGAAGCGATGCTAGCCACGCTAGGTCGCCGGGACCGACTCGATAAGGCGATCGAGGACATGGCCGCCGACTCTGAGTTCACCCCCACAGGTCACACGCCTGTCTTGCATTCGCGGAATCGCCACGTTGACCGCGTTCGGGCTGGCCGTCGAGATCGGTGACTGGAATCGGCTGACCGGCCGATCCATCGGGGCGTACCTCGGGTTGGTTCCCACCGAGTATTCCTCTGGGGCCAGCCGCAGCCAAGGCGGGGTCACCAAGACTGGCAACAGCCATGTTCGGCGGCTGCTGGTGGAGGCCGCCTGGCACCACCGTCCACGGTACTGCCCGGGTGAAAAGCTGCGGCGGCGCTGGGAAGCCGCAACTCCATCCGCTGCAGCCCGCGGACAGCAGGCCAATCGGCGTCTGCACGCGCGCTGGCAAGGATTCGATGCACGCAAGAAACGTTCCGTGGTCGCCAATGCGGCGATCGCCCGCGAACTGGCCGGCTGGTGCTGGTCGCTCGCCGTGCTCGACGGGTAAACCTCAAGGCCACCGGATGAGGTGCCCGGAAAGGTCGGCAGGCGTCTTGGAGCGACCCGCGAAAGCTCTATGAGCAATCATGTTGCCGGGCAACTGATGACGCTCGTTGCTAGATACCGCGAACCGCTCCGACTCGAAAGTCCCGTCCTGCGGTAACCAACCCGCGCATATCAGACTGACAACGCGTCGACCCGACACGCTCGACCTCGACGGACACCTCATCCGGTCAACAAAAGCAGCGGCCGCTTAATCCCAGCGATCGCCACTCTCCACTGCCCACTTGACAGGACCGTCTACATATCAGAGCTGTACCAGTTCAGTCACCGTTTCGACGACGTCCACCGCCGTTTCCGCACGCTCTATTGCGCTGACTCGGCCGAAACGTCTCTCCGCGAGGTGCTAGCCGACTTCCGGCCGAACCTCGGCGCGCTGCGCCGCCATGTCGAGCGCTACGGACCCCAGGCCGCTCAAGACTTCACAGAGAAGCCGGTCACTACGCAGTGGCGCATACAGCACGTCCTCGTTCCCACAGTCCTCAAGCTCGATGGCCCCTTGATCGACCTGACCGACGTCCCCACACGCCAGGAGATCGAGCATCGCCACGTCGAACTGCTGCTCGAGCACGACCTGCAGCACCTCGATCTACACGAGATCACCACCAGTCGCCGCGCCATCACGCAGACGATCGCCGCGGACCTTTTTGACCGAGGCGCCGGCGCCGTCCGGTTCCCGTCCCGCCTGGACGGCAACGCTTGCGTCGCACTCTTCGAGGGCCGCGGCACCGCGAGCTTGGCGGGAGACCTCATCGCGCTCACCGACCCGCCGCCCGAACCGCTCACCAACGTCACCACGCCGTGGGGCCTGATGCTTGAGCCGGCGCCGTAAAGCTGCTGCCAGATTGGGATGCGCACATGGTGCCCATCGGACCACACGCAAGCAAATTGCACTGCATCCAGCCTGTCTCCGGACATCCCACGGCGATTCAAGTTGCGGCCGATAGTTCTATGAGATCCGCCGGGACCGCCGCGCTCTGTTCGGTAAGTGAAAACCACGCACTAAGACTTCACCCAAGTCCCACTTCTACCGACTAGGTAACCCGATCGGCTTGCCATGCAGATTGGGTCATCGCATGGGGCCAACATGGGGCCAACGAGCCAGACCGACTGATCCAACCCGTCTGATTGCAGGTCTCACGTCGAGCCTGACCAGCTGAAATACATCGATGGAGGACGGAACTCCGTCTGAAAAGCGGAAGGTCGCCGGTTCGATCCCGGCCCTGGCCACCATCTTTGACCTGCATTGACACGGATTATGCACTCGTTGGTTGGTTTGACTCGTCCGGTTCTTGTCCGGTCTTCGGTGTGTGTACCTCAGTCGCGTGAAGCTGATCAAGGTTGGTTGCGACCTGGTCCAACTCGTCGGCATAGAGGTCGCTGTAGATGTTCGCGGTCACGGTCGGCGTTGAATGCCCCATGGTCTTCTGT
>NZ_JBOHHI010000037.1:0-22755 GCF_050700595.1 Mycobacterium sp.
GTCAGCGACCTGACCACCAATGTCGCCGGAACCGACACCGCAACGCTCAACCAGTCACTGGACACCCTGTCGAAAACGATCGACCAGATTGCACCGCAACTGGGACCGACGTTTGACGGGCTGACCCGACTGTCACAGACCCTCAACAGCCGCAACGAGAATCTGGGTGATCTTCTCAAGAGTGCCAGTGATGTCACCGGAATTTTGTCGGAGCGCAGTCAACAGGTCAACACGCTTATCCTCAACGCCAATGATCTGGTCGGCGTGCTGGCGCGGCGGCGCCAAGCGATCGTCGATTTGCTGGCGAACACTTCCGTTGTCGCCCAGCAGCTGACGGGCTTGGTGCACGACAACGAAGCGAAGCTGGCGCCGACCCTGGATAGGCTGAATTCGGTGACAGCGGTCTTGGAGAAGAACCGCGATAACATCGCCAAAGCGCTGCCCGGCTTGGCGAAATACCAAATCACCCTTGGCGAGGCCGTCTCGACTGGTTTCTTTTACCAGGCGATGCTGCCAAACCAACTTGTCCTGGAACTCTTTCAGCCGTTCTTCGACTATCTGTTTGGCTTCCGCACCTTTGACACCGCGCCCGGTCGCGGTCCTGGGTTCCCGTCGCCCATGCCGCGGGCGGAGGTGCCGTTCCCGTACGCCGGTATTCCGCCGTGCGATGGTTGCACGTTAGGCGGAAGGATCGGAGGATCACCATGATCCGGCGCAACAGGCTGGTGACCGGACTGGCGATCATGTTGGCAGCGCTGATCGTTGCCGGCGGGGGACTAGTCGTCCGCAATACGTTCTTCCGCCCGAAGACGATCACCGCCTTTTTCACCACCGCTACCGCGATCTACCCCGGCGACGAGGTGCGGGTTTCCGGTGTCAAGGTGGGCAACATCGCTGCCATCCAACCGGTGGGCAGTCAAGCCAAAATGATCCTGCACGTCGACCGTGACGTGCCCATTCCAGCCGATGCCAAAGCGGTGATCGCCGCCCAGAATCTGGTCGCGGCGCGCTATGTCGAGCTCGCGCCGGCCTACCGGACCAGCGGCCCGACGATGCCCGACGGTGCGGTGATACCGGCCGACCGGACCGCGGTCCCCGTTGAGTGGGATGAGGTGAAGACCCAACTGACCAGGCTGGCAACAGATTTGGGACCCAAGAATGGCGTCTCGGGCACGTCGGTGGGCCGGTTTATCGACAGCGCCGCGAACTCGCTCGAGGGTAACGGCGACAAGCTGCGGCAGACGCTGGCTCAATTGTCCGGGGTGGGGCGGATACTGGCCAACGGCAGCGGCAACATCGTCGACATCATCAAGAACTTGCAGACCTTCGTCACGGCACTTCGCGACAGCAACACCCAAATCGTGCAGTTCCAGGACCGGTTCGCCGCGCTGACCAGTGTGCTCAACGAAAACAGGTCCGACTTGGACGCGGCGCTGAAAGATCTGTCGGTAGCGGTCGGCGAAGTGCAGCGCTTCATCGCGGGGACCCGCGACAAAACCAGTGAGCAGATAGCCCGGTTGGTCGACGTCACCCAAAATCTCGTCGAGCACCGCATGGCTATCGAAAACATTCTTCACGTCGCGCCGAATGCGTTCGCCAACTTCTACAACATTTACAGCCCCGCCACCGGGATGAACTACGGCGTGTTCGTGGTCAACTCGTTTTCGAACACGACGTTCTCGATCTGCACGGCTATCGAGGCCCTCGAAAATGTCACCGCGACGGAAACCGGGAAGCTGTGTGCCCAATATCTCGGCCCCGGACTGCGGCTGCTGAACTTCATCAACTATATTCCCATTCCGACCAACCCGTGGATCTCGAAAGCGGCAGACCCGGAAGACGTCATCTACACCGACCCGGCCCTGATCCCTTGTCATCCCCACATGGATCCCTGCGAAGGCGGCCTGAACGGCACGACCCCCACGCCGCCCGAAATCCCGCCCACGGGCTCGGCGTATACCGGGCTGCCGGGTGATCACATCCCGGACTGGGGCCCGGGAGCATTCTGGGCGCCACCACCACCCGGGCCGCCCCGGGCCGTTTCGCTGCCACCCGAGCCGGCTGCGGCCCAGCCGCCCGCATCCGAGCCGCCTGCCGCCCAGCCGCATGCACCTGCACCGCCGATGCCTGCACCTGCACCACCGACATTGCCGAACATGCTGCTTCCGGCGGAAAGGCCAGGGCCATGACCTTCTGTAGTGCTGTCCGTCGGCTGCTGGTTATCGGATCGTGTGTGGTGCTCACCGCGACCGGATGCGCATTCCAGGGCCTGAACTCGTTGCCGCTTCCCGGAGCGGTGGGACGAGGACCGGGTGCTCAAGTCTTCCACGTCGAGATCGCCAATGTTGGCACGATGGAGTCGAATTCGCCGGTCATGATCAATGACGTCGTGGTTGGCAGCGTCGGTAAAATGACGGTGCGGGGTTGGCACGCCGACGTCGAAGTCGCCGTGCAGCCCGATGTCGTCGTACCGGCCAACGCGGTCGCCAGCGTCGGACAGACCAGCCTGCTGGGCTCGATGCATCTGGAGCTCAATCCGCCGCTTGGCCAGCCCGCAACCGGACGGCTTAAGCCGGGCGCCACCATCCCGCTGAGCAAGTCGTCGACCTATCCGTCGACCGAGCAGACCCTGTCGTCACTGTCGGTGGTCATCAACTCCGGAGGATTGGGACAGATCAGCGACGTCATTCACAATTTCAGCGGCGCGCTGTCGGGGCGTGAAGGCGAGGTTCGGGATCTGCTGAGCAGACTGGACACATTCGTCGGCACCTTTAACGATCAGCGTGACAACGTCATCGCGTCCATCCAGGGGTTGAACCGTGTTGCCGGTACATTCGCCGAACAACGCGACGTCATCATCCGGGCGCTGCGGGAGATTTCACCCGCGCTCGATGTGCTGCTGAAGGAACGCCCACAGATAACCACCGCCCTGGACAAGCTGCGGGTGTTCAGCGACACCGCGACTGGCTTCGTCAACGATACACAGACCGATCTGGTGAAGAACCTGCAAAACCTTGTGCCGACATTTTGTTCGCTCGCCGAGGTCGGCCCCGACCTTGCCAAGAACATCGCCTTCGCGGGATCAGCGTTCCCCTACGGCCAAAATCTCATCGATCGAGGTGTGCGGGGCGACTACTTCAATGTCTTCGTCATCATCGACGGAACCCGTTCCCGACTGAAGCAACAGACGTTCATAGGCACCCACTGGCAGCAGAAGGACCTCTCATGGGTGCCGGCGCCGGGAGACCCCGGATATGACGCCTTCTACACGAAGTTTCCAAACGGTGATGGGGTCACCGGCTTACCGCGTACGCCACCGCCGCCGGACCCATGTGCGAACGTCGGCGCTGCGAACGGGGGTCGCTGATGTTAACGCGGTTCGTCCGAATCCAGCTGGCCATCTTCACGATCGTGTCGATCATCGGCGTGGTCGTGATGATCTTCTCCTACATACAGGTGCCCACCCTGCTGGGTGTCGGCCGGATCACCGTCACGTTGGAGCTGCCTGCCGCGGGGGGGCTGTACCGCTTTTCCAACGTGACCTACCGCGGTGTGCAGGTAGGCAAGGTCACCGGGATCGGGCTGACCCCCAATGGCGCGAAAGCGACGCTCTCCCTTGGCACTTCGCCAAAGATTCCGGCCGACCTGCGCGCGGAGGTACACAGCATCTCCGCCGTGGGGGAACAATACGTCGATCTGCGCCCGCGCACCGACTCGCCGCCCTACCTGCGGGACGGCTCGGTGATACCGGCAGGGGAGACCACGATCCCGCAAGCGGTTGGGCCGCTGCTGGAACAGACCACCAAGCTGATCAACAGCATTCCCAAGGACAAACTCAGCGCGTTAATCGACGAATCGTTCACCGGTTTCAACGGATCCGGCTATGACCTGGGGTCGCTGTTCGACTCGTCGGCCAGGGTGGCCGCCGACGCCAACGCCGTCTCCGACCGCACTAGGACGTTAACCGAAGACATTGCGCCGCTGCTGGATTCACAAGCCCAAACCGCTGATTCGATCAGGCGGTGGGCGCGCAGTCTCGCCGGAGTGAGCGACCAGTTCGCGACCGACGATGCCCAGGTGCGGACGTTGTTGCAGGCCGGACCGGGGGCGGCCGACGAGGCTGCCCGCCTGCTCGACCAGATCAAGGTCACGCTGCCGGTGCTGCTCGCCAACCTGACCACCATCGGCCAAATCGGCGTGACCTATCATCCCTCACTAGAGCAACTATTGGTCCTGCTGCCGCCCGCTATCGCCGAGCTTCAGGCAGCCCAGCCGATCAACAACTACGCGGTCCTGCCGGTGGGCGGTTTCCACATCGCGATCGCCGACCCGCCGGCGTGCACGGTCGGATTCTTGCCGCCGTCGCAGTGGCGATCACCGGCCGACACCACCGAGGCCGACACCCCGGACGGGCTGTACTGCAAACTGCCGCAGGATTCGCCGCTCGCGGTTCGCGGCGCCCGCAACAACCCGTGCATGGGGCACCCCGGCAAGCGGGCGCCGACCGTCGAAATCTGCAACAGCGACAAGCCATACGAACCACTGGCCATGCGACAGCATATGGCCGGCCCATACCCGCTGGATCCGAACCTGGTGTCGCAGGGCATCCCACCCGATGATCGGATCAACTTCCACGATTACTTATACGGTCCGCCGGAGGGAACGCCGCTACCCCCATCCGCGATGCTGCCCCCACCCCCGGCACTACCCCCGCGCCCGCCACTGGGACCGCTACCGCCCGGCAACGCGGGGGGTGCCCCGCCGCCGGGTGCCGCCATGGGTCCGGCATGGCTGGCGCCGCCTAATAGTCCCGCGAGTCCGCAAGCTGACCCGGCCAGTGCGCCACAGCCAGGACCGCCCGGTGGCCCCGCGAGCCTGCCGCCGGGACCGTACGGCAACGCCATGAGTCCGCCATCGATGGGACCGTTGGCGCCGATGGATACTCCCGACTCTGATGCGCCCCCGCCGGCACCTCCGCCGCCGCCTGGTGGGAAGCCGTCGGCGGCCCCGAGCTCGTTCGGCACCAGCGGGTCCGGGAACGGTCCCTCGGTTGCCATCGCTCAGTACAACCCTCGCACCGGGTCGTATGTCGGGCCGGACGGCCACCTCTCTCGGCCGTCCGACGTGGTTACCCCTGCGGACCACAAGACCAAGACATGGACGGATTTGGTCCTCAGGCAAACGTAAGTGCCGTCGCGGCGGTGCCGGTCGCGAGCCGGCGATGCTCACCCGATCTTGACCAACTTGAATGGCAGGTCGACAACGAGCCATTTATTGACGCCGCAGGCGCCGCTGGGTCCGACGGTGTGGTCATCGCCGGCCAGCTTGTCGTCCGCTGAGAACCTGAAAACCTGGCGCCCAGGTGCGGCCGGCAAGCCGTTTCCGCACTTCTCCCAGTCCGGGACATCGTGGGCAACGCGCCACATATTGCCGCCAATCAGCTGCAGCGGTGCGCTCCATCCTTGGTCGCTGGTGACCTGGCCCGTGCATTCCATGGGATTGGTGCAGCTGGAGGTGATGGTCCAAATGGCCGTGACGGTCGCTTCGTTGTGATACTGGTCGTTGGTCGTTGCCCATTGACCATCGGAGGTAGCCCGATATGTCCCGTTGAGGGCCATCGCTTCGGTATCCGTTGTTGCCTGGGCTGAGGCGCCGAATCCCGGGATCATTGTGGCGGCCATCAGTGTTGCGCTTGCCATCGCGTGAACTACCCGCATTGGTCGCTCCTCACATCACGTGCCGCGTTTTATTCGGGCTCGAATTTCGATATCAGCCACGACCCGTTGACCTTTGTCAGCGTTACCCGCACGCTGTTCGTGGTCAAGACCGGCTCCGGTTTGTCCTTGTTGCTGGTGGTCTGGTGGACGAACAGCAGCACCACGGCCGAATCCGGATGTATTTCCACCACCGCGACGCGCAGGACGGTGGCCGATGCCTTCACGCCCTGTTGCCAGACGGCCGGTGCCACAAAATATCGGCCGAAATCGTTGAAGTACTTCAAGAAGGTTCCGGTCAGATGTGACTTGGCGACCGCCAGATCGTTGTCGACGGTCTCCGGTGCGTACGACAGGATCGCGACCGTACCGTCGGAGGCGGCCTTGATCGTTGCGTGTGCCGCCGCGTCGTCGGTCTGTTGTATGGGGCGATACTGGAGGAAGAACAATCCGCCGGCAAGACCTACCGCTGCAACGACCGCCACCGCCAGGACGATGACGCGCCAGTGCGCCGGCAACCTGCGTATCCGGCGCCGGCTGAAATCTATTACGCGTCGGACGCGCCGTAGCCGGCCGGGCGCCGGTTGCTCATCTTCGACGGCCCCGCCCTCGTCGTTTTGCTTGTCTTGGTCGACTGTCATTGGACGAACTCGATATTCGCCATCTTGGGCTTTCCGCCATCCCTGCGGAGGCCCAGCGCGATGTGCCAGGATCGTGGCTGCGGTGGGCCATCGGGTACCTTGGCCTCCGTCGTCGCCGCGACAAGGACGATCGCCGAATTGTCGGTCATCGACTCGACGGCGACGTCGTGCACGGTGACTGTGGTGGTGACCTTGGACTGCTCCAGCCCCTTGGTCAGCTTGTCGGCGATCACTGGGAAGCTGTTCTTGAAGTTTCCCGTGGAGTTATCAGCGATGCGCTGCATGTTCTCCTGTGGTTTGGCGAAATCCAGCGACATCAGGGCGCCGATATCCTGGCGGGCCGCCGCGGCGTACTCCGCGGCGCGTTGCCTTTGCTGCGAAGCAATGCGATCGCGGGAGAACATGTAGCCGCTCGCCGCGAGCGAGGCGCAGATCAACATGATTCCTGCGGCGACGGCCACGGCTTTCCTACCCGGGCGACGTAGCGGCCGCGAGCGGGCAGCCGCGGGTGTGTCGAGCGCCGAGCCATCATCGTCCGCGTCTGCCGTGTCTGCACCATCGGAAGGGTCGGGCGGCGTTGTGCCGGCTTCCCGGCGCAGCCGTATCGCGCGGGCGCGGGCGGCCGCGGCGCGTGCTGCCGCCTCAGCGGCTGCAGCCTCTGCCTCCGCCGCCTCGGCCAATTCGAGCGCCGAAGCACGACGCTCGGCGGAAGTCATCCAGAACTCCTTGATAGGTGGGTGCTGCGAAGAGAGCACGGCCAGGAATAATGCTCTCGAAAACCGAGAACTCGGCTTTCACCCGTGCGAGACTAGCAGAGTGCGATCGGTCGTGGCAGCTGTTGCTGCGCTGCTGGCCACCGGGGTACTAGCGGCGCCGCCGGCGGCGGCCGACCCAACCACCAGTTGCAACGACCCCAGCTGTGTGCCGGGCATCCAGCCAGGCGTGGTTCTCGGCACGCTGTGTGACAACTCGACCTACTACGTGTTCGGGGTGACGGCCTCAGCACCCGGCGGTTCGGACGCGCCGAACAGGATAGTTTTCTGTGGCTCCCCGAGGAAGTATGCGCCGCGATGGTTCCGGTCACCGAGTTTGGTCGGGATCAAGGACTTGGGCGCGGATTGCACGCCTTATCTGAACATGGTCGCGCAGGCGCCCGACGGGCTGTTTCTGACGTGTATGGCGCGCAACGGTCGAACGGTCTGGGTGCGCGGCGACGAGTAGATGCTGTTTGGCATGAAGAGGCCCTCCCGCACGCCGGCGGTCAGCGTTGGATGTAGACGTTCTCCGAAAACGAGAACTTTCTTCTCCGACGTGCCGGGGTAATCGCCTGCGCCGGCTGGTTAGCGGCGGTGAGCAGCACAAGGGACAGCCGTGCTGGCCATTTCTTTATGTCATTGCGCATTTTGCGTCCGCAAGAGTGCGGCGTAGGTCATAATCTCGAAACGCGTGACGAAGGCGGGGCCTGCGTCGCCACCAAGGAGGGAAGCCCCGAGGCGGAGGTGGCCGTGGTGAGCACCAGGTTGACGCACTTGAATGTCGACATCGTCGGCGTCGGCCATGACGACTTCTGCAGGAGCATCGGCCACGGACGCTACGAGGCCGCCAACCAAATCGCCGTAATCCGGATCGGGTTGGGGCACAAGGCCGGTGGTGTCGTGGGGAGGGCTGGTGGCGAGTAGGTTTGCGGATCGCTGGTCGTCGGGTGTGTCGTTGGGGCGAGGTTCCAAGCCGATGCAGGCCGTCGGCGGGTTATTTGCGATGTCGGCGGATGCGGTCAGCTTCGTGTTCCGCCGACCCTTCCAGTGGCGAGAGTTCCTGGAACAATCCTGGTTCATCGCACGCGTTTCACTAGTACCCACCTTGTTGGTGGCCATACCGTTCACCGTGCTGGTCAGCTTCATTCTCAACATCTTGCTGCGCGAATTGGGTGCGGCGGATCTATCCGGCGCGGGTGCCGCGTTTGGCGCGGTCACCCAAGTCGGCCCGCTGGTGACGGTGTTGATCGTGGCCGGTGCGGGTGCCACCGCAATGTGTGCCGACCTGGGTTCGCGGACCATCCGGGAAGAGATCGATGCGATGGAGGTGTTGGGCATCAACCCGGTACAGCGGTTGGTGACGCCACGCATGCTGGCGTCCGGACTCGTTGCGCTGTTGTTGAACAGCCTGGTGGTCATCATTGGCATCCTGGGCGGCTACACCTTTTCGGTGTTCGTTCAGCAAGTCAACCCGGGTGCGTTCGCTGCCGGCATCACGTTGCTGACCGGCGTACCAGAGGTGATCATTTCGTGCGTCAAGGCAGCGCTGTTCGGCTTAATCGCCGGTCTGGTGGCATGCTACCGGGGACTGACGGTCTCCGGCGGGGGGGCCAAGGCGGTGGGCAACGCCGTCAACGAAACCGTGGTGTACGCGTTCATGTCGCTGTTCGTCATCAACGTGGTGGTCACCGCCATCGGCATCCGGTTCACGACCAAGTGACCGGAGACATGTCGTGAGCGTAAGAACGCTGAGAGCCAACTATCCCCGGACTTTTCGGGCGCTCGGTCAATGGCGCCGACCAGTCGGCACGTTGGCCGCGATCGGCGATCACACGTTGTTCTACGGCAGGGCGATCGCCGGCGTGCCGCACGCCGCCGTGCACTATCGACGTGAGATCATTCGTCTGATCGCCGAAATCAGCATGGGTGCAGGCACTTTGGCGTTGATCGGTGGGACCGTGGTGATCGTCGGCTTTCTCACACTGGCGGCAGGCGGCACGCTGGCGGTCCAAGGGTTCGCATCGCTAGGCAATATCGGCATCGAGGCGCTGACCGGATTCTTGGCGGCGTTCATCAACGTCCGCATCTCGGCACCCGTGGTGGCGGGAATCGGCTTGGCGGCTACCTTCGGTGCCGGCGTGACCGCGCAACTGGGCGCCATGCGGATCAACGAGGAAATCGACGCGCTGGAATCGATGGCGATCCGCCCAGTCGAATACTTGGTCAGTACCCGCATCATCGCCGGGATGATCGCGATCACGCCGCTCTACAGCATCGCGGTCATCCTCTCGTTCCTGGCCAGCCGAAGCACTGTGGTGTACATGTTCGGGCAATCCGCGGGACTGTACGACCATTACTTCGCGACATTTTTGAACCCGATCGACTTGTTGTGGTCGTTTCTGCAAGCCGTGCTGATGGCGCTGGCGGTTTTGTTCATCCACACCTACTTCGGCTATTTCGCCACGGGTGGGCCGGCGGGTGTCGGTGTCGCAACCGGTAACGCGGTGCGCACCTCGCTCATCGTCGTGGTTTCGGTGACGTTGCTCGTTTCGCTGTCCATCTACGGCACTAACGGTAACTTCAACCTGTCGGGGTAAGGAAAGCCAGATGACGGTAGGTGTCGCATCGGGTCGAGGCCCGGCCGCTGTCCGGAGGCGGGGGCGCACTGGCAACTACGGACGCCCACTGGCGGGCCTGGCGGCCGTTGCGGTAATCGTCGCGATCGTCGCGGTGGCAGTGGGCTTGTTCCGGGGCAGCTTCACCGAAACCGTGCCGGTTACCGTGTTGTCGCCGCGCGCCGGCCTGGTGATGAATCCCGATGCCAAGGTGAAGATGCGTGGCGTGCAGGTGGGTAAGGTCGCCGCGATCGAGGAGGAACCGAACGGTCAAGCCGTCCTCCACCTTGCGATGGATCCGTCGCGGCTGCACCTGATTCCCGCCAATGTGCTTGTTGACATAACATCGTCAACGGTGTTCGGCGCCAAATTCGTGCAACTGGTGCCGCCCGACAATCCTTCGCCCAAGACCTTGCATGCCGGACAGGTACTCGACGGCAAGCACGTCACCGTCGAAATCAACACGATATTCCAAGAACTCACGTCGGTCCTGTCGAAGATCGATCCCGTCAAACTCAACGAAACCCTTGGCGCCATCGCGTCGGCGGTGAACGGCCGCGGTCACAAGGTCGGCCAAGCGCTTTCCGACCTGGATGCCTATCTGGCCGCGCAGGAGCCCGCCCTGCCGAGGTTGAGCCACGACCTCGAGGTCTTTCCAAAGGTCGCCGACGCCTATGCCGACGCCGCGTCCGACCTCACGAAGACCTTCGCCAACGCGACCCGGATCAGCCAGACCATCGTCGACGAGCAACAAAACCTAGACGCGTTCCTGATCAGCGCGATCGGGTTGGCCGACATTGGCAACGAGGTGGTCGGCGGCAACCGCCAAGGCCTCACCGACGTCCTGCATCTGCTGAGGCCGACCACCGATCTGCTTAACGAGTACCACCAAGCGCTGTGGTGCGGTATTGCCGGAGCAGCCGTGACTCAAAGGGATCCGCCGCTGAACGTTCCTGGTATCCCCTTAACGATCGGCTTCCAGTTCGGCAGCGAACGTTATCGGTACCCGGGCAATTTGCCCAAGGTGGCCGCGACGGGCGGCCCGCAATGCCACAACCTTCCCAATGTGGGCGTCGACGTGGCTCCGCCCTATGTGGTCGCCGATGTCGGTGCCAACCCCTGGCAGTACGGCAACCAGCAACTGCTGCTCAACTCCGATCTCCTCAAACAGCTGCTGTACGGGCCACTCGATGGGCCACCGCGCAACACCATGCAGTATGGCCAATACCAGGCAAACGGATGAGCGGCTCACGCGGGACAGTCATCAAGTTCGCGGCTTTCGCGGTCGTGATGGTGGTACTGACCGTGTTCTTGTTCTTCATTTTCAGCCAGTACCGAACCGGTTCGACGCACCGGTATTCGGCGGTGTTCAACGACGTTTCCCGGCTTAAGCCCGGACAGACCGTGCGGGTTGCCGGCATCCGAGTGGGCACGGTCAAGGGCGTCTCGATGCGCCGCGACAAGACGGTGGTGGTGAACTTCGACGCCGACCGCACTGTCGTACTCACCAGCGGCACCCGGGCCGTGGTTCGCTACCTCAACCTGGTGGGTGATCGCTACCTCGAACTCGTCGACGCTCCGGGCTCTACCAAGGTGCTGCCGGCCGGCTCGCAAATCCCCGTCGAGAAGACCGCACCGGCGCTCGACCTCGATCTGCTGCTGGGCGGCCTGAAACCCGTCATTTCGGGCCTGAACCCGCAAGACGTCAACGCGCTCAGCGCCTCGCTGGTACAGATCTTTCAGGGCGAAGGCGGCACCCTGCAGTCTCTGCTGTCGAAAACCTCGTCGTTCTCGAATACCTTGGCCGACAACAACGAAACGGTGCAGCAACTGATCGATCACCTCAACACCGTGGCCGGCACGCTCGCCAAAGACGGTGACAAGTTCTCCGGCGCGCTGGATCGTCTACAGCAGCTGATCAGCGGATTCTCGCAAGACCGCGAGACGGTCGGCGCCGCGATCAACTCTCTGGACAACGGAACCGGCTCGCTGGCGAATCTGTTGACCAGGGCGCGGCCGCCGCTGGGCGGCACGGTGGAGCAGCTGAGCCGGTTGGCCCCGCTGCTCGAGCAGAACAAGGATCGGCTCGACGTGACACTAGAAAAGCTGCCGGGAAACTACCGCAAACTGGTGCGGCTCGGCTCAACGGGCAGCTGGATCCCGTATTACCTCTGCGAGTTAAGTCTGCGCGTCTCGGATCTGCAATACCGGACGGTGGTGGTGCCCACATACAAGCAAGAGGCCGGCAGGTGCGCGGAACCCAGTGAAGAAGAATTGCGGGCAAACCGATGAATAAGTACCGCGGAGCCGGGCTCATCCGGGCCGGATTCATCGGCGTTGTGCTGGTGGTGCTGGTCATCGCCGTCGGGCTATCCCCAGACCAACTGATTCAGCGAGCCACGGCGGTCAGATACCAGGCGCTCTTTTCCGAAGCGGGCGGCCTGGCCGTGGGCAACGACGTGACGGTATCGGGAATGAAAGTCGGCACTGTGTCGAACATGTCGCTGCACGACGGCGATGTATTGGTGACCTTCACCGTCAAGGGGACTATCGAGCTCGGGTCGGACAGCACCGCACACATCAGGACCGGTACGCTGCTGGGCCAGCGGGTCCTCACCGCGGAATCGGCGGGCAGCGGCAGGCTGCATCCGATGGACGTCATACCGGTGTCGCACACGTCCTCGCCGTACTCGTTGAGCGAGGCCGTCAGCGACCTCGCGGGCAATACCGCCGGAACGAACCTCGAATCGGTCAATCAGTCGCTCGACACGCTGTCGGCGACGCTCGACCAGATCGCTCCGCAATTAGGTCCAGCGTTCGACGGGGTGACCCGGTTGTCGCAGGCCCTCAACGGCCGCAACAAAACACTGGGCGAGCTCCTCAAAGGCGCCGGCGATGTCAGCGGGATCCTGTCGCAACGCAGCGAGCAGGTCAACACGCTGATCCTCAACGCCAACGACCTGCTGGAGGTACTCGTGGCGCGACGGCAGGCGATCGTGCAACTGCTGGCGAACACCTCCGTGGTGGCCAAGCAGCTGTCCGGACTGGTCCACGACAACGAAGCCAAACTGGCCCCGACGCTGGCGAAGCTGAACTCGGTGACCGCGATGCTGCAGAAGAACCGGGACAACATCGCCAAAGCGCTGCCGGGCTTGGCCAAATATCAGCTCACCCAGGGCGAGGCCGTCTCCTCAGGCTTCTACTACCAGTCGTTCGCCCCGAATGCGTTCCTCCCGCAATACTTCATGCAGCCGTACTTCGACTTCTACTTCGGGTTCCGAAGGGCTAATGACGGTGGCCGGCCACCGGACAACGCGGGGCCCCGGGCATTGGTTCCGTGGCCGTCCAACGGAATTCCGCCCTGCTCTAACTGTGTGCTGGGCGGAGACCCCGGGGCACACTCATGATCGCGCGCAACAGGCTGACTGTCGGGCTCGCCGTCGTGCTGGCGGCGCTCTTTGTCGTGGGCGCGGCAGCGGTCGTCCGCAACACGTTCTTCCGCCCCAACACGATCACCGCCTACTTCACCACCGCCACGGCGATCTACCCGGGCGATGACGTGCGGGTCTCCGGGCTCAAGGTCGGCAGCGTCGCCGCGATCCAGCCGGAGGGCACCCGGGCCAAGATGATCATGCACGTCGGTCGCGGCGTCCCCATTCCCGCCGATGCCAAAGCGGTGATCGTCGCCCAGAATCTGGTGGCCGCCCGTTATGTCCAGCTCACTCCTGCCTACCGGTCGAGCGGTCCGAGGATGGGTGACGGCGCGGTGATTCCGCTCGAGCGGACCGCGACGCCCGTCGAGTGGGACGAAGTGAAAGACCAATTGATGCGGTTGGCAACGGATTTGGGGCCGGGCAGCGAGGTGTCGAGCAGCTCGATCGGCCGGTTCATCGACAGCGCCGCCGACGCACTGGGCGGCAACGGCGACAAACTGCGGCAGACCCTGGCTCAACTGTCGGGGGTGGGGCGAGTCTTGGCCGACGGCAGCGGCAACGTCGTCGACATCATCAAAAATCTGCAGACGTTCGTCGCCGCGCTTCGCGACAGCGGCGAGCAACTCGTGCAGTTCAACGGCCGGCTCGCCAAGTTGTCCAGCGTGCTCGACGACAGCAGATCCGATTTGGACGCGGCGCTGACGAATCTGTCGTCGGCAACCGGCGAGGTGCAGCGGTTCATTGCGGGGACTCGTGACCAGACCTCCGAGCAGTTTGCGCGGTTAGCCGACGTCACACAGGTTCTCGTTGATCAGAAGACGGCGTTAGAAAACATTCTGCACGTTACGCCTAACGCGCTCGCCAACGGCTACTCCGACTACAACCCGGACACCGGGTCGATCCGCGGATCATTTGCCTTGAATAACTTCGCCAATCCCTTGTGGGCCATCTGCTCACAAATGGGTGCCATCGAGAACGTCACCGCGACCGAGACGGGCAAGCTGTGCGCCCAGTATGCCGGCCCCGCACTGCGCGTGGTCAACCCGTTCACGCTCTTGAGTTTGCCGGCCTTTGGTCTCTTCTTCCCCAACATGAACTATCTCTATTTTCCGTTGAACCCCATCCTGTCGAAGTCGGCTGATCCGCAAAACATCGTCTACAGCGAAGCCCGGCTGGCACCGGGGGGCGAAGGGCCGAAGCCTGGGCCGCCCGAGTTGCCGCCCGCGGTGTCGGCGTATACCGGGCTGCCCGGTGACGTCCCTCAGGTGCCGCCGCAGATACCGCCGCCGGCGCGGATACCGGGAGCCGCGATGCCGCAGCCACCGGCGCCGACGAGCCCCGAACAATCGCCACCGCCCGCGCCGCCCGCGGCACCGGAGAACCTCCCGGGCATGCTGCTTCCTGCGGAAGGGCCGCAGCCATGACCGCCGCCCGGGTGATGGCGCGGCGGGTGCTCGTCATCTGCTCGTGCGTCATGCTGGCCGCGACCGGATGCGCGTTCAACGGCCTGAACTCGCTGCCCTTGCCCGGGGCGGTCGGTCGCGGACCCGGCGCTGACATCTACCACGTCGAGATCGCCAATGTCGGCACGATGGAGTCGAATTCCCCGGTGATGATCGACGATGTCGTGGTGGGCAGTGTCGGCAAGATGACGGTGAAAGCCTGGCACGCCGACGTGGAGATCTCGGTGAAGCGCGATGTCGTCGTGCCCGCCAACGCCGTGGCCAGCGTCGGCCAGACCAGCCTGCTGGGATCCATGCATCTGGAGCTCAATCCGCCGCTGGGCCAGCCGCCGAGTGGACGGCTCAAGCCGGGCGCCACCATCCCGCTGAACCGCTCGTCGACCTATCCGTCGACCGAGCAAACCCTGTCGTCGCTGTCGGTTGTCATCAATTCCGGCGGTTTCACCCAGATCGGCGACATCATCCACAACTTCAACGCCGCCTTGTCCGGGCATCCCGGTGCTGTTCGCGATCTGCTTATTCGCCTCGATAGGTTCGTGGGCACGCTCGACCAGCAGCGCGACAACCTCGTCGCATCGATACAGGCATTGAACCGGCTCGCCGACACCGTGGCCGGCCAGCGCGACGTCATCACGGCAGCGCTGCGCAAGATACCGCCCGCGCTGGATGTGCTGATCAAAGAGCGGCCGCGCATCATCACCGCACTGGACAAACTGCGCGTGTTCAGCGAAACCGCCACCCGACTGATCAACGACGCGGGGGGTGATCTGGTCAAGAACCTGCAAAACCTCGAGCCGACGATCCGTGCGCTGGCTGACGTCGGGCCGGATCTCGGCGCGGGTCTGACGCTCTTGCCGACGCTACCGTTCCCTCAGAACCTCATCGACCGCGCCTTCAGAGGCGACTACGCCAACGGGTTTTTCACCATCGACTTGACGAACGCCATGCTCAGAAGAACCACCCTGCTGGGCACCCATTGGGAACGGTTGGGCGCGGAGCTGATACCGGCGCCCGGGGAGCCGGCGTACCTGCAGTATCAATACACCCCCGATCCGCTGAACCCGTCGGCTCCCGGACCGGTGCCGCCACCCGTCAACTCCCCGTTAACGCCGACAGCGGTGCCGGGGCCCGTCTACGGCATACCATTTCCGCCACCGCCGATCGGCTCGTGCACCGGGACGATCGGACCCTGTCCCGCAGCCAATGCATTACCGCCACGACCGGTACCGCCGCTGCCGCCGGGACCCGGTGGCCCACCCGCGGATGGGAGTGGGTAGATGTTGACCCGTTTCGTCCGTATCCAACTGATGATCTTTACGATCGTGGGCATCATCGGTGTGGTCGTGATGGTCTTGATCTACATCCAAGCGCCGACCCTACTGGGCATCGGGCGGATGACGGTCACGCTGGAGCTACCCGCCGCCGGTGGCCTCTACCAGTTCAGCAACGTGACCTACCGCGGGGTAGAGGTCGGCAAGGTCACCGCGGTTGCATTGACGCCGCACGGCGCGAAAGCGACGCTGTCCCTTGGCTCTTCGCAGAAAATCCCGGCCGATCTGCAGGCCGAGGTGCGCAGCATCTCCGCGGTGGGCGAACAATACGTGGATCTGCGGCCACGTACCGACGCCCCGCCCTACCTGCACAACGGCTCGGTCATCGCCATGCGGGATGCCACGATCCCGCAGCCGGTCGGACCGCTGCTCGATAAGACCAGCACCCTGATCAACAGCATCCCCAAGGGCAAGCTCAGCGAATTACTCGACGAAACGTTCAAGGCATTCAACGGGGCCGGCTACGATTTCGCATCGCTGAACGACTCGGCAGCACGACTCTCCCGCGACCTCAATGGCGTCGCCGACCGGGCACGAACCCTCACGGAGGACACCGGGCCGCTTCTGGACTCGCAAGCGCAAACCACCGACGCGATCCGGCTGTGGGCGCGCAGCCTTGCCGGATTCAGCGACCAGTTGGTGACCAACGACCCACAGGTGCGCAGCCTGCTGGACACCGGGCCCGGTGCCCTGGACGAGGCGTCCCGACTGCTTGACCAAATCAAACCGACGTTGCCGGTGCTGCTCGCCAACCTGAGCACCGTCGGCGAGATCTTCGTGGCCTACCATGCCTCGATAGAGCAAGTACTGGTGTTGCTGCCGCCGTTCATTGCGGCTACTCAACAATCTGCACCCACACACAACAGCGCGTACGGGCGTACCCGGGGCGACTTCACCGTCTCCGTCAGTGATCCACCGGCATGCACGGTCGGTTTCCTACCACCCAGCGAATGGCGTCCCCCGGCCGACACGTCCACAATAGATACCCCGGACAACCTGTACTGCAAACTGCCCCAAGATTCACCGATAGCGGTTCGCGGCGCCCGTAACTACCCTTGCATGAGACATCCGGGAAAGCGCGCGCCGACAGTCGAAATCTGCAACAGCGACAAGCCCTACGTACCGCTGGCGATGCGGGAACACGCATTCGGCGCCGCCCCGCTGGATCCCAACCTGACCGCGCAGGGCGTCGCGCCCGATGACCGGGCCGGCTTTTTCCGCGACAGGTACTTCGGACCGGTGGAGGGAACGCCGCTGCCGCCCGGACCACTTGTGCCGCCGGAATCTCCGCCGCCGGCCTACGCACCAGAACCGATGGCGCAGGAGGTTCCCCCCATAGCGCCGATGGATGTTCCGGAAGCGGCCACGCCGCCCACCGGCCCCGGCAGCGGCGGCCCGCAGGCGGCTCCGAGCTCGTTCGGCGGCAACGGATCTCGGCCGGGTCCATCGGTGGTCGTTACCCACTACGATCCGCAGACCGGCCGGTACGTCGCTCCCGACGGGCAGCTTTATCGGCAGTCCAACCTCGTCAAGCGGTCGGCGCCCACGACCTGGAAGGACATGCTTCCGACCTGAGCGGCGATCGCAAGCGCGGCAGAGCCGGGCGCAACGGGTCGATGCGCGAGAACCCAGCGGTCGCGATCAGGCTATCTTGTCGAGCCGGAAGGGCATCTCTACCACAAGCCACCTATTTACGCCGCAGGCGCCGCTGGGGCCCATCGTCTTGTCCCAACCAGCCAGTGTTCTCGACCCACGCTGGGCTAGGCCGTCCGGGCCTACCCAAGTGAACTGGTAAGTCTGCTGCCCGGTAGCCGCGGTACCGTCGGGGCACTGTTCCCAATTCGGCACATCTCTTCTGACGTACCACAGTGCTCCATCATGGATGGTTATCGGTGCGCTCCAGCCTTGATCACTCTTCACCTGACCGCTGCACTCCTGGAAGGTCGCGCACGAAGAGGTGATAGTCCACGTGCTACGCCCTGTCGCTTCGTCGCGATACACCTCGTTGGTTTTGGCCCACTCGCCGAGCGACGTGGCGATGTACGTCCCGTTGATCGGGTCGCCAACCGCCCGGGCTGGCGGTGCGGTACCCAAACCGCCGATCACGAGTACCAGAGTTGCGCTTGCGGCGGCGCCCATTCGGCTCATCGAACGCATCATGTGCTCCTCGACGCGCTACAGTCTTCGGAGCTGACATTAACACCGGACCGTGCATCACACGCCAATTCGCCCCAAAAAGCCAGCGGCGGCTGTCACACGCCTTCGAACTTCGCTATGAGCCAGGAACCCTTGACTTTCGACAGCGTTACCTGGACGCTGCTCCCGGTTTGCACCGGCTCCGGCTGATCCTTACTCGCCGTTTTCTGATTGATGAAAACCAGCACCACAGCTGAATTCGGATGCAGCTCCGATACGGCAGCCCGAACCACGCGGGCGTTCGTCCTGAGTCCCCGCTGGGCCGCCGGCGCCACGATCTGTTCAGTGAACCGCTTGTAGTAGTCCTGAAAGTCGTCGGTGAGGCGCAACTTCGCATTGGTGAAATCACGGCTCAGGCTGTCCGACGAGTACGACAGAAGCGCCACCGCACCTTCTGACGCAGCATTGACCACCTGTTGTGCCGCCACGTCGTCAGTTTGCTGGTCCGGACGGTACTCAACGAAAAACAAGGCGGCAGCGACCCCCATCGAGGCAACGACCAACAGCACCAACAGAATTGGACGCCATCTGGACAGGCGACGGCGGATCCAATGCCAGCTCAAGCTGATTCGGCCGCTCTTCGCCGGCTCCACGTCGGATGGACCTCGAGCGTCGTCGATTTTGGAACTGTCGTCGACCGTCACGGTACATACTCGACATTGGACATCTTGATTTTGCCGGCGTCCCTCCGGAGACTCATGACGACTCGCCACGACCGCGGTGGCGGTTTGGTCTTGTCGGTGTTGGTGGCCTCGGATTTCATCGCTACCAGAACAACTGCCGAATCGTCGGTTATCGACTCGACAGCGACGGCCTTCACGGCGACTTTTGTGCTTACCTTCGACTCTTCGACCGACTTGACCAGATCCTCTGCATTGATCATCATCCCGGTCTTCAACGAGCCTGTGCTGTCATCGATGATGCGCTGCACGTCGTCTCTCGCCTTATTGGCATCAATCGACATCAGCGTGATGGCACCCTGCCGGGCAGCGGCAGCGAACTCTGCAGCGCGCTGCCGCTCATCCACGGTTTTACGGTGATACCACACCGCATAACCGGTCATTCCCAGAAAGGTGCAGATCAGCAGAATCGCGGCGCCAACGGCGAGTGATTTCCGGCCCGGACGCTTCCGCAACTGTCGCCGCAACCGAGCCCATCTCGCCGATGCCGGCTCCGCCTCGCTGACACTGTCGTGAACATCCTCATCGTCTCCCGCGGCTTTCCGGCTCAGCTGTAGCGCACGCGCCCGGGCAGCCTCGGCTCGTGCTTCGGCCCGGGCGACGTCTTCCATTGCTTCGGCGAGCGTGGGGCTACCACCCGCTTGCTTCCGCTGCGCCATGGCCACCTCCTTCTCGCGTATAGGGAATGCCCCCATTATCACTGGTCAGCGCGAACCTTCGGTACGGCGGGCCAGTTGTGTGTGTGATGGGGAATCTTCGCCGAACAGGGAAATTTCATTTCCGCCTGTGCCACAGTAATCGAGTGCGATTCGTCGTGGCAGCGATTGCCGCGTTCGTGGGTATGGGTGTACTGGCGGCGCCGACCGCCGACGCCGGACCGACTGTTTGCGACTATCCCGACTGCACGCCGGGCATCACCCCGGGCATCGTTCTCGGTGCGCCGTGTGACAACACCACCTACTACGTCTTCGGCACCGTCGACTACTACATCACCTTCGCCACGCAACCGGGCCGGCTCCTGTTCTGCGGTTCAGCGAGAAGGCGAGAGACAAGATGGTTCCGCTCGCCTCCGATGGCTGGAATCAAGGAAGAGAATTCCGACTGCACCAAATGGCCCGAGTACTACGTCGCGCAGGCGCCGGATGGTCTGTTCCTCATGTGCGTGGCCCAGAACGGTCACAGGACCTGGGTTCGCGGCGACACCTGATAAGTGCTCAGCTGGCCGAATTACCAGTTACGAATCGAGCAGAGCACGCCCTTGGGGCCGTCCTGCATCGCGACAATGCCGCCGTCGAGCATCAGTTGGCAGTGAAACATCGGCGTGCTCGGTTCGCGTCCGACACTTGCCGTGAAAAAGGCCCAATTGAAGGGGTTCGCCAGATCGAGCTCGTAGGTCCACGGCCGATTCGGGCCGACGTCGGCTTGGATGTTCGGAACGAACTGGTAGGGATTGTGGCTAAAGTCGGCAAAAGCCGGTGGCTCCTGGTCCAGGTAATAGATGTCCGCATAGATCGGGTTGTCGGCGGTCAGCGTGTACTTGACATGATGCAGCGGCACATCGTCCGCCGCTGACGGCGTGGTGCTTGCCAGGAGGCCTGCGATTGCCAACAGCATTGCCGAACCGATGCCCGGGAGGGTCCTTCTCCTAGTTGTCACGTCGCGCCTCCGCTCGTGCAAAAGGATGCTAACGCTTCAGCAGGAAAACTTCGCTGATTCGGCGCTTTAGCTCGGCTGCCGGGTGGGACGCTCAGCCGGGCGTATCGTCGCGGTGCACCCAACGCAATGTCCTATTCACCTGCGCGCACTTGAGCGGGGCGCCATCGCCTTCCTGCGCCGAGTCATTCAGCGAATCGCAAGGAAGGGCGACTTCACGTAAACCGACTAACGGTCCGGCCGGCGCCCAAACGCCCGCCGTGGTGCACACCAAGGTCTTGGAGCCGGAGTCCAAACCGAAGACGTAGAAGTGTTGGGGATCGCAGGGCGCGCCTGGAACGACGTTACGGGCCACGTTCGGAACGCAATCCGCCGCGTCACAAAACGCCGATGCCGTACCGACCGGAATGATCGGCACCGCGATCAATCCACAAGTTAGGACCGATGCTGCGAGCGCTCTGTCCAGGGCCATGAATGACACAGTAATCCCAGCGCTGGAGCGAGCAGACGAATTGAAGCGATCGGGTTCGACACCACCGGTAAGGTGTTGAACGATCAACCGCGTTAGCGGCCAGGAAGCGAAGAAAGCCATATTTGCTGCGTGATGGGTTACAAGAGCAACCGGTGAACGAGGACCAAGCGCCGAGCACTGCTGCTGACATACGGGCGATGGCCGAGCAGGCGGAGGCAGAGGCCGCGGAGGCTGAAGCTCTCGCAGCTGCCGCTCGTGCCACTGCTCGCGCCATTCAATTGCGCGAGCAGGCCAAACTCGTGGAAGCTGCGGAAAAAGCCGAGCCGCAGATAGACGAAGCCGACGAGGCTCAAGCGGAGGACTCAGAAGATGTGAGTGACGGCGTCGCGGAACTCGATGCTTCCGGTGTTGCTCCCGACGCGGCGGCGGACGAGCCGGCATGGTATCGACGGTGGCGTCGTCCCCGACTGTCCACCATCGCCGCCATTGTTGCCGTCATCGTTATCTTCGCCTCGTTGGCGGTCAGCGGGTACATGGTGTGGGAGCATCGCAATGCGTCCCAGCAGCGTCAGCGTGTAGCTGAGTTCTCGGCCGCAGCGCGGCAGGGTGTCGTGACGCTGACGTCGCTGGATTTCAACCACGCCAAACAGGATGTGCAGCGCGTCATCGAGAACTCCACCGGCGCATTCAGGGACGACTTCCAAAAGACCGCCGACGATTTCACCAAGGCGGTGGAACAGTCGCAGGTGGTCGAGCGCGGCACTGTAGCGGTCGCGGCAGTGGACTTGGGCTCGATGACAAGTGACTCAGCAGTGGTGCTGGTCGCATCCACCGCGGAAGTTACCAATGCGGCTGGCGCCAAGCAGGATCCGCGCAATTTCAGATTGATCGTCACCCTCACCCGCGACGGGGATCAGCTCAAGATGTCGAAAGTCCAGTTTGTGCCGTGACCACAGAGGAAACCCCGGTGGCCGAGGAGACACCGGACGCCGAGTCGGTCGAGCACCTTGAAGACGAAGGTGCGAAGCCCGGGCGGCTGAAGCGCTTGACTGGTCGCGTGAAGGGGTTGCCGCGCGGTAAGGTCCTTCCCGCGCTATTGGTGTTACTGGTCGTGGCTTCGGCGGCGTTAGCGGGTGGGTTGCTCTATTTCCAATACCGGCCGGATCGAGCCACCGATGCTGCGGAGGCTAAGTCGGCAATGTCTGCGGCTACTGAGGGGACGGTTGCCATTCTGTCGTATTCTCCGGACACTCTGGAGACCGACTTTTCTTCCGCCAAGTCTCATTTGACTGGCGACTTCTTGTCTTACTACAGCCAGTTCACCCAGCAGATGGTCACGCCGGCCGCGAAGCAGAAGTCCGTCAAGACCAGCGCGGTGGTGGTACGTGCCGCCCTTTCGGAATTGCATCCGGACTCGGCTGTGGTGCTGGTATTTGTCAATCAAACCACGGTGAGCGCGGATCGGCCGGAACCAACGTTGGCTTCCAGCAGCGTTCTGGTCACGTTGACCAAAGTTGATGAGAAGTGGCTCATTTCGTCGTTCAATCCGGTTTAGGACCGCAGTGAGTACTGCGCCATTGCAAAAGATGGCGCTATGACTTGGCCGACCGGCGACGACGAACACTGTAACCGCATCTTGGATGCCACAGTGGCTGCGGCCTCCCAAGGTGGCTCAGCTTGGATTCAAGCGGTCGCTGCAACAAAGGCGGACGGGTCTGAGAGTAGTCGGTTGAGTTCTTCGGCGGGGGTGCGCCAGCCGAAGCGCTTGCGGGGACGCGCGTTGAGTTCGGCCGCGACGTTG
>NZ_JBOHHI010000038.1:0-16257 GCF_050700595.1 Mycobacterium sp.
GGTGATGCATCTAGACGTCAAGGACCGCATTGCGGCGCTGCACCTGGGCCCGCTACTGTCCGACGCCGAACACCGATACCTGAGCTGTGATGCCACCTGCGAAGTCTGGTTCGAACGTAACGGGCAGGTCATCGGCGCCGGCCGAGCAAGCCGGCTGATCAACCGGCGGCTTCGCCGCGCGCTCGAGCACCGCCATCCCACCTGCGCGGTTCCCGGCTGCGGGGCCACCCGCGGTCTGCACGCACACCACATCCGGCACTGGGACGACGGTGGTGTGACCGAGTTGTTCAACCTGGTGTTGGTATGCCCCTATCACCATCGGTGCCACCACCGGCGCGTCATCACCATCGCCGGACCCGCCGACGATCTCATCGTCACCGACAGCTGCGGTCGACGGCTGCGCGCAGGATCGCTCGCGCGTGCGCCGAACCTTCCCCCGCCCGCTGTCCCACCGTGCCCCGGGCCCACCGGCGAGCGCGCCGACTGGTGGTGGTATGAACCCTTCCAGCCGCAGCCGCCACCAACAAACAACTAGGTTGGCTACCGGAGCCGGTCATTGCCGGCACTGTACCGAAGCCCAAACAGGTTGAGGAATAGAGCAATTCGTTTGCGATACCCGCTGCTATCGGATCTCGACAATCACGGCCGACAACCAAACCCGCAACTGCGCCGGGCCGCTACCCGACGATCTCCGCCACGCCCTCATCAAGATCCCCGCTGACGTACGCACTGACACGAAAATTGAGGTGACCACGAGTTGGTGACCACTGATTGAACTGCCGGATTCCCTATGCGATGTCAGCCAGTGGTTTCAGCGTGACGGTGTAGCCGAGAGCTTCGAGTTGGCTGACGGCTCGGGCCTTGGTTTTCGCGGGTTTGCGCAGCGTGTAGTAGTCGGTTCCGAGTTCGCGGTAGAACGCACCGTTGGTGAGCATGTTCCACGCGGTGATGATCAAGGCGTGCTCGACGGCGACGAGCGCGCGCATCGGCCCGCGTCGGGATCTGATCCGTTGGTATTTGGCGGCGAAGAACGAGTTCTTCGAGCGTGCCGCTGACATTGCCGAAACCCCGAGCGCACCTTTGAGATAGGGATTGCCGGGACGTGTCTTGGTCGATTTCACCCGTCCGGCGGATTCGTTGGATCCCGGTGAGACCCCTGCCCATGACGCCAACTGCCCGGCGCTGGGGAACACGCTCATGTCCCCGCCAGTTTCGGCGATGAACACCTCGGCGGTCCTGGTGGAGAACCCGGGAATGCTGATCAACAGGTCCCGGGCGGCGCGAAAGGGGGCCATCGCCTCCTCGATCCGCTCATCAAGGCGACCGATATCGGCGGTGTGAGCATCGATGCGGTCGAGGAACAACCGCACCATGAATGCGTGGTGCTCATTGAATCGGCCGACCAACGCCTCAGTCAGGTCCGGGATCTTGCGGCGCAAGGTGCGCTTGGCCAGATCGGCGATCATGGCCGGATCCCGCTGGCCGGCGATCAGCGCTTCGAGCATCGCTCTTCCGGACACTCCGGTGATGTCAGTGGCCACCGACGACAGCTTGATCCCGGCGTCTTCGAGTAGCTTCTCCAGGCGCATTACCTCCCGTGAGCGCTCCCGGGTGATGTGGGTGCGGGCGCGGGTCAGATCCCGCAGCGCCCGGATCGGCGGTGGCGGCACCAACGACGCCGTCACCAGCCCGTGTGCCCCGAGATCGGCCAGCCACGCCGCGTCGGAAACGTCAGTCTTGCGGCCGGGCACATTGCGCACCCGCGACGCGTTGACCAGCATCATGTTCAGCTCATCGTCGAGCAAATAGTAGAACGGCTTCCAATAGTCGCCGGTGGACTCAATCACCACACACGTGACCTTCTGCGCGATCAGGTGCTCACGCAACGCCAGGATCTGTGAAGTCGTGGCACCCCATGTCGTCACCGTCGACGACGCTCGTCTGCGTCCTCGGCCCGGAATCCGCACACAGACCTTCGCGTCTTTCTTCGAGCAGTCGATTCCCGCGCACCGCGGGTGCACTACATCCATCCAAAATCACCATCTCTCAACATGATTGACCAAGAGGTGTGCCTCGGGGAGAGCGGGGTGAAACAGAATTCTGACACTCGTGCTCTACGGCAACATTCCACGGTCCCCGTGGATAAGGGGCTCTCCACCCTCAGGCTAATTTGCGGGCTCACAGGCAACATAGTGCGACCGGGGTCGACCGAAACACCCTCCAGCATGAACCGTTCGCCGCGCATGCGCTGACCTCAGCGCCCACCACGTCGAAACGCAACGCGCCGGCCAGATTTTCGATCACCACGGTGGAGCGAAGCGCCCGAAGAGCTAATTTGAGCCAAGTCGGGTTTTACAACGCCCTGGGCGATCCGGAGCGCGTCGAGCGGTAGGGCGAGGTAGCCCGCCAGGTCAGCCGCCGATCAGCCGCTGCATGAACTCGGGATAGCGCGCACCTTGCACGGTGATGTCGGCTGCGGCGTCGTCGATCTCGCGGAGGTCGTCGGCGGTCAGCACGACATCGGCCGCCGCGTTGTTCTCCCGGAGGCGATCGAGGCGGCGGGTGCCGGGAATGGGGACGATCCACGGCCGTTGCGCGAGCAGCCAGGCCAGCGCGATCTGACCGGGCGTCGCGTTCTTGCGCGCCGCGATCGCCGCCAGTAGATCGACCACGGCCCGGTTGGCGGCCCGCGCGTCGGCAGCAAAACGGGGAATGGTGCTGCGGATGTCGGAGCGGTCGAATTGCGTTTTTTCACTGATGTTTCCGGTGAGAAAGCCTTTGCCCAACGGGCTGTACGGCACGAAGCCGATGCCGAGTTCGGCACACGTGGGCAGCACGTCGGTCTCCGGTGTGCGCCACCAGATCGAGTACTCGCTTTGCACGGCGGTGACGGGTTGGACGGCGTGGGCGCAGCGGATGGTTTCAGCGGACGCCTCGGACATGCCGAAGTGCTTGACCTTGCCGGCAGCGATCATCTCCTTGACCGTGCCGGCCACCTCCTCGATGGGCACCTCCCGGTCGACGCGGTGTTGATAGAGCAGGTCGATCGTCTGGACGCCGAGCCGCCGTAGCGAGGTGTCGACGACCTGTCTGATGTTTTCCGGTCGGCTGTTGAGTCCCGCGATGTTGCCGGTCGCGTCGAACGCGAAGCCGAATTTGGTCGCGATGACCACCTGCCCGGCGAACGGCCCCAGCGCCTCGCCGACGAGTTGTTCGTTGTCTCCGTAGGCTTCGGCGGTGTCGAAGAAGGTGACACCGTGCTCGACGGCGGAGCGGATCAGCGCGATCATCTCGTCTTTGGGTCCCGACGGCCCGTAGCCGCGGCTGATGCCCATGCAGCCCAACCCGATCGCCGAGACCTCGAGGTTGTTACCGAGGATGCGCTTATCCATGGTCGAACTCCTGTCCCTCACAAGACGCGGTACACCTCGTACTCCACCTTGGGGCCCTCGAGCAGGTGACCGCGGGCGACGAACACGCTGTGGTTGCACCACGCGTAGCGCTCGTCGCCGGTTTCCAGGCGCGGTGTCGTGCGGAAATATTGGTCCTCGTACATCGTGTTGCCACCGCTTGCCATCACCTCACCGACTTTGGCATTCAGCTCGAGCAGCCCGAAGTATTGGACGTACACCAGCGCGCCGTCGTCGGTCTTGAACTGCAGCCGCACGTCGATGCGCGCATAGTTGTCGGGTCCGATCAGGATCCAGTCGCCGCCGCCGCCGAACGCGGTGGCGTTGAACCGCTCGCCGTTGGCCGCGCCTGCCGTCACCTCGAAATACGTCCGCCGGCCCAGCGGACCCGCGCCGAAGTCGGCGGGTGGGTTCAGCGACGCCCAGAACGAAAACTCATGCGCCAATTCAAGGCTCACGTCAACTCCTTCAGTCGTGCGGCAGGTCGACCAACTCGGCCAACCGGGCGCGGTGGCGGTAAGCGGTGCCGAAAAACAACTGGTCGCTTTTGGCCCGCTTCAGATATAAATGCGCGGGATACTCCCAGGTCATCCCGATGCCGCCGTGCAGCTGTATGCACTCCTCGGCAGCGTGCACGGCCGCGCCGCTGCAGTAGGCCTGCGCCACCGCCGCCGCGATCACCGCATCGTCGTCGCGGCGGGCGCAGGTGTCCGCGGCGTATCGGGCGGCCGCCGCCGCCGAATTGACCTCCAGCCATAGATCCGACAGCCGGTGCTTGATCGCCTGGTACGAGCCGATGGCGCGACCGAATTGCTTGCGGCCCTTGACGTAAGCCAGCGTGGTGTCCAAACACCATTGTGCGACACCCAGCTGCTCGGAGGCGAGCAACGCCGCTCCCGTCTGCAGCGCCGACATCACCGCGGTCGATCCGGCGCCGACCCTGGTCGATACCGCGCCGGAAAACCGCACGTCGGCAAGCGGCCTGGTCATGTCCAGCGTCAGCACCGGTGATATGTCGACACCTGCCGCGCTCGTTGAGACGGTGTGCAGCTCCGGTCCGTCCGGGCCTGCTGCCGGCACCACCAGCACGTCGGCCTGGGCGACGCCGGCCACGCTGGTGACCCTTCCGGCCAGGCCGTCACTACCCACGCTGACACCGGCCGCCGCATCACCCGGTGCGGTGGAAACCGGTACCGCCAGTGCCGCAGTGAGCGAGCCCGCCGCCAGCGCCGTCATCGTCTCCGTGTCACCGCCGGCCATCAGCGCGACCGTGGCCAGCACCGCACTGGACAAGAACGGCACCGGCGCAACCGCCCGGCCGACCTCCTCCATCACTACGGCGGCCTCGCGGGCGCTTGCTCCCGCACCGCCGAGCGACTCGGGCACCAGCAACCCGGCCACGCCCAGATCGACGGCAAGCGCCCGCCACAGATCGGAGAAGTCTTGTGGCTCAGCGTCATACAGAGTAATGATCGCTTCCGGCGGGCAGCGGTCGGCAAACAGGCGGCGCACGCTGTCGCGCAGGGCTTCCTCGGTGTCGGAGTACAGCAGGTCGCTCATCGATCCAGATCCTTCCAGGCGAGCTCCTTGTCGACCCGGTGTTCGGGCGGCAGGCCGAGGATCCGCTCGGCGATGGTGTTACGCAGGATCTCCGATGTCCCGCCCTCGATCGAGTTGCCCTTCGCCCGCAGGTAGCGGTACCCGGGCTCGCGCCCGGTGAAGTCAACCATGTCGGGCCTGCGCATGGTCCAGTCGTCATAGCGCAATCCGGATTCGGTATGCAGTTCTATCTCGAACCCCGAAATCGCCTGTGCCAGCCGCGCGAAGGTCAACTTCATGCCGGCACCCTCGGGTCCCGGCTGTCCGGCGGTGAGTCGCTGGCGCAGCCGCACGGCGGACAGCCGGGCAATTTCGGAATCCACCCATAGCCGCATCAGCTCGTCGTGCATCGCGGGGTTGCGCAACTCGGGTTGGGCCCGCCACGCCTCGGTGACCTTGCCGATCATCCCGGTTTCGCGTCCGACGCCGGACAACGAGCCGATGGCGACCCGTTCGTTGTTGAGCGTGGTGGTGGCCACCTTCCAGCCGCCGCCCTCGGGGCCGAGCCGGTTCGCGTCGGGCACCCGCACATCGGTGAGAAACACTTCGTTGAACTCGGCTTCGCCGGTGATCTGGCGCAGCGGACGGATATCGACGCCGTCGCCGGTCATGTCGCACACGAAGTAGGTCAGTCCCTGATGTTTGGGAACCGTCGGATCGCTGCGTGCCACCAGGATCGCCATCTGCGCATACTGCGCGCCGGACGTCCACACCTTCTGCCCGTTGACAATCCAGTCGTCACCGTCGCGGACCGCGCGGGTGGCGAGGCCCGCCAGATCGGATCCGGCGCCCGGCTCGCTGAACAACTGACAGTAGATGTGCTCTCCGGTGAACAACGGCCGCAGGAACTTTCGCTGTTGCTCGTCGGTGCCGAACGCGGCGATCGTCGGCGCAGCCATGCCCATCCCGATGCCGTTGCGTCCGCCGCCGCCCGGCGGCGCGCCGACCGCGGCCAGTTGTGCCTCGACCTGTGCCTGAAAGCCCCGCGGCAGCTCGAGCCCGCCGCAGCCCCGCGGGAAGTGCACCCAGGCGAGTCCCGCGTCGAACCGCGCACCCAAAAAATCGCGAGGAGTACAGCTCGCCGGATCGTGCTCGTCTATCAGTGCCTGTACCCGGGCGCGTAGATCCTCATCGGTGCTCATCGGTGCCTCCGTTCATTCAGCCTGACGGAACGCCAGCGCGTTGCCGAGCAACTGGCCGCCGTCGATCACCATGGCTTCGCCGGTGATCCAGCTCGCCGCATCCGAGACCAGAAAGCCGACCGCGGCTGCCACGTCGACCGGCTCCCCGATACGCCCCAACGCGATCGACGCCGACAGCGGGTCCTCGTGTCCCTTCCACAGCGCCTCGGCGAGTCGGGTGCGCACCACGCCCGGGCAGATCGCGTTGACCCGCACCCGCGGCGAAAGTTCCAGCGCCAGTTGCTTGGTGACGTGGATCAGGGCGGCCTTGGTGGCGTCATACAGGCCCATGTTGGGCCCGAAATGCAGGCCGCCGATCGACGCGGTGTTGACCACCGCGCCGCCGTGTTCGCCCATCCATGCCTTGACCGCAAGCGAGGTCCACAGCAGCGGCGCCCACAGGTTGACCTCGAAGATCTTGGCGAACTGGCCGTGGTCCTGCTCGATCAGCGGGCCGTAGGCCGGGTTGGTTCCGGCGTTGTTGACCAGGATGTCCACCCTGCCGAAGCGGTCGAGGGTGAGATCGACGCAGCGGCGCGCGGCGTCCTCGTCGACCGCGTGCGCGGCCACGCCCAGAGCGTCGCCGCCGACCTGCGCAGCGGCGGCGTCGGCGCTGTCCTGCTTGCGGGAGGTCAGCACGACATTCGCGCCAGCGCCCGCCAACCGCTGTGCGATGGCCAGCCCGATCCCGCGCGAGGCTCCGGTGATGATCGCCGTGCGGCCGGTGAGGTCTTGCGTGGTCATCTCAGCTCACCTTCTGATAGGGAATGTGATCGCGGTACTTGCGCAGCTCGCGACGCGCGATGGCTCGCTTGTGCACCTCGTCCGGCCCGTCGGCCAGCCGCAGCGTGCGCAGGTGCGCCCATGCCATGGCCAGCGGAAAGTCGTCGGTGACGCCGCCCCCGCCGTGTACCTGGATCGCGCGGTCGACGACCTTCAGCGCCACTTTCGGGGCCGCGACCTTGATCGCCGCGATCTCGGTTTGGGCCTCTTTGTTGCCGACGGTGTCCATCAGGTAGGCGGCCTTGAGGGTGAGCAGCCGGATCATCTCGATATCGATGCGCGACTCGGCGATCCAGTCCTGGATGTTGGCGTTCTCGCTGATCGGCTTGCCGAAGGTGAGCCGGGATTGCGCACGCCGGCACAGTAGTTCGAGCGCCCGCTCGGCCATGCCGATCGCGCGCATGCAGTGGTGGATACGGCCGGGGCCCAGGCGTGCCTGGCTGATCGCGAAGCCCTCGCCTTCGCCCTTGAGCACGTCGGTGAGCGGCACCCGCACGTCGGTGAAGTCGATCTCGGCGTGACCTTCGCGGTCCTGGTAGCCGAACACCGGCAGCCCGCGCATCACGGTGACCCCGGGGGCGTCGATGGGCACGACCATCATGGACTGCTGCCGGTGCGGCGCGGCCGTCGGATCCGTCTTGCCCATCACGATCATCACTTTGCAGTTCTTATGCAAGGCGTTGGAGGCGAACCACTTCCGTCCGTTGAGCACATACTCGCCGCCATCGCGAACCATCGAGAGTTCGATGTTGGTGGCATCCGAACTGGCCACCTGCGGCTCCGTCATGGCGAACGCCGAGCGGATAGTTCCGTCCAGCAGCGGCTTGAGATATTTCTCGGTGTGCTCGGCAGTGCCGAACAGCGTGAGCACTTCCATGTTTCCGGTGTCGGGTGCGCTGCAGTTGCATGCCTCGGGGGCGAGGTGGGGGCTGTGGCCCATGATCTCTGCCAGCGGCGCGTACTCGAGATTGCTCAGTCCGGGTCCCCACTCGGGGTGCGGGTGAAAGAGGTTCCACAAGCCCCGCTTGCGGGCCTCGGCCTTGAGCTCCTCCATGATGGGCGGCTGAAAGTGCGGATCGCCGGATGCGCGCATTTGCTCGTCGTAAACGGCTTCGGCCGGGTAGACGTGCGAATCCATGAACTCCAGCAGATCCGCCTGGTAATTCTTTGCGCGATCGGATATTTCGAATAGGGACATGGTGGCTCCTCTCAGCGGTCGTGATCCAGCAGGCTGCGCTGGTAGCGGCGCATGCCGCGCAGCCATCGGTCGTAGTCAATTCCTTTGTGCCGGTACATCTTCAGCACTTCGGGGTGCGGCAGAATCAAAAACCGCTCCTCGTCGATGGCGGCCAGCACAGCGTCGGCGACGGCGTCGGGCTCCAGCACGGCGCCCGCGGCGGTGACGGCCCGGGTGGCGAGGTCACCCAACGCGTCACCGGATTGCTCACCGCCGTAGAGCAGCTTGGTGTTCACACCCATCGGGCACAGACAGCTGACCCGCACGCCTTGATCGCCGTAGGTGATGTTCAGCCATTCGGCAAAACCGACAGCCGCGTGCTTGGTGACCGAGTAGGTGGCCGAGCCGAGCTGGGTGAGCAGCCCGGCCGCCGACGCGGTGCTGATGAAGTAACCCTCACCACGCTCGACCCAGCCTGGCACCAGCAACTGCGCGGCGCGGATGTGGGCGCGCAGGTTGATGTCGATGCTGCGGTCCCAGTCGGCTTCGCTGACGTCCAGGCCCACGGCGCCGGTAATGCCGGCGTTCGCGAAATACAGGTCGACCGGGCCGAATTCGCGCTCCGCGAGGTCGATCAATCGCCGGATCTGCCTGCTGTCGGACGCGTCCGCCCCAACAGCCATCGCCGCGCCGGGTCGCTCGGCGTTGATGTCGTCCGCCACCGGTTCGGCGGTCGCGGCGTCCAGGTCGGCGACCACGACTCGTGCGCCTTGTTGGGCGAGCTTTCTGGCCAGCGCGCCGCCGATGCCGCCGCCGCCGCCGGTGACGATCGCGATCTTGTGATCAACGTTCACACTCGAGAGTCCTTTCGTCAGCCCTGCAACAGCCTGGTGATCCAGGCCCGCGAGTCCGCCGGGTCGATCACGTCGTCGAGTTCGAAGGTGGTGGCCGACGTGAGCGCCTTGCCGTGCTGGTAGGCCGCCTCGACGAGCTTCTCGAACAGGTTTTGACGCTCGACCGGGTCGGTGACGGCGGCCAGCTCCTTGGAGAATCCCAGCCGCACCGCACCTTCGAGCCCCATCCCGCCGATCTCGCCGGTCGGCCAGGCCACCGTGAAGTCGGGCGCATGAAACGCCCCGCCCGCCATCGCCATCGCGCCCAGTCCATACCCCTTGCGCAGGATGATCATTCCGAACGGCACGGTCAGCCGCGCTCCGTGGACGAACAGCCGGCTGAACCGCCGGACCGCGCCGTCGACCTCCGCGTCCGGACCGACCATGAATCCCGGTGTGTCGCAGAGCGAAACCATCGGCAACCGGAATGATTCGCACAGGATCAGGAAGTCGGCGATCTTGTCCGCAGCCTCGGAGTCGATGGCGCCGCCGAGGTGATGACTGCTGTTGGCCAGCAGTCCGAACGGCACGCCCTCGACGCGTACCAGCGCGGTGACCACCCCGACGCCGTAGTCCGGCCGCAACTCGAGCACCGTACCCACGTCGACGATCGCCTCGATCGCGCGATGCACGGCATAGGCCCGTAACCGATTCTCCGGCACCACATGTCGCGCCAATCGCGGGTCGGGTGCCTCCCAGTCGTCGATGGCGCCCCCGAAGTACGACAGATACTGCTTGGCCAGCGCCACGGCGTGCGCTTCGTCACGCGCGACCAGGCCGACCACCCCGTTGCGTCGCTGCACGTCGACGGGTCCGATGTCCTCCGGACGATACTCTCCCAGTCCGCCGCCTTCGATCATCGCCGGGCCGCCCATACCGATGTTGGCGTCGGGCGTCGCGATGATCACGTCGCAGGTCCCGGCCAGTGCGGCATTGCCGGCAAAGCAGCGTCCCGAGACGATCGACACCAATGGGACCCGGCCGCTCAACGCGCCGAGCGCACGGAAGGTCGGCACGTCCAGTCCCGCGATGTTGACGACGTCGGTGTCACCGGGCCGGCCACCGCCGCCTTCGGCGAACAGCACCACCGGAATCCCTTTGCGCGCGGCCAATTCGAAGACCCGATCGGTTTTGGCGTGATTGCGCATGCCCTGAGTGCCGGCGAGCACGGTGTAGTCATAGGACAGCACGATTGCTTCAGCTCCGCCGACCCTCGCCAGGCCCGCGACCAGGCCGTCGGCCGGGGTGTTGGCGATCAGGTCCTCCTCGGAGCGCCTGCTGCGCTGCGCGGCGACCGCCAACGCACCGTATTCGACGAAGCTGCCCGGATCCACCAGGTCGGCGATGTTCTCCCGCGCGGTGCGGCGATTCTGCTCGTGCCGCTTTCCAACCGCGACCCGCCGGCCCTCGTCGACGGTGAGCAGGTGGCGGCGACGGACGTCGTCGAGGTCGCCGCGGGTGCGGTCGAGATCGAGTTCGGCTGCCGCCGCGTCTTCCGCACCGAGACCGGTACGGGTGAAGACCACCAACGGTTCTCCGGTGCCGACGATCTGCCCCGGGCTAACCAGGCACCGCACCGTGCGCAACGCGTCCGGCGCCGCCAGCACATGCTGCATCTTCATCGCCTCGAGGACGACCAACGGTGTGCCCGCGGTGAACTCGGCATCCTCGGCCGGCACCTCGACGACGGTGCCGGCCATCGGCGCGCGCAGCACCTCCTCACCCGGGTACAGCTCGGGCGGCGCAACCCGGACTTCGTGTTGGGTAGACTTCGCGGCGCGGGCCAGCGCCGGAAGCCGCGCGTCGACGAAGCCCGTCGTCACGATACCGGATTGAACCTGGCTGTCGGACAACAGTTCACGCAGTAATCCAATGTTGGTGCGGATGCCTTCGACGCCGAATTCGGTCAGGGCCGCCTGCGCTTTGCGTACCGCCGCGGGAAACGACGAGCCGTGCACGTGGGTGATCACCTTGGCCAGTAGCGAGTCGTACAGTGGGCTCGGCGTCAATCCCGGGCGGCCGAAGGTGTCGACGCGTACGCCGGGACCGCTCGGCGGCGAGAACGCCACCAGAGTTCCCGTCGACGGTATTACCGACCCATCGGCGTCGATCGTTTCCATGTTGACCCGGGTCTGGATGGCGACGCCTCGCGCCGCGGCGGGTTCGCCGCCGGTACCGCTGCTATCGATTCCGGCCGGTAGCCCCAGTTCGTCGAACGACGCGGCGCCGGCGATGGCCAACTGCACGGACACCAGGTCCACCCCAGTGACCTCCTCGGTGATGGTGTGCTCTACCTGGATGCGCGGATTGACCTCGAGGAACACGAACTGCTCACCGACCACCAGGAATTCGACCGTCGCCAGCCCGCGGTATCCGACGTGTCCGGCCAGCCGCGCCGCGGCGGCGTGCAGTTCGCGGCGCAACCGGGTGGAAATCCCTTGTGCAGGGGCGACTTCGATGAGCTTCTGGTAGCGCCGCTGGATGCTGCAGTCCCGGTCACCGAGGGCCAGCGCACGTGTCGGCGCGGCGACGATCTGCACCTCGATGTGGCGCGCGTCGTCGCACACGGCCTCGGCGAATAGCGCGGCATCCCCGAAACCATGTCGGGCCTCAGCGGCGCAGCGCCGGTAGGCATCGTCGATCTCCCCCGGGCTGCGGACGACCCGCAGGCCCCGGCCGCCGCCACCGGCGAGCGCCTTGATCACGATGCCCTGCTGGTGGCCCGCGAAGAAGGCGCGGATGTCCTCGAGGCTGCTCGGCCCGTCGGTGGCCGGCAGCACCGGAATCCCCGCCGCGATTGCGGCGCGGCGGGCCGCCGACTTGTCGCCGAAGAGCTCCAGCACATCAGGATCCGGCCCGACGAACGCGTACCCCGCCGCCGCGCAGGCACGCGCGAACCCGGCCTGCTCGGACAGGAATCCGTAGCCCGGATGAATCATTTCGGCGCCGGATGTCTTGGCGGCGGCCAAGATCGCGGTCTGGTCCAGGTATGCTTCCGGACCCGTTCCCGGCAGACCGACCGCTTCGTCCGCCGCGTGCACATGTGGGCTCTCGGCGTCGTCCTCGGCGTAGATCGCGACTGTCGTCATACCCAATTCGGTCGCGGTACGGATGATTCGGAGTGCGATCTCACCGCGGTTGGCGATCAGCAGCGTCATCGTACTGCGGCGCCCCACTGCACCTGGTCGCGGAGCCGGCCCTTGAGGAGTTTGCCTCCGGCGTTGCGCGGCAGGGCCTCGGCGGCGACCGAAACGTATTGCGGAATCTTGAAGTCGGCAAGCTGTCCCCGGCAGTAGTCGAGGACGGCGCCGACGTCGACCTGCTCGCCGAACAGCACGGCACCGACCTTTTCGCCCATGACCTCGTCAGGCACCGCCAGCACGCAGGCGTCGGCGACACCGGGTGCCGACAGCAGCACCGCCTCGACCTCGACGCTGGAGACGTTCTCCCCGCCCCGGTTGATGATGTCCTTGAGCCGATCGATGATGTGCACCCGGCCCGCCTCGTCGACCCGCACCACGTCACCCGTGTGCAGCCAGCCATCGATGATGGTGGCGGTGGTGGCTTCCGGCCGGTTCCAGTAGCCCGCAGTCACGTTGGCGCCGCGCGTCACCAACTCGCCAACGGACGGGTCGTCACCGTAGGCAATCACGCCGAGATCCACCGACGGCACCGCATACCCGACCGAGTCCGCGTGGTCGACGGCGTCCTCGTTGGGCAGCGCGGTCATCAGCGACGCGGTTTCGGTCATCCCATACCCGTTGAACACCCGGGCTTGCGGAAACGCCTTTTTCACTCCCTTCACCAACGACGGGGCGATCGGGGCACCTCCGTAGCCGACCCAGCGGACGCCGGACACGTCGGTGCTGCTGAAGTCCTTGTGCCGCAGTAACAATGCATAGACCGCGGGAACGGTCACCATCGATGAGATCCGCTCGCCAGGCAGCATCGCGATCACCTGGGGGAGATCGAGGGCCGGCATGATCACCGACGTTCCGCCGACGTAGGCGGCAGCTAACAGTTGCGAGTTGCAGCCGGTCACGTGGAACAGCGGCACCGATATGAGGGTGCGAAACTCCTCACCGATGTCGCGCTCGAGACCGACGCAGCGCAGCATGTTTTCCGCGTTGGTCAGAAACGCCTCGTGGGTGGTCGGCACCCCTTTGGGCCGTCCGGTGGTGCCAGACGTGTAGAACAGCGCGGCGATGTCGGCGCGTTCGAGATCGTCGACCACAGCGGGTTTGCCGTCGGGCAACGGTGTGTCGGCCGCCAGATCCACCCGCGCCCCCGCATCAGACAGAATGAACTCGACCTCCGGTTGCGCCGACCGGGTATTCACCGGCACGGCCACCCCACCGGCCATCACGGTGCCCCAGAACGCCAGCACCCAGTTCCGACCCGCGGGGTAGCGCAGCGCCACCCGCTCACCACGCTGCAGACCGCCCGCCCGCAACCCGCCGGCCACCCGGGCCGCCGCATCCCACAACTGCCGGTAGGTCAGGCGGTCGGCGCCGAGCTCGATCAGAGCTTCGCCGTCCGGCCGGGTGTCGACGTGCTGCGCGAGCATGTCCAGCAGCGTGGCCGGCAACTGGTCGTAGTGCGGAATGTCGTTGCGGTCCCGAGACACACCGATCGGTGGAAATGGGTTAGCGTCGCGTGAAATCTCGGTCACCGCGCTCGTGTGGGTCATGTCCGCTCCTTCGGTCATCCCATCAGCGTTGCAGCCAGCGTCCCACCCAACTCGTAGGCCCGCTCACGAATCGCGGCGTCGATCCCGCCGACCACCTCGAGCACGTCGGCGGCTTTGGCCAACGACAGCCCGGTGGCCACCTTGTCCACCGCGCTCGCCGCGCCCACTGTGTCGTTGTTGCCGTGCACCCATAGACCGTATGGCCGGCCCGCCACGTGATCCAGGCTGGGGTAGTAAATCGTGTCGAAGAAGTGCTTGAGCGCCCCCGACATGTAACCCAGGTTCGCCGGCGTCCCGAACAGGTAGCCGTCGGCTTCGAGCATGTCCGGCACGGTCGCCGCCAACGCGGGCCGCACCACCACGTCGACACCGTCGATCTCGGGGTCGTTCGCCCCGGCGAGCACGGCTTCCAGCAACTCGCGGGTGGCCGGCGACGGAGTGTGATGAACGACGAGCAGTGTCTTGCTCATTCGCGCTCCTGCAGCTGGACGGCTTTCTTCATGGCTTCCCGGGCGCGGACCCGGTCCCCGGCGTAGTCGTAGGCGCGGGCCAGCCGGTACCAGCGCCGCCAGTTGTCCGGGTCGCTGTGCAGCTCATCGCGGACCGTGTCGAACAGCGCGTCGGCCGCGACCCGGTCGATGCGACCGGACGGCCGCCGCGGCAACGCCGCGACGTCGAGTTCCATTCCGTCTTCAGCGATCAACCGGGCCAGCTTCTGATGAGCGAAACCGGCACGCAAGGTCGCGATCATCGCCCACAGCCCGATAGCCGGCAGCAGCAACAACGCCGCTCCCAGGGCCACCGTCACGGCGCGTCCGGAGCCGATCAACAACACCGCGGACCGGCCGAGCAGCACCATGTACACCAGCAGTGCCAGGCACATGAACGCGATCGACAGTTGGATGCGGACTGCGCGCCCGGTGCCGGTCATCGCAGGCTGAGTAGAGATTCGATTCCGACGGTCAAACCGGGGTGATCGTGGACGCGGCGCACCGCCAACAGCACACCGGGCACGAACGAGGCGCGGTCGATGCTGTCGTGGCGGATGGCCAGGGTTTCCCCCGCGGTACCGAACAGCACCTCCTGGTGAGCGACCAGCCCTGCCATCCGAACCGAATGCACCGGAATCCCGTCGACGTCGGCGCCGCGTGCACCGGGCAGACTGCTGGTTGTCGCATCGGGATTGGGCGGCAGGTCTTTTCGCGCCTCGGCAATCAGTTCGGCGGTGCGGACCGCCGTGCCCGACGGGGCGTCGGCCTTGTGCGGGTGGTGCAGTTCGATGACCTCCACCGACTCGTAGAACGGTGCGGCCTGCTTGGCGAAATGCATGCACAGCACCGCCCCGATCGCGAAGTTGGGCGCGATGATCGCTGCGGTACCGGGTTGGGCGGCCAGCCACGACCGCACTTGTCGTAGCCGCTCTTCGGTGAACCCGGTGGTGCCGACGACAGCGTGAATCCCGTTGTCGATCAAGAACTTCAGATTGTCCATCACGACATCGGGATGGGTGAAGTCGATGACGACCTCGGTCTGGCTGTCGGTCAGCAGGCTAAGCGCATCGCCGGCGTCGACTTCGGCCGACAGGGTGAGATCCTCGGCGGCTTGCACCGCCTGCACCATCGTCGAGCCGACTTTGCCTTTCGCGCCGAGCACTCCTACCCGCATGGGTGCAGCCTACTGCGACCGTCACCTGGCGCGAACGTGCGTGTTTGTACACCGACACGCCGGTGCGGCCGGCATTCTGCGCACGCTCACGTCATATTGGCGGACCCAACCATGGGGGACGCGGCCACGAATACTCAGTAGCCTGCGACATCCCCGGTGCGGGCGGAAGGGATCGGGAATATGGCGTTTGCCGTCGCGTCGCAGCTGGATCAGACCTGCCTCGCCGACGGCCAACTTGCTGGTTCGTCGGACGCCGCGCGGTACCTCACCGACACCTGTTTGACCGATGCTGCGCTGGGGCGGGTCGGCCTGGAGCTCGAGGCGCATTGCTTCGACCCGGTCGAGCCGCACCGCAGGCCGACCTGGGACGAAATCAGCGGTGTGATCGGGTCACTTCCGGTGCTGCCGGGGGGCAGCGTGGTCACCGTCGAACCGGGTGGCGCGGTGGAATTGTCGGGCCCGCCGGTAACCGGTGCGGTGCCGGCAATCGAGGCGATGAGCAGCGACCAACGGGTGCTGCGGAAGAGCTTCGCCGAGGCCGGCCTGGGGCTGGTGTTGCTGGGCACCGACCCGTTACGGCCGGCCCGGCGCATCAATCCGGGGCTGCGTTATCGCGCCATGGAACAGTTCTTCACCGCCAGCCACACCGGTGCCGCCGGCGCGGCGATGATGACGTCGACGGCCTCGATTCAGGTCAACCTCGACGCCGGTCCGCGGCCCCGCTGGGCGGCCCGGGTCAGATTGGCGCATGCGCTGGGCCCCACCATGGTCGCGATTGCCGCCAATTCCCCGCTGCTGGGCGCCAAGTTCTCCGGCTGGCAGTCGACCCGCCAGCGGGTGTGGAGCGAGCTGGACTCCG
>NZ_JBOHHI010000039.1:0-10086 GCF_050700595.1 Mycobacterium sp.
TCGCGCTTTATCCACAATTGCGCGTGCGATGCGCTGCGGCCGGGGTGACTCGAACATTCTTTCGATAATATGGCGGGATGGCTTCCGTCGAGCAGGCGCTTCCCGTGGATGCGGTGCGTGCGCAGATACTCACCGATCTCGAGCTGATCGACGCGGCCTACGCCCGGCTGCGGGCGTCGTGCACCGACCTGGTGGGCAATGCGTTTCGGGTGGCGACCGCCGAGCGGCTAGAGGCGCTGGGCCGGGTCAATCGCGGGCTGTCGTATCGGATGTTCGGCGAGATCGCCGATCCGGTCGACGGGCCCGAGGACCCGGGGTTGCCGGCCGGGGTGTCGATGCGAAATCTGCTGGGTGCGCGGCTGCGGGTCACCTCGGCGGAGGTCAAACGCCGGTTTCGGGTGGCGGTGCGGATCCGGCCACGACGCTCGCTGACCGGCCCGGCGCTGGCGCCGGAGTTGCCGAAGTTGGCCACCGCTGTCGACGACGGCAGCGTCGGTGACGACCATATCGCCGCGGTGCTGCACGCCCTGGATGCCCTGCCCGCCGCGGTCAGTGCGCCCGACCGCGACAAAGCCGAGCGCATCCTGGTCCGCCACGCCCGAAAGCAGGACGCCAAGTTCGTCACCGTGGTGGGCAACCGGATCGCCGACTGGCTCAATCCCGACGGCAACTTCTCCGACGAGGACCGGGCCCGGCGGCGCGGGCTGGTGCTGGGGCCACAATGCGTCGACGGCATGAGCCGGCTGCGCGGCTGGCTGGACCCCGAAACCCGCGCCTACCTGGAGGCCATCACCGCGGCCATCCGCCCGGGCCGTCACGTGCCCGAGGCCAGCGACGCTGCTGGCGAGGCGCGTGACCATCGCACACCGGCGCAGCGTTGCCACGACGCGCTCAAGCTCGCGCTGCGCCATGCGCTGTCCTCGGGCGAGCTCGGCACCCATCGCGGCGTGCCGGTCACCGTGATCGTGACAACCAAGCTGGGCGAGCTCGAGCAGGCCGCCCGCGCCGCGCACGACCCGAACATCCCGATGCCACCACCGGCGCGCACCGGCGGCAACAGCCGATTGCCGATGCGCGATGTGATCCGGATGGCCGCCAACAGCATCCACTATCTGGCCGTCTTCGAGGATCACTGCGAGCGCCCGCTGTATTTGGGCCGCAGCAAGCGCATCGCCACCTTAGACCAGCGCATCATCTGCCACGCCCGCGACGGCGGCTGCACCCGACCCGATTGCCCTGAACCCGGCTACCACTGCGAGGTTCATCACGCGCAGGACTGGGCCGCCGGCGGGCTAACCAACGCCGACAGCCTCTACTTCGGCTGCGCGCCCGACCATGCGGAGGCGACTTGCGGCAACCTGACCACGATAGTGACCGAGGACGGCCGCCTCGCCTGGAGCGACGGCACCGGACCACCGCAGGTCAACCGCATCCACCGCCCTGACGAACTGCTCGGCGAGGACGACGACGAAGACGACCCATGACGTTCCCGGGCAAAGGACAACGAGGGCAAGCAGAATTAACCCATGGGGAAAGTCTCGGGATCCATCGACGTGCCACTGCGGCCCGAAGCGGCCTGGGCACATGCCTCTGACCTGTCTCGCTACAAGGAATGGCTGACCATTCACCGGATCTGGCGCAGCAAGCTGCCCGAGACGCTGGAGAAGGGCACCGTCATCGAGTCGATCGTCGAGGTCAAGGGCATGCCCAACCGGATCAGGTGGACGATCGTGCACTACAAGCCGCCAGAGGCCATGACGCTCAACGGCCACGGCGTGGGCGGTGTCAGAGTCAAGCTGCTCGCCAAGATCAAGCCGCACGGCGACGGCTCGGTGGTCAGTTTCGACGTGCATCTCGGTGGTCCGGCATTGTTCGGGCCGATCGGCATGGTGGTGGCCCGCGCGCTGAGAAGTGATATCCGCGAATCGCTGCACAAATTCGTCACGGTGTTCGCTCCGACCTGACTCGGGTCCGCGCTGCCGCGATGAGTTTTGGCGTCGGCGTCGGTCGATATCGGTGAGCCCCGACCCGGGGACACACCGCACCCGAAGGAGATGATTGTGCCCATTCGTCACGGCGCGCCGCTGGGCGCTCCCACCTGGATCGACCTGGCATCATCCGACCTCGACCGCGCCCAGGATTTCTACGGCACGGTGTTCGGCTGGACCTTCGAAACTGCCGGACCCGAATACGGCGGCTACGTCAACGCCGCCAAGGACGGCCACCCGGTCGCCGGCCTGATGGCCAACAATCCGCAGTGGCAAGCTCCCGACGGCTGGACCACCTACTTCCACACCGCCGACATCAACGCCACGGTGTCGGCACTGACCACGGCGGGCGGCTCGTCGTGTATCGCACCGATGGAAGTGCCCGCGAAAGGCTTCATGAGCATGGCCACCGATCCGTCGGGAGCGCCCTTCGGCCTGTGGCAGCCGCTGGAACACCGCGGTTTCGAGCTGATCGGTGAGGCCGGCGCGCCGGTGTGGCACCAGCTGACCACCCGCGACTACCGGGTCGCGGTCGCGTTCTACCGCGAGATCCTCGGGTGGCGAACCGAGCAGATCGCCGACACCGACGAATTCCGCTACACCACAGCGTGGTTCGGCGATCAGCAATTGCTCGGCATGATGGACGGCGCCGGATGTCTGCCGGACGGAGTCGGATCGAACTGGACCATATTCTTCGGCGCCGAGGACGTCGACAAGACGCTGCAGGTGATCACCGACAACGGCGGTGCGGTGCTGCGACCGGCCGAGGACACTCCCTACGGGCGGCTGGCGGCGGCGGCCGACCCGACCGGTACGGTGTTCAACCTGTCCTCGCTGGAAGGCTAGTCAGTCGGCAGCGCCGAGCCCGAAGTCGGCGTAGTCGAAACCGGGCACCACCACACAGCTGACCAGGCTCGGCTCGTCGTCGCGGGGGCGGGCCCGCTGCCAGTACCGGGGCGGTACCAGCACCTGCGGCTGTTCACCGGCGGTGATGTCGCTACCGAGCACATGCGTTGTCGCGCTGTGTCGTTCGCTTCCGACATCGAGCAGCAGCGGGCTGCCGCGATGATACAGCCACAACTCGGCGCTGCGCACGGTATGCCACGCTGACTGCTGACCCGGCATCAGCAGAAGCAGGATCGCCGTTCCGGCGCTGCGCGGTCCGGTGTAGTCCGGCGGTAACGCGGACTGGCCGACCGTGACGTCGCTGCGCCACGTCTGCCGGAACCAACCGCCCTCGGGATTGGGTGCCAGGTCCAACTGGCGAGCCCAATCGGGGAGCTCCGTCATCGCAAGCACCGCCTTAGTGTCGTGTCCACCCTAATAGGTAGTGCGGGGCCTTCTGCGGTTGTCGGTGCAGGGTGCTACGTTCCGGACGAATGCGGATATTACGTTTGCGTGCGAGTGTCGCACGGTGTGGTGTCCGAAGCGTGGCCGCACCGTGGTCGGTGGGTTGCTGGAGGCGCGGCCGAAAGAGATCATCGACGAGGTGGTCGAGGAGAAGGGACGTGGCTGGTGGAGTTAGTGAAAGGCGTTTGAGTCATGTTGACTGGTCGGCGGTTTCGGGTCGAGTTCACCTGTGAGCAGGAGCAGCTTGCAGAACAGATCGCCAGCACATGTCGGGTGGTGTGGAATATCGGCCTGGAGCAGCGGCGTGAGTATCGTCGGCGCGGAGCGTGGATCAATTACCACGAGCAGGCCGGCGAGGTGGCCGACGCCAAAGCGGAGCATCCGTGGCTGGCCGAGGCGCCCGGGCATTGTCTACAGCAAACGTTGATGGATCTCGACAAGGCGTGTCGCAGGCACGGCACGTTTCGGGTGCGGTGGCGCTCAAGCCGTCGGTGGCGGCCCTCGTTCCGGTTCCCCGAGGGCAACAAGATGGTCGTCGAGAAGCTCAACGGTCGTCATGCCCGGGTGAAGCTGCCGAAGCTGGGCTGGGTGCGGTTCCGACTGTCGCGCCCGCTGGACAGCGCGCTGTTGCGCTCGGCCACCCTGACCCGCTCAGCAAAAGGTACCGTCGAAGCGCCCGGCAGCAATGTGAAGGCCAAATCCGGGCTCAATCGCGCGATCTTGTCCAAGGGATGGCATCTCTTCGCCTCGGCACTGACGTCGGCGTCTCGCTACAGCGGGACCCGCGTGGTGGTGGTGCCCGCGCAGCACACGTCGCAGCCCTGTTCGGCCTGTGGGCATGTGGACTCGAAATCCCGTGAGAGCCAAGCGGTATTCCGGTGCACCCACTGCTCATATACCGAGCATGCTGACGTCAACGCGGCGAAAAATATTCTGGCCGCAGGGCTTGCGGTCACCGCCTGTGAAGACTCGCTCCAGCCCTCGGGCAGGGTCGCGTCACTGAAGCAGGAACCAGCAGGAAACCGCGAGGGATTACTGCTCCGACCCCACACCGCAGCGTGAAAGGTTGGAATCCCCCGGCTCCGGCCGTAGGGAGGACGTCAAATCGTCGCACTATGTCCCGCCTGCATCCCGGTTGGCTGGTCGCCCTGTTCGCCGCGGTGGTGTCGGTCGGCGCCTGGCTGCCGTGGCTGACGACAAGTGTCAACGGTGGCGGCTGGGCAAGCGCCGCCGGTGGCAGCAGGGGCAGCCTGAATCTGCCGCCGGGCTTCGGGACGGGCCAGCTGATCGTGCTTCTGTCGTCGGCGCTGTTGGTGGCCGGCGCGATGGTCGGCCGCGGCCTGGCGGCAAGGCTGGCATCGGTTGCTGCCCTGGTCATCTCGTTGCTGATCGCGGCGCTGACGGTGTGGTACTACGACGTCAATGTCCACCCGCCGGTCGCGGCTGCCTACGGTCTTTTTGCGGCCGCCGTCGGTGTGGCGGGCACGGTGATCTGCTCGGTGTGGGCATTGGCCTCATCGCTGCACCGCGATCGGCGGCGGGATCTCGATAGCCGGCAGGTGCATCCACCACCTCGATCTGCGCACCCGTCAGGGGCCGGGCGCACTGATCGCAGGTCAGCTCCCCGGTGAACGGCCGGCCGCAGCCGCGGTGGGTGAGCAGCACCGCCGGTCCCTCTGGCGCCGCAAACCATTGTTGACCGCACTGCAGCGCGGTGACGAGCACCGGGAGAAACGCCCGGCCCTTCTCGGTGAGCTGGTAGCGCGGCCCACGCTGCCGCGACCCGCACAGCACGCCGTTTGCGCAGAATTTCTGAAGTCGACCGGCCAGCAGCGTCGGCGGGACCCCGAGTTGGGTTTGGAAGTCGGTAAACCGGGTGGCTCCCAGGAAGGTGCACACCAACAACGCAGCAGCCCAACGGTTTCCGAATACGATCATCGTCTCGGGAAACAGGCCTGCCTGATTGCGGCCGGCGCTCGCTCTACGCCGGGTCGCCGCTTCGGGCACTGATCGTGGCCAGGTTCCGCTGGGACCCCAGCGGGTCATGACCTGCTTTTCGGTCACCACCTCGGTGCAGCACCGGCAGGTCAGCAGTGGCGCGAAGTCGGCGCCGCATACGCTGTGGCGCATTTCCGGAAGCCGGTGGATGTGTTCGGGCACCCAGCGCCGCTCCCACTCCCAGATCGACAGCAGCACCGGCCAAAACGCTCGACCTCGCTGGGTGAGCAGGTATTCGGCGCGCACCGGGCGAGTCCGATAAGTGCTGCGGGTCAACAGTCCATTATCCGTCAGCGCCCGCAGCCGGCTGGTCAGCACGGAGTTGGAGATCGGCAACCGCGACATGAATTCGCCGTAGCGGGTAGCGCCCAGCAGCGCCTGCTGCACGATCAGCAGCGTCCACTCGTCGCCGAGCAGCCCGAGCATCCGGCCGACGGCGTTGGTGCCGCCGGGGCTCAGCGTGGTCGGCGTCATCACGTCGGACATTTACAGTCCGATCGCGCTGGCCGGTGAGTCGACGCTGTTCCAGCGCCGCAGCTGTGCACCGGGTGCCCAGGTCGCGTGTGTGCCGCTGGAAATCCGTTCCGGCAGTCGCAGTTTGCATATCGGCCCGTCGTCGACTCGGGCGGCGTCGAAAATCAGGCAGTGCGAGGCGTCGTCGTTCATATCGGTGGTCAGCGTGACCAGGTAGCCGTCGTCTTCGCCGGTCGCGGCAGGGCGCGGAGCCATTGCCGTCTCGCTTCCGTACACACCGTCTGCGAACCGGTAGCGTTGCTCGTGGCCGGTGACCACGTCGTGTTTCACCAGCCCGTCGAACAGGAACCAGCCCGGCTTGCCGGTCGCAGCATAGGTGTAGCGGTAGCCGCCAGCCGCGTAACCGGCGTTGATCATCCCGAATTCGGTGATCGACTCGGAGAGCCGTTCTTCTTTCACGGCGCCGGTGACCAGGTTGAATCGCCACCGGTGCAGCCGGGACTGCAGACGATCCAGTGCCAGGAAGCGGAACAGCCGTTCCCATTTCGTTCCACCAATGTCGAGGGGAGATGGATCGTCTTCGAAAAAGCCGTCGAGCACGATTTCGTGCCCATCCTCGTAGGCGTTGACGAAGTGCAGCACGAACGTCGGGTCCGCCTCGAACCATCGAATGTCGGTGGTCTCGCCCCGGCGCGGGAGCACCGCGAAGCGCGACGGAAGCTCGTTATGGAAACGCGGCAGGTGCACATCATGCTCAAGCAGACTCGGATCCCAGAACAACGGGAAATCATTGAGGACAACGTAATTTTCGGTGAACGCCATATCGTGCGGCAGGCGAGGTCCGGGCAGCGGGATATCGACGTAGTGCACCAGCTCGTTGCTCTGGTCGACGACGCCGTAACGCATGTATGGGTCTTGCTTGCTGTAGTTGAAGAACAGCAGTTCACCGGTTTTGTTGTCTACCTTGGGATGCGCGGACACGCCCCAATCAACCGGAAAGTGGCCGTTCCAAGTCTCCTTGCCTAGCGTGGTGGCCGAGTATGGGTCCACCCGGTATAGGTCGCCGCATTGGTAGAAGCTGGTCAGCGCGGTGCCGCGGTGCACCACGACGTCGGTGCTGGACGCGTCCTTCATCCGGCCCCGAGCGCCCCAGCCTTTCTCTCGCTTGGCTAATTGCACCGGCTCGGCCAATCCCGGCCACAGCGGTCCGCCCGCCTCGTTCTCGGCGAGAAAGCCGTCGGTGCGGATAAACCGGTTGCGGTAGAAGGCTTTTCCATCGCGGAACCCGACCACCTGCAGCATGCTGTCGCCGTCGAACGGGTGATAGGTTTTCAACGCCGGGTGCAGCGGGTTTTCGGTGTTGCGTAGGTAGATGCCGTCCAGGTCCGGGGGGATTGCGCCTTCGACCGCGGTCAGGTCGTCGGCGTCCCATTCGGTGGTCTGCGGCCGCCACGGTCCGGTCCGGTAGGGGTGGTCGTCGTCTTCAGGCAGCGTGGAGAGGAACTTGCCGACGATCTCGACGTCCACCGGGTCAGTCCTCCGCCACGCGGACGACGAAGCTGACCGTGGTCGCGGTGCTGCCGCCGAAGCTCGATGTTGCGAACGTTTTTGCGACCGGGCGTCCGCCGCCGATCAGCCCAATGTGGTCGATCGCCAGGTATTCGCTCGGCGTGAAGCAGTCGTGCACCTCGATGCCGTCGAGGTCGTCGAGTGACACTCGAGCGCGGCCGAGGGCATCCACTGCGGCGGCCTGTGCGGCGAACATCTCCCCGAAGGCGTTTGCGACGTGGATCACACCGATATCAGCGCTGTCCAGCTTGGCCGAGGAAAGTGTGGCGTCGACGACCTCCTGTCCCATGAAGACGCACGTTACTACAACTAAGAGAGTAACTAGTGTGTTCGGCGCTATTTGCCCTGGCGGCGACGGTCCCGTCGGCTCTCGGCTGAACCGACGGGACCTAAGCGAGCACGCAGGTCGACCAGCGCGCCCGCCTTCGGGGGCGCATTACCCTTGGCCCGCGATTGACAAACCTCAGCCGGGTGTATGGCATGCGGGTGTGTAGCTCCGGACAGGTGGGGGAACCCATAAAGACATGCCCGATCTGTGAAGCCATGAACTGGCCGCGCGAATGGCTGAATTGGCCCGTTCGTTAGCGGCGCCCCGCAGCGTCAAAGATGTGCTCGCGGGTGTGACGGCTGCGGCTATCGAATTACTGCCAGGTGCCGATACCGCCGGCGTGCTCCACATCGCCAAGGGCGGCAAATTCGAGTCGCTGGTAGGCACTTCGGATCTGATCTACCAGTTGGACGCCCTGCAGGAGAAATATCAAGAAGGTCCGTGTGTCAGTGCGGCGGTCGACGAGTTGATCGTGCGCATCGATGATTTCGAGACTGAGCAGCGTTGGCCGGCATACTCCCGTGCGGTCTGCGAGATAGGGGTGCGCAGCGGCCTGTCATGCAAGCTCTATACCAGCGATCGCACCGCAGGCGCGCTGAACGTATTCAGCCTTCGGCCCAACACTTTTACGGGGGAGTCCGAAATGATTGGCTCCGTGCTGGCCGCTCATGCCGCTGGGGCGATTCTTGCCGGCCGCCAGGGCGAACAGTTTCAGTCTGCGCTGAGCACCAGAGACATCATCGGCCAAGCCAAGGGTGTCATCATGGAGCGCTACAACATCGATGCTTTGCACGCATTCGACATGCTGCGGCGGCTGTCGCAGGAGATGAACGTGCGGCTGTCCGAAATCGCCCAGCGGGTCGTCGACACTCGCGAAACGTAGTGCTACCGGGCAGGTGCATCGCGGCAGTGCCTACGTCGTTCGCTTAGAACTGCTGTCGGCAGCGCGACATGACGACCTGGTGGCCCGAAATGCTGGGGTCGACGGTCGCTATGCGAAACAATCGGAGACGGCTCATCGATCGAGCCGAACTAAGGAGCTGCCGATCATGCAACCCGACTCCACCGCTAACCCCGTCCGGGTTCGAGCTGACCTCGATCCCGGGTTGTCGCGTTGGCAATGGCTGGTCAAATGGATCCTCGCCATTCCGCACTACATCGTTTTGTTCTTCTTGCACATCGGGGTCGTGGTGGTCTGGGTGATCGCATTGCTCGCGATCCTGATCACCGGCAAGTACCCGCGCGCCCTGTTCGACTTCAGCGTCGGCGTCATTCGATGGCGTTGGCGGGTCACCTTTTACGCGCTGTTCGCACTGGGCACCGACAAGTATCCGCCGTTCAGCTTGCGGCCGAAAGCCGAGTATCCGGCCGACCTGGAGGTCGACTATCCGGAGCGGCTCAACCGGGGCCTGGTGCTGATCAAGTGGTGGCTAATGGTCATCCCCCACTACCTGATACTGAACGTCTTCTTCACCGCGAGTTGGCGGTTTCAAGTGCTGATCAATCCGAACAAAGTCGCCGCCTACCACTTGCCGGCGCTGATAGTGATCCTGCTGGTGATCGCCGTAGTGGGCTTGCTGTTCACTGGGCGCTACCCGAAAGGCTTGTACGACTTTGTGATCGGAATGAACCGCTGGGCAATCCGGGTGCACGCGTACAGCGCGTTGCTGCGCGATGAGTACCCGCCGTTTCGCCTCGACATGGGCCCTCGTGAACCCGGACCTTCGGCGATACCCGAAACAGCCGGAGCCGCTTAAAGTATCGGTGATGTCTCGGCGAACCTCGATGCAGACCGATACAGGCGTACCGGCGTGGCAGGCGGTGCGCTGAATTCACCATGCATCCGGCGCGTCGATCGCCGTTTGTGGGTTAACGAGGTGGCGCAGCTATCGGCGACCCCGCGAGAAGCTCACCGAGGCTCCTCGCGGGGACGCCGTGTGTAAGCGGCTGACGTCAGATGCAGACCGGCCCTACGCAGGTACCAGTGCCACCGCCGGCCCCGCCGACAAGCCCGGCGCCGCCGCCACCACCGCCCGTGGCGTCGAGGCATCCAGTTGGCAGGAGCAACGTCGCGACGAAGACGACAACTGTGGCAACTCGCTTTACGGTCCTGTTCACGATGGTTTGTCCTTTCATCTGCGTCGACAGATAACGCGGTTTGCGGCCGGCGCGACAGGGTAATAACCACTATTTGACCCGTGTAAACTAATTACCCACGGGTAACTTCTTGGCCACCGGTTGTGTTTGCTGGAACCGCCGACAGGAAAGTCCGAAGGTCACGCCGGGGCATACGCGTCACTAGCCAGTCATAAAAGCCGAACCTGGCGGGCGGCGGAGCCCCGGATTCAGAGCGACAACTGTGCCCCCGGCAGTGTGCCC
>NZ_JBOHHI010000040.1:0-9063 GCF_050700595.1 Mycobacterium sp.
GCCGACGTCATCAAGGTCGAGCACCCGGTGCGCGGTGACACGCAGCGCGGCTTCCTCAACATGGGCGGCATCCAGCTCAACCCGGACCGGCATCCGCTGATCGAACATCCCAACCGGGGCAAGCGCAGCGTCGGAATCGACCTGGCCACTCCGGGTGGCCAGGAGGTGCTTCGCGAACTCGCCGTTACCTCCGACGTGTTTTTGACCAACTACCTGCCCGCCGTGCGGCAGAAGAACAACTTCGACGTCGAGCACATCCGGGCGGTGAACCCGGACATCGTCTATGCGCGCGGCACTGCGTACGGCGACAAGGGGCCGGAACGTGGCGTCGGCGGCTATGACGGGACCGCATTCTGGACCCGTAGCGGTATCGGCCATGCATTGACACCGCCCGAGCTCGGTGCGCCGTTGGCGCAGGGGATTCCCGCGTTCGGCGACTCGATTGGCGGCATGAACATCGCCGGCGGCATCTCGGCCGCGCTGCTGCATCGGGAACGGACGGGCGAAGCGCTCGAGGTCGATGTGTCCTTGCTGAGCACCGCCTGGTGGTCCGCGGGAGCCAGCGTGACGCAGGGCATGGACACCGGCGAGACCCTGCGCGCGTCCATGCCGCAATCGGGCGCCTCGCCGGTGAATCCGTTCCTGGGCAATTACCAAACCTCCGACGGCGGCACCATCAACCTGTGCATTGTCAGTCCGACCGGTTATATCCGGGACACCTTCGAGCATCTCAGCCTCCCCGAGGCCGCCGATGATGCCCGCTTCGCCGATGTGCTCCCGCTGATGCAGAACGCCGATGCGGCCGGTGAACTGATCGTAGACGCGTTCCTGTCCAAGCCGTTTGACTACTGGCGGCAACACTTGAAGACGATGAGGGGTCAGTGGGCGCCGTGCCAGAGCCTGGTCGACCTCGCCGACGACGAGCAGGCTATCGCCAACGACATGATCGTCGAAGTCGAGGCCGGCGACGGCGGGCCGCCGTTCAAGGTCGTCCGCGGGCCGGTCGAGTTCAACCACGAGCCGCTCGTCACGACCCGGGCTCCGCAGGCCGCGGAGCACACCGAGATCGTGTTGATGGAACTCGGCATGGATTGGGACCGCATCGCCGAACTCAAAGAATCAGGAGCTATAGCTTGAACGTCGTCGAGCGTGAAACTGTGGCGACGACACGCCGATGAGCGTCACCCCAGTTTCACACTCGCGAACCAGTTTTCGTAACCGGCGGCGCGTAAGCGGGCTTGCCGAGGCCCAGCACATACTGAGCGATCATGTTACGGAAGACCTCGAGCGTGCCGCCGTAGATGCCCACCAGCGGCGCGAACCGGTAGACGTATTCAGCCGCACCGTCATCGGTCGACCCGTCGGCGCCGAACGGCAAGACGGACGCGGCTCCTTGGATGTCCATCAGATCCGGTGAGATGTCGCGCATCGTCTGTGCGATCGCGACCCGACCGAAGATACCCGGGGCGGACAGCGCCGCCTCCATCCGGGCGGCGCTGCGGCCCAGCCGATAGGCGACCGACTGGTCATCCAACAGACGACGACCGTCGGGATCCGGTTGCGCCACCCGCGCCGCCGCCTTGTCAACGGCCTCGGCCATGAATCCGGCCTGATGCATCATGATCGACATATCCTGCAACCCATCGGTGGCAACCGCGACCGCGCCGTGCTCGACGTTCAGCGGCTCGCGCAGCACCGCCCAACCCGCGTTGACGTCCCCGAGCCGGTATTTGTCGCCGACGCGGACGTCGCTGTAGTAGACGATGTTGGTGCGGTCGCCGTCGACGGTGCGGATGCCCTGGATTTCGATGCCCGGCGAGTTCAGCGGCACCAGAAACATCGTCAGGCTTTGGTGTTTCGGCGCATCCGGGTCGGTGTTGGTGATCAAAAACACGTACTGGCAGTTGTGCGCTCCGGTGGTGAACATCTTGGAGCCATTAATGACCCAGCTAGATCCATCCGCCTCACGCACCGCGCGGGTCTTGCAGGTGGCGACGTCGGAGCCGCCTTCGGGTTCGGTGTAGCCCAGACACAGTCGCACGTGCCCGCTGAAAACCCCCGGCAACACCTCGTCCCGAAGCTCCTTCGACCCGAACTTGACCACCGAGCGCGCCACCATCGCGGTAGTCCCCCAGGTCACCCACGGCACGTGCGCGCGGCGCTTCTCCAGCTCCCAGATCCGCCGCCGCAACCGGCTGAAGCCGCCGTCGGATTGCGATTTCCATTCCGCGGCCAGATAACCCGCCTCGCCAAGCGCAAGATGCACACCTTCGTCGAAGTTGTCACCGGTCTCGCGGTCGCGGCGTTTGACGTCTTCGGTGACGTGAGTGGTCAGAAAGGTGCGCGCCTCGTCCAGGAACGCGGTGTCTTCGTCGGACAGTTCGACTCGGGAGAAATCCATCGCCTCGCTCCTAGGCTTCGCGGGCCGCAACGATGCCGGCGATCTGTCGTGCGCTGGCGCCGGGGTCGCCGCCGGCCAGCGGCCATCCCCTGGCACGCACCAGGTAAGCCGTGGCGGCGGCCTCGGCCGAAACGCCCAGACCGCCCTGGATGTGCACCGCCATCGTCGCCGCTTTGGCGGCCTCCTCGGCCATGAACACGAACGCCGACGGCGCCAACTCGGGCCGCTCATCGGGTTCGTTGTCGAGGAACCATGCGGCGCGGCGGGTCAGGTTGCGACCGCCCTCGACGGTGATCGCCATGTTCGCCAGCGGATGCGAGATGCCCTGCAGTGTCGAGATCGGCACGCCAAGCGTGTAGCGGGTCTTGGCGAATTCGGCGGAGATGTTCATCGTCTCCTCGACCATGCCCACCAACGCCGCAGCGGTCAATAGCCGCCACTCGTCAAGCGCCCGACGGTAACTCGCCACAGCATCGGCTCCATCGGCCAAGACCGCGCTGGCATCGGCGGTGGCTGGATCGACCCACGCCATCGGAAGCCGACCGATATTGTCGATCTTCGCCGGCCGGGTAGCGAAGGTGAGTCGCAGGATTTGATCATCGTTGCGGACGATGACCTGGTCGGCGATCGACCCGGTCGGGATCAGCCTGGTGCCTGCCACGCCCTCAAGTTGCGGATCCAACGCGGCGACCTGCTTGCCGCTGACGACATCGGTGTCTAACGCCCCCAGCCGGTCCAGCAGCCGGGCAGCGCAGACATGGTCGATCCACGGCACCGGCGCAAGCGAGCGGCCGATTTCCTCGGCCACCAGCGTTAGGTCGAGCAACGTGGCGCCGTCGCCGCCGGCGGATTCCGACACCGCCATTGTCGTCGCGCCCGTCACGCACAGCCGCTCCCAAAGGTTCTTGTCGAAGCCGGACGGTTCGGCGGCACGGACGGTTTCGATCGAACAATGTGTCTTGAAGAAATCCCGGTAGGCGGTCTGCAGCGCCACGTGATCCTCGGTCAGGGTGTAGTCCAGCCTGCGCAACTCGAAGCGGTCCATCATCAGTGCTCCTGCTCCTGCCCGTCGTCGAAGAAAAACTCCTGCGCGTTGTTATAGAGATAGTTGTCGAGCACGTCGGCAGGCAGGTCCAGGGCAACCGCTTCGGGCACAACCCGGCGCATCCGCAGAACCGGCCAGTCCGATGCGAAGATGATTTTGTTCTGCCCCCGGGTCCGCATGTAATGCAGCAGGCTTTCCGGTAGCCGCTTCGGCGACCATGCCGACGTCATCAGCCGCAGGTTGCGGTACTTGATCAGCAGCCGGATCGCGATATCCCACCACGGGTCGGCACCATGGATCATGCACAGCTTGAGTTCGGGGAATCGCACGCAGACCCGGTCCAGATGCATAGGATGCTGCACCTCCCCAGGGATCGGCGGTCCGGGGATGCCGGTGTTGATGCACAGCGGTAGCTCGAGTTCGGCGCACTTAGTGTAGAGCGGGTAGTAGACAGCATCGCTGGGTGGGTATTGGCCATCACCCCAGAAGCTCGGTCCCACAGCCGCATACGCGACGGGCAGATCGTTGATGACGGCACTTAGTTCGCGCAGCGACGGCATCGGCCGCAGCAGATTGACACCGCCCATCGCCAGCGCGAACCGATCCGGCTTCGCCTCGGCGAATTTGCGCGCGGTCACCGACGGCTTGGCGAGATTGTCCATCAAGATGGCCTTGCGCACGCCGTGGGTGTCCATTTCGTCGAGCAACTCCGACAGGTCGATCGGTGCGAACATCGACTCGGGGCCGTTGAAGTAGTCGTCGCGCACCTTGAGCATCCACGTGGGTTGTTTCTCCGTCTCACCGAAGTGCACGTTGACGAGGCAATCAATCGCTTTCATGTGGGCATCGACGCCTCTTCTGTAGCTTGGCTTTTCGCCCAGCGGTAATCGGCCTTGCCGTTGCCCAGGCGATGAACGTGCTCGACGAAGATGAATTCCTTCGGCACCTTGAACCCGGCCAGGCGCGACCTGCAATGCGCGTGCAGCGGCTCATGGGCGGCGTCGGATCCGTCTCGTAGTTCGACGAGCGCGACGATTTCTTCCCCCCAGCGTTCGCTCGGACGCCCCACCACCAACGCGTCCGCGATCGCCGGATGTGCACGAAGTACTTCCTCGACCTCCTCGACGAATACCTTTTCACCGCCGGTGTTGACCACCAGCGAGTCGCGACCGAACAACCGCAATGTTCCGTCGTCCTCCAGAGCGGCGCGGTCACCCGATATCACCACCCGCCTACCGTCAACCTCGGGAAAGATTTTGCGGGTGGCGTCGGGATCGTCGAAGTATCCGAGTGGGATTCGTCCTTCCCTGGCTGCCCAACCCACCTCGTGCTCGCCGGGGGAAACAAGACGGCTGTAGTCCTCAGAAAGCACCAGTCCACCCTCGCGCAGTGTGAAGGTATCGGTTCGCGAGTCGTGCCGGCTGTGCCCGAAGCCCATGTTCCCGGTTTCCGAAGAGCCGTACCCGTTGATCAGGCTGATCTGCGGCAGCAACTCCAGGAGCGCCCGTTGGTATTTCGGATTCGTTGCCGCGCCGCCGGTACCGATCGCGGATAGCGACGCCAAGTCGTAGTCGCCACGGCGTAACTCGTCGACCAGCGGCGCCGCATACGCGTCCCCCACCATCGTCATCATGCCGACCTTCTCGCGCTCAGCCGTCTTCCACACCGAGCGCGGATCGAGCTTCTTGCCGGTGTCGTACAACACCACAGGGGTGCCGGCCATGATCGCCGCGAACGCCGTCCACATGCCGGCAGCGTGCATCAGCGATGAGACCGCGAACCACGGCGCGCCGGCCGCACCGCGCACCTTGTCGTGGATCTCCCGGACGCAGGCATGGTCGGCTCCCGCCATCGACGACACGTAGATATCGGACTGTCGCCACAGCACGCCCTTGGGTCGCCCGGTGGTGCCGCCGGTGCAGATCATGAGCAGATCATCGGGTGACGACGTCACGCTATGCTCGGTGTTCCCTTGTGCTAGCGCGTCATCCAGCGATACCGCACCGGGCAGTTCGGGAGCCGTGGATCCATCGTCGACCGAAATCAACAGCTCAGCGCAGCCGGGCGCAAGTACGTCGGCAAACTTCGCACCGAGTGACTTGTGGTAGATGACAGCGCGGGGCCGGATGTAGGCGAACAGTTCCTGGACTTCATCCGGCGCGTAGTTGTAGTTGACGTTCACCGGAACGGTGCGGGCCTTCAGGCAGCCGACCACCATGTCGGCATAGAGGTCGTTATGCATGACGAGCGCAACCCGGTCCTGCCCGCATTCCCAGTTCTGCAGGCTTTCCCGTTCCCGGTGGACACCGAAACCGCTGCCGGCGAGGAAGTTCGCCAGCCGGCGGGTGCGATCTGCCGATTCGCCAAACGTACTGCGGCGGTCGCCGCACACCGTCATCAGGCGGTCGGGGATAATCTCGGCGATGGCGTCGAAAACCGGCCCGATGGGCCATTCGGCCACGGCTACGCCGCCGACCCCACAGTGACACCGAGCAAACCCAACGCGTTGTCGCGCATTACTTTTCGAATATCGTCGTCGCCGAATCCGGCGAGTTCTCTGGTGAACGACACCGGGTTCTCCAGACCCTCGCCGTGCGGCCAGTCCGATCCGAACAGGATCTTGTCCATACCGATGACCTCGGCCAACGCCGGCAAATCATCCTCGTAGTAGGGCGCGATCCACACATGTTTGCGCAACTGCTCCACCGGATCCTCCGGAAACAGCCGCGGGTGGTTGTTGGCCGTCTTCTTCAGGCGCTTGACCAGCCGGTGCACGAAGTATGAACCGTTTTCGATGCTGACCGCCTTCAGCTGCGGATGGCGGGTGAACACGCCGTGCACGATCATCGAAGCCATCGAGTCGTGAATGGCGCGGTCGTCGACGAGTATCTGGTCCAACGGATTTGAGCCGCCAAATGCCTCGAACGTCGACTTGCCACCCCACATCGCGGCCACCTGCAGGTAGCCGCTGTCGCTGAGATGGAAGCCCACCGGCACCCCTGCCTCCGCCAACCTGGCCCACACCGGATCATGGACGGGATCGCCCAATGACCGCGGCTTGACCGCACCGGGTACCGGTGCAGGCCGCACCAATACCAGCTTGGCGCCACGTGCCAACACGAACTCGACCTCGTCGAGGGCCTTGTCCGGGTCGGCCAGCGAGATGATCGGCGCCGCGATAATGCGGTGATCAGGCCGGTCGAAGCCCCAATCCTCATCGAGCCACAGGTTAAACGCATGCAGCGACGCCATCGTCGCGTCGATGTCGTGCTTGAGCGCCTCCTCGACACCGCACGCGAACGTCGGCAGCATGAACACCGTCTCGATGCCCTGGGTGTCCATCACCGTGATACGCGAGTCACGGTTCTGGTACTCCGGGTGCTCATCGAGTCGCTCCACCTTCATCAACGAGGCCGGGTCCACACCGTCGGGAATCTCGCCGCGGAACAACAAATCCAGGCAGCCCGGCACGATGATCGGGTCGAAGGTGGGGTTGGGAATGAACCGATTGACGCGGTCTCCGATGATCGCCAGCGTGTGCTTGCCCGCACTGACCATCTGCACCCCACGGCGTTTGAACTTCTTGTCCAGGTGCCGGGTGAAGGCGTCCAGCGGCTCGTAGTAGTGGTTGTCGACATCGATAGCCCGGTAGCTCAAGTTCGCCATGATGATCCTTTCAGCCCCGGAAAATTGGGCGATCGCTTCTCGAAGAAGCTCGTGATCCCTTCGATGACATCGGGACGCAGCAGCGACTCCTGCAACAGGGTCTCGGCCCGCGAACTGGCGTCCGCAACGTCGCGCATGGCATCACCGTAAGCCTGTCGTTTGATCACGGCCATCGATGCCGGCGAACAATTGCGCGCGATCTCCTCGGCGTAGTTCATGGCGTGCTTCATCAACTGCTCGGGTACGACGACCTCCTTGATCAGCCCCAGCTCGGCAGCCTCGTCAGCCAGGAAGGTCCGGCCGCTCAGCAGCAGGTCGAGTGCGACGCCCCAGCCGGTCAGGCGGGGCAGTATCCACGAGATGCCGTACTCGGCGATCAACCCACGCCGGGCAAACACCGCCGCGAACTTGGCGCCGGCGGCGGCGAAGCGCACGTCGCACATCAACGCCTGGGTGAGGCCGATGCCGACGCAGGAGCCGTTGATGGCCGCGATCACCGGCTTGCTCAGTGTGGTCAGGTAATACGGTTGCCGGTCGCCGACCAACTCCGTCAGATCGCGCTGCTCGCTGTTGCCCAGCGAGTCGCCCACCGTGGCCATCGAGCCCAGATTGGCGCCGGCGCAGAACGCCTTGCCGCGGCCGGTCAACACGATCACCCGGATGGCCGGGTCCGAGTCGGCGCGGTCCAGGCCGGCGTAGAAGGCCGTGGCGATGTCGCCGCCCCAGGTGTTGAGTCGGTCCGGACGGTTCAATGTCAGGACCGCGACACCGCTCTGGGTGGTCTCATAGAGCACCGCGTCATCGGCATGGGCGACGTCGGTGACGACGTCGTCGGCGGCGCTCATCGCCCGTCCTCTCTAAGCCCGACGCGGAGTTTGTACCGATACTGTATACCTATCGGTAGAGCATTCCGCAATCGCCTGGCAGGCCGGTGAACTCCGCCGATAGCCGCCCGAAGCGGTCAGCTAGACATCGACCAACCCGAAGCGCCGATAGGCGTTTTCGATCTGGGCCTTACCCTCCGGCGGCAACTCGGCTTGCGGCGGCCGGGAATGCGGATACGCCCCGACCGGCAGGCCGAGCAGCGAGGCGGCGTACTTGAATGCACCGCCCCAATGGGTGAAGTAGTCCGGCCGCCCCGGATAACAGGTGAACCACGGCCCGAGGTCGATGTCGAACCGGTCGAGACCGGACGCCCTGCCGTAGTCCATCGCCTCGACGAGCTTGTCGTTGCAGATCAAGTCCCAGTACTCGGAAAATATTGGCTGCTGCGGGGTTTCGAACAGATAGCCCACGGTGCCCAGCTGCGCCGGGCAGACGATACCATCGCGCAGCCATCCAGCCCGGTACACCGTTTTGTCGCATTCCCAGATCACCAGACCCGGCGCCAGTTCGTGCAGCAGCCGGCTGGCAGCCGGCCGGAACGCGCCCTCCTTCGTTGCGCAGACAGCGGGAACCTCGTCGTAGATCCGCGCACTATCGTCCGGGCTCAACACATAACCCGAGGATGGCGAGTTGAACATGCCCAGCGCGATGTCGGTGCGCTCACCGATGTACTTGAAGAATCTCAGCACACCCTCGCCGCCGTGCACCTCCATCATCGGTGTCTGGATGTAGACGATGTCGGCACCGGCCTGCTGAGCGTGCAGCGTCAGATCCAAACAGTCCTTGGCCGACATGGCCGCGGTGCAGGCCTGCACCACAACGTCGGGGTTGACCGCCCTGCCCTCCTCGATCGCCACCTCCAGCAGACGCTTGCGCTCGTCGAGGGTCAGCGACCAGAATTCCGCGAGACCGCTGGTGCACCACAACAGCGGATGTCCGAGATCGCTGACGCAGTAACGCACCAGCTCCCGATACGCCTCCCAGTCGATGTCATCGCCGTCGGGGCCGCAAAACGGCGTATACAGCGAGTCGCCGATTCCCCGCAATGTGTTGCGAGCCCACCCGC
>NZ_JBOHHI010000041.1:0-20446 GCF_050700595.1 Mycobacterium sp.
CGAACAGATGCGTGGCCACCGCCGCCGACCGGGCCCCCGGTCAACTCCACGACGCAATGACCCGCCTGGTCCAGGCCGTCGAACAGGGCCGCTGCCCCGCCGACGACTTCTCTGACCGGGTGATCGAGCAGGGCATCGCGCCGACGGTCACGCGGTTGGCGCAAGGGGCAATGTGACGTCACCCGAAACGCTGGCCGATGCCTTGACGCGGGCACGGGAGCGCACACTGCGGCTGGTCGGTTTCGACGACGCCGAGCTTGGCCGCCAGTACCACCCGTTGATGAGCCCGCTGGTGTGGGACCTTGCCCACATCGGCCAGCAGGAAGAACTCTGGTTGCTGCGCGGCGGTGACCCGGACCGTCCCGGGATGCTGTCGCCGATGGTCGACGGGCTCTACGACGCGTTCGTGCACTCCCGCACCAGTCGGGTCGATTTGCCGTTACTGTCTCCGGGCCAGGCCCGGACATATTGCCGTACGGTGCGGTCGGCCGCGCTGGATGCCCTCGACGCGCTGCCCGACGAGCCCGGCGCCAGTTTTGTGTTCGGGATGGTGGTCAGCCACGAACACCAACACGACGAGACCATGTTGCAGGCACTGAACCTGCGCGCCGGCTCGCCGTTGCTGAGCGCGGGCGCCGCTCTGCCGACGGGCCGCGCGGGCCTGGCCGGAACATCGGTGCTGGTGCCCGGCGGCCCGTTCGTGTTGGGCGTGGACGCGGCCAATGAGCCGTTCGCACTGGACAACGAAAGCCCTGCGCATGTGGTCGATGTTGCGGCGTTTCGGATCGGCCGCATTCCGGTCACCAACGGTGAATGGCAGCAGTTCATCGACGACGGTGGCTACCGGCAGGCGCGGTGGTGGTCGGCGCGCGGCTGGCAGCACCGCCAACAGGCCGGCCTGAGCGCCCCGCAATTCTGGACCGCCGATGGCCTGACCCGCATCCGGTTCGGCCGTCCGGAGGAGATTCCCGCCGACGAACCAGTCCAGCATGTCAGCTACTTCGAGGCGGAGGCCTACGCCGCGTGGGCCGGTGCCCGGCTGCCCACCGAAGTCGAATGGGAGAAGGCCTGCGCCTGGGATCCGGCGGCCGAGTCGCGGCGCCGCTACCCATGGGGCGCCGACGAGCCGGCGGCCGCGCGTGTCAACCTCGGCGGCGCCGCGCTGCGGCCGGCGCCGGTCGGGGCGTATCCGGCCGGCGCGTCGGCCTACGGCGCCGAACAGCTGCTGGGCGACGTCTGGGAGTGGACCAGCTCGCCGCTGCAGCCGTGGCCGGGATTTCGCCCGATGATCTATCAGCGTTACTCGCAACCGTTCTTCGGCGGCGACTACCGGGTACTGCGCGGTGGTTCGTGGGCGGTGGAACCGGGCATCCTGCGGCCCAGTTTCCGCAACTGGGATCATCCGTATCGGCGCCAGATCTTCTGCGGTGTCCGATTGGCGTGGGACGCCTGATGTGCCGCCACCTCGGCTGGCTCGGCCGCGACGTCGCCGTCTCGTCGCTGGTGCTCGATCCGCCGCACGGGCTTCGGGTGCAGTCGTATGCGCCGCGCCGGCAAAAGCACTGCCTGATGAACGCCGACGGTTGGGGCGTGGGCTTTTTCGATGGCCCGACGCCGCGACGGTGGCGCAGCACCGCACCGCTGTGGGGTGACGTGTCGTTCGATTCCGTGGCGCCGGCGCTGCACAGTCATTGCGTGGTGGCGTCGGTGCGCTCCGCGACCGTCGGCATGCCGATCGAAGCGAGCGCGACCGCGCCGTTCACCGACGGACATTGGCTGCTGGCGCACAACGGTGTCGTCGACCGCGCGGTGCTGCCCGCCACCGCGTCGGCCGAGCCCGTGTGCGACAGCGTGGTATTGGCGGCGCTGATCTTCGCTCGCGGTCTTGACGCGCTGGGTGAGGTGATAACACAGGTTGGTAGCGACGACCCTAATGCCCGGCTGAATATCTTGGCGGCCAACGGTTCCCGGCTATTGGCCACCACCTGGGGCGATACGTTGTCGCTGTTGCGCCGAGAGGACGGCGTGGTGGTGGCCAGTGAGCCGTACGACGACGACCCGGGCTGGGAGGACGTGCCGGACCGCCACCTTGTCGATGTCACGCCGGATGGTATTACCTTGACCGCGCTGAAAGGACGTTGATGACGCTGACGCTGTCCAACCATCTGGCCGCGGATTCGGCGTATCACACACTGCGCCGCGACGTGCTCGACGGCCTGGCACGTTCCCCGAAGTCGTTGCCGCCCAAATGGTTCTACGACGCGGTGGGCAGCGACCTGTTCGACCAGATCACCCGGCTGCCCGAGTATTACCCGACGCGTGCCGAGGCGGAGATCTTGCGCGCCCGGTCGGCTGAAGTGGCATCGACGACCAAGGCGGACACCCTTGTCGAACTGGGCAGCGGGACATCGGAGAAAACCCGGATTCTGCTTGACGCGCTGCGCGACGGCGGCCTGCTGCGGCGGTTCGTACCGTTCGACGTCGACGCCACCATACTCGCAGCGGCCGCGAATGCCATCCAGAGCGAATACCCCGGTATCGAAATCGCCGCTGTATGCGGTGATTTCGAGGAGCACCTGGCCGAGATCCCGGGTGGGGGTCGACGACTGTTCGTGTTCTTGGGGTCGACGATCGGCAATCTCACTCCGGGACCGCGCACGAAGTTTTTGGCGTCGTTGGCTGCGGTCTTGCGGCCGGGTGACAGCCTGCTGCTGGGCACCGACCTGGTGAAGGACACCGGCCGGCTCATCCGCGCCTACGACGACTCCGCCGGGGTGACGGCGGCGTTCAACCGCAACGTGCTGGCGGTGATCAACCGCGAACTCGACGCCGACTTCGACCCGGGCGCCTACGCTCACGTCGCGCGCTGGAACGCCGAAGAGGAACGGATGGAGATGTGGCTGCGAGCCACCAGCCGCCAACGGGTATGCATCCGGGCACTTGAATTGACGGTCGAGTTCGCGGCGGGTGAGGAGATGCTCACCGAAGTGTCCTGCAAGTTCCGCCGTGAGGCGGTGGCCGCCGAGCTCGCTGCCGCGGGGTTACGGCAAACCGAGTGGTGGACCGACGGCGCGGGCGACTTCGGTTTGTCGCTAGCCGTCAAGTGAGTTTGGCTGCATGGCTTACCGGCCGGCACAAAGTCAGACACCGACGATGGTCAGGAGGGTTTCGATTCCTCGGAGGTCGTCAGGGTTGCGGGTATACAGCGGCAGGCCGACGGCCACGGCGGTGGACGCGATCAACAGGTCGACGGCTCGGGGGCCCCGTGCCTTGCGCCCGGTCGCGACGACCGCCGTGTAGATCCGTCCGTAAGCTCGCGCGGCATCGCCGTCGAACGGGAGCGGATCGAAAGCGGCCTCGGCTCGTTGTAGGCGATCTTGACGTCGGGCTCGCTCGCCCGCGTCGCCCGTCGCGTGCGGGCCGGCCGCGAGCTCGGCCATGGTAAGGGCACTGACGGCGAGTTCTTCGGGAAGCTGCTCGGTGTCGATATGCTCCAGGTCGATCACGACCGAGGTGTCGATGAGGCCCCGCGGCGGCCGTGACGCCTCAGGCACGAGGTTCGATGTGCTGGCTGGCGGCCCGGTCGAGGTCCGCTCGGAACCGGGCGAATTCGATGCGCGGAGCTCCCCGGAACGCCGCGACGGCCGCCTCGGCGCTTATGAATCGATGTCGACGCCGTGGGGAAAGCTCGCCGACCGGGATTCCATTCCTGGTGACGACGAAGGATTCGCCATGGTCGAGCCGGCGCATGATCTCACCGCTGTTATTGCGAAGCTCACGCTGGGTGATTTCTCTGGTCACCTCCAGATCGTAGCACGCGTGCTACGCACGTGCTCAGTCCCTCTTGTGCGCGCTCAGCAGGTAGGCCGGCATCTTCATCCGGCCCTTGCCGTCAAGCTCGTGCGGCGGCATCTGCACCGACGCCCCGGAGTACTGCGGAACATTGGAGTGGATGTAGGCCGGCCGGATCTCGTCGATCTCCCAGTACTTGCTCACCGCAGCGCGCAACTCGTCCTTGTCGACCTCGTGGGGTTTGGTCTCCAGCTCGGCCGGGAAGGCGCCCTTGGCGAACACCAGCACGTAATAGCCGGCACCGGGCGCCGCCGCCCGGTGCACCGAACGCAGGTACCCATCGCGGCCCTCGACAGGCAGCGAATGAAACAGCGTGGAATCGATGACCGTGTTGAACCGGCCGTCGTAACCGCTGAACGAGGTGATGTCGGCCTGCACGAAAGTGGCTGTGCCGAGTCCGCGTTCGGCCGCAGTCTGGGTGGCGGCCGCGACAGCGCCCGGGATCAGGTCGATGCCCACCACGGTGTAGCCGTGCGCAGCCAGCGCCAGCGATAGCTCGGCGTGGCCGCAGCCGGCGTCGAGTACCTCGCTGCGGATCTTGCCCGCGGCAATCAGGGCCGCCAGCTCCGGTTGCGGCTCACCGATATTCCACGGCGGCGGCCCCTCGAAGACACCCTGCTCCCGGTATGCGTCGTCCCAATCCATCACAGCGGGCATGGCGTCAAACCTACCCGTTCGTGTCCCAGGTGTGCACCGGCTCGTTGGCGTGCATGTGTTCGCAGTAGCGCCGCAGCATCTCGGCCAAGGCCGCGGGCCGGGTCATGCCGCCCTCCTGCAGGGTCCGCACCGTGGCCACCTGCCAGACCGCGCCGTTGCGACGCGTTTTCGCGCGACCTTCGATGACGCCGAGAAACCGGTCGCGGGCTTGAGCGCCGACACCCCACCGCTGCAGACCTTCGTGTGCCATCGGCAGCAACTGGCGCAGTATCAATTCGTCGGTGGTGACGTGGCCCAGGCCCGGCCAGTACAGCCGGGCGTCCATGCCGTGGCGGGCCGCCTCCCGGAAATTGGTATGTGCCACCGCGAAAGGCATTTTCGTCCACAGTGGGCGGTCCTCCTCGGACAGGGTGCGCAGCAGGCCGTAGTAAAACGCCGAATTGGCCAGCATGTCGACGACGGTCGGCCCGGCGGGCAATACCCGATTCTCCACCCGCAGGTGCGGCCGGTCTTCCCCGTTCACTTCTACGACGTCGTAGACCGGCCGGTTCCACCGGTACACCGTGCCGTTGTGCAGGCGTAATTCCGACAGCTGCGGAGTGCGTCCGGCGGCCAACTCGGCGACCGGATCCTCGTCGGACACCTGGGGAAGCAACGACGGGAAGTACCGCACGTTCTCTTCGAAGAGGTCGAAGATCGACGTGATCCAGCGTTCGCCGAACCACACCCGCGGTCGCACCCCCTGGGCCTTCAACTCTTCCGGGCGGGTATCGGTAGCCTGGGCGAACAGTTCAATGCGGGTCTCCGCCCACAGCTGATGACCGAAGAAGTACGGTGAGTTGGCCCCGACCGCCAGCTGTGGCCCGGCCAGCACTTGAGCGGCGTTCCAGTTGTTTGCGAAATCGGCGGGAGCGACCTGAAGGTGTAATTGCATACTGGTGCAAGCTGATTCGGGGGCAATGGTCGCAGAGTGCAAACTCAGCGGCTCCGGCCCGCTGATGTCGATCTGGATGTCCTCGCCGCGGGCTCTGAAGATCGAGTCGTTGAGGGCTTGATAGCGCGTCGACTCGCTCATCCAGCGGCCGTGCAGATGTTCTGGCATCAGCGTCGGCAGGATTCCGATCATCACGATGTGCGCGCCGAACGCGCTGGCCTTGGTCTGAGCGGCGTTCAAACTCGCCCGCACATCGGCTTCCAGCTCGATTCCGGTGCGGCCGGACAGTACGCGGGGCGGCACGTTGAATTCGATGTTGTAGGCGCCCAATTCGGTCTGATATGCCGGGTCGGCGATTGCAGCCAACACATCCTGATTCGACATCGCCGGCTGATAGTCCGCGTCGACGAGGTTGCATTCGATCTCCATCCCGGTGAGCGGACGGTCGACCGCAAAACTGGACTGGGCCAGCATCGTCTCGAAGACATCCAGGCATAACTGCACCTTGCGCCGGTACTCCTGCCGCTGTGCGTGGCTGTACGCGGTCCGCTTGACCTCTTCGCCCACACCGCCGATGCAACAGGGTTACTGACAGCGACGCAACCGTCATGCATCGGGGTTGCGCATCAGATGTGCAGCGACATAACATCTGATGTGTGCGAACCACGATCGACCTCGACGACGACATCTTGCGCGTGTTGAAGCGGCGCCAGCGCGAGGAAGGCAAAACATTGGGGCAGCTCGTCTCCGAACTGCTCGCGCAGGCGCTCGCCGCCAGCTCGCGTCCCAGGGTGGACATCCGGTGGCGGACGGCCGACCTGCGGCCACGCGTCGATCTTGACGACAAGGACACCGTCTGGGCGGTTCTGGACCAATCGCGCCCGGGCAATCAATCGTGAGTGAGACCTTCGACGTCAATGTCCTCGTCTACGCGACCCATCGGAGCAGTCCGTTTCATGACACGGCGAGGGCGCTGGTCGAGCGGTTCTTGGCCGGGCCGGGCCTCGTCTACCTGTTGTGGCCCGTCGCACTCAGCTATCTGCGTATCGTCACGCATCCCACCCTGCTGGACGCGCCGCTGCCGCCGAACGTTGCAGCCGAAAACATCCAACAGTTCGTCGCCCAACCGCACGTGCGACTCGTCGGCGAGGGTGACGGATTCTGGCCGGTCCTTCGGCGAGTAGCCGACGTCGTCAAGCCGAAGGGCAACCTGGTGCCCGACGCCCATCTCGTCGCACTCATGCACCAGCACGGCATCGCCACGATCTGGAGTCACGATCGCGACTTCCGCAAATTCGAGGGGATCACGGTGCGCGATCCCTTCACGGACTGACCGCGAGGAGACCACGTGGCTGAGTTCATCGCCTCGATCGACCAGGGCACCACCAGCACCCGCTGCATGATCTTCGACCACGACGGCGCCGAGGTGGGTCGTCACCAACTCGAGCACGAGCAGATCCTGCCGCAGGCCGGCTGGGTCGAGCACGACCCGGTCGAGATCTGGGAGCGCACGTCGTCGGTGCTGACGTCGGTGCTGAACCGGACCAGTCTGTCATCCGAAGACATTGCTGCGCTGGGTATTACGAATCAGCGAGAGACCACCCTGGTGTGGAATCGGCATACCGGGCGGCCCTACTACAACGCGATCGTGTGGCAGGACACCCGCACCGACCGGATCGCGGCGGCGTTGGACCGCGACGGCCGCGGCGAGGTGATCCGGCGCAAAGCGGGCCTGCCGCCGGCAACGTATTTTTCCGGCGCCAAGTTGCAGTGGATTCTCGACAACGTCGACGGAGTACGTGCGGCCGCCGAACGCGGTGACGCCGTATTCGGCACCGCCGACACCTGGCTGTTGTGGAACCTGACCGGTGGCCGGCGTGGCGGCAGGCACCTGACCGACGTCACCAACGCCAGCCGGACCATGCTGATGAACCTGGAGACCCTGGATTGGGACGAGGAGTTACTGTCGTTTTTTTCAATACCCCCCCCAATGCTGCCGTCGATTGCGCCGTCGTCGCCGCGGGAGCCTTACGGCGTCACCGTGGGCAGCGGGCCGGTCGGGGGCGAGGTGCCGATCACCGGAATCCTCGGCGACCAGCATGCCGCCATGGTCGGCCAGGTCTGTCTGGCCCCGGGCGAAGCCAAGAACACCTACGGCACCGGGAATTTCCTGCTGCTCAACACCGGCGAGCAGATCGTGCGATCGGCCAACGGCCTGCTGACCACCGTGTGCTATCAGTTCGGTGATGCGAAACCCGTTTATGCCCTTGAGGGTTCGATCGCGGTGACCGGCTCGGCAGTGCAGTGGCTACGCGATCAGTTGGGCATTATCAGCGGTGCCGCCCAGAGTGAGGCGTTGGCCCGACAGGTTTCCGACAACGGTGGGGTGTATTTCGTCCCGGCATTTTCGGGACTGTTCGCCCCGTACTGGCGATCGGATGCCCGCGGCGCGATCGTCGGGCTGTCCCGGTTCAATACCAATGCTCATCTGGCCCGCGCGACCCTGGAAGCGATCTGCTACCAGAGTCGCGATGTGGTCGATGCGATGGAAGCCGATTCAGGTGTGCGCATAGCGGTGTTGAAGGTCGACGGCGGTGTCACCGGCAACGACCTGTGCATGCAGATTCAGGCCGATGTACTGGGTGTCGACGTGGTGCGCCCGGTGGTCGCCGAGACGACCGCGCTGGGTGCGGCCTACGCGGCGGGACTGGCGGTCGGCTTCTGGGCCGACCCGAACGACCTGCGGTCCAACTGGCACGAAGACAAGCGGTGGACGCCTGCCTGGACCGATGAGCAGCGAGCCGCCGGATACGCCGGCTGGCGAAAAGCGGTCCAGCGCACCCTGAACTGGGTCGACGTGTCCTGAACGTCGCCCCTTCCCCTTCCCCTTCCCGCGAGCGTGCGTGTTTGTCCGCGACACGCCGATCTGACATGGCGTTTCACGCACACTCGCGGACGAGTTCGCTAGTCGTCCTCGCTGAGGACGGTGTAGATCTCGCGGCGCGCGTTGTTGACGATGTCGATAATGCGTTGCCGCTGTTCGGGTGTGGCGGCATGGGCGGATTGCGCCACCGCGCCGAACAGCTGGCCCGCCGCAGTCCGCAAGTTGATGTGTGCCGGGTCTACGGCTTCGGCGATCTGCTCCCACGGTGGCGTTTCGACCTTCTCGGCGGCGGCCCGGCCTTCTTCGGTCAACTCGAAAAGCCGCTTGCTGCCTTCGGTTTCAGAACCAACTATCAGGCCCTCGTCGACCAGCAATTGCAGGGTCGGGTACACCGAACCCGGGCTTGGTCGCCACAGGTCCTGGCTGCGCGCGGCGATCTCCTGGATCATTTCGTAACCGTGCATCGGGTGTTCGGCCAACAACGCCAGGATCGCCGCGCGCACGTCACCACGACGCCCGCGTCGGCCCGGGCCACCGCGTCGTCCACCGCGCGGTCCCGGACCGAAACCGAACCCGAAGCCGAACCCGCCGGGACCAAAGCCCCGGCCGAATCCCGGGCCGAACGGACCGTCGTGCCCGGCGTCCTGGCCGCGGACATGATCGCGGAACTCTCGACGGGCTTGCCGCCGCTGCTCGTGCAGGGCACGGCGGTCCTGGGGACTAAAGCCCAAACCGCCGGGACCCCCGATGAAAGGCTTCCCGAAAGGGGGGAAGGGACTGGTCATGTTGTATCTCGCTTCTGGAAGGGCTACGCGGGATGCGCAACCGATAGGATGACGATATATCGCGAACTATCGTGATGCAACGTTGGGTGGGACACCAGGGGTGTCGCGGTCGCCGGCGGTGGGGCGGGTTTCCGGCATGGCGATCAGGTAGAGCACAAAGCCGGCACCGGCCAGGGTGCCCAGTGACAGGAATGCCGCGTTGTAGCCGGCGGCGACCACGATCGCGCCGGCCACGAAGTTCGACAGCGAGGCGCCCACGCCCCAGGCCGTGGTGACGGCGCCCAGGCTGATGTTGAACCTGCCGGTGCCGTGGGTAACGTCCTGCACGACCAGGGGAAACAACGCGCCGAAGATGCCGGCACCGACGCCGTCGAGCAGTTGCACGCCGACCAGCCAGTACGAGTTGTCCGACAACGTGTAGAGGATGCCGCGGGCGGTCAGCACCGCGAAGGCGACTAGAAAGATCGGTTTGCGTCCCCAGTTGTCGGCCCTGGCCCCGGCGAGATAGGCCACCGGCACCATCACCACCTGGGCGGCGACGATGCAGGCGGCCATCAGCGCGGTGCCCACGTCCCGGTTGTGCAACGCGAGCACCTGACCGACCAGTGGCAGCATCGCCGCGTTGGCGAAATGAAACGCCACTACCGCGGCGGCGAAAGTCATCAGCCGCCGGTTGTGCAGCAATACCCGCAGCCGCGACGGCTCCGGATGCGGCTGCCCGGGGGTGTGATCCATGCCGCGGGCCACGTCGTGATCGATCGCGTCGGCCGGGATCCGCACGGTGGCCACCACGCTGACCACCGCCATGGCGGCCAGCACCCAAAAGACCACCACGGGGCCGAAGAAGTACGCCAGTCCGCCGGTGGCAGCCGCCGCGGAGGCGTTGCCGGCATGGTTGAACGATTCGTTGCGCCCGACGCGTCGGGCGAAAAGCCGCGGGCCCACGGCCCCCAGCGTGATCGCCGCTAAGGCCGGCGCGAACACCGAGCCGGCGATGCCGGTGACCGCCTGCAGGATCGAGATCGAATAAAGCCCGGGAAACAGCGGCATCGCCAATGCCCCGGCAGTGACCGCCAACGCCCCGGCGATCACCAGCGCCCGTTTGGCCGTGGTGCGGTCGACTATTGCGCCCACCGGTGTCTGCGCCACAATCGCGGCAATGCCGCCGACCCCCATCACGAAGCCGATCGAGGCCTGGTCCCAGTGATGGATCAAGAGCAGATAGATCGAAAGATACGGGCCCAGACCGTCGCGCACGTCGGCCAACGCGAAGTTCAACAGGTCCAGCGCACGCGCCAGCCGTCCGGGAGTCTCCGTCACGTCAATCCCACGACATTACCTGCGAAATTGAGGTGAATCTGAAGGAGGTTTACTCGCCGCGTCCCGCCGGGTAGCACTCACGGGATGAACGATGAACACCGTGATGCGCTGGTCGACAGCGAGATCGGCGGCGCCGCCCGGCCGGTGGCGCGGGCCGGTGGTGTCCGCGGCTGGCGCCTCCGCGTCTGGGTGAACTGGATCTTCGCGCTGTTGACGGTGCCTGCGGCAGCGGTCGTGCTGATCTTTACGCTCGGCGCGGTGATGAGCACGGCAGCCTGCAGCGATCGGCAATGTCCCAACCTCGGCCCGAGCGGCATCGGCTTTGGCGTGTTGTTCTACGGTGCCCCGGTGATCGCCGCCGTAACGATCGTCACTTCGTTCTTCACCGCGCGTCGCCACTGGGGCATTGCCGTTCCGGTGTGCGCATTGGCACTGTTGGTCGCCGACATCCTCGTCGTTGCCGCGACGGTCGTCCAGTGACCTAGCGAGGCGGCGCGAAGCCACTGCCGTGCGGCGGCGGCCAGGACTGGCCGGGTGGCCACGGGGCCGGCCAGGTCGGCGGCGGACCCGCAGTGGGGTACAATCGCATCAGCTCGCGGCGGTGACGTTCGGCGAGCACAGCGGCCAGCGCGAGCTGGGGCGGGGTTCCCGGCGGAGGTGGCGGAGCGACCTGCGCCAGCACGTCTCCGGCGATCCGATAAGCCATCTGCTCGCGCAGCAGCGGATCGAGTTGTGGTGCACGCGAAAGGAATTGGCGTGCAATCTCGGCCCGCCCCGCGGTCAGTCCGGACAGTTGGAGCGACGCTGCCCACCACGCCAGTGACGGCGGCATCGCCGGCGGCGGGCCCAACCGCTGGCCACGTTCGCTGATGACGACCGTCCCGGCGAAGACATCGCCGAGCCGCTTGGCTTTCACGGAGATCAGGCTGCAGATCACTGCGGGGCTGCCGAACAACAGCCAGATCTCCACGACCGATGCCAGCGCACGAAACAACGCTTGGCGGAAGCGTTCCGGGCTGCCGTCGTCCGACACCACTCGCAAGCCCAACACGATCTTGCCCACCGATCGGCCCCGAGTCGCGGTCTCGAAGACCAACGGATACCCCACGAACGTCAGCACGGTGAAGATGATCAGGATCGCGGCGCTCGCCGCGGTGTCGAACTGACTCAGCGTCGCCGCCCACAAGATCAGGCCGAGCAGGAAGCAGACGAACATCACCGCGATATCGATCAACGCACCGACCGCGCGCACCGGCAACTGGGCGATCCGGACATCCAGGACGACGGCATCCCCGGTGACCACCTCCGACATATTGCGAACGCTACTCGCTTTGATGGCGCTAGCCTGGCCCGGTGGACGTCGACGCATTCGTATTTGCGCACCGCGACACCTGGAGCCGGCTCGAACAACTGGTCAAGAATCGCCGGCGACTGACCGGTGCCGAGATCGACGAACTCGTCGAGCTCTACCAGCGGGTGTCGACGCACCTGTCGATGCTGCGCTCGGCGTCCTCGGATGCGGTGCTGATCGGTCGACTGTCCAGTTTGGTCGCGCGCGCCCGCGCAGCGGTGACCGGCGCACATGCCCCGCTGGCCGCCGAGTTCACCCGGTTCTGGACGGTGTCGTTCCCGGTGGTCGCATACCGTGCCTGGCGGTGGTGGTTGGCGACGGCAGCAGCGTTTTTCGCCGTGGCGGCCGTCATCGCGCTGTGGGTGGCCGGTAGCCCGGAGGTGCAATCCACCATCGGAACGCCCGCCGACATCGACGCGTTGGTCAACCACGACATCGCGTCCTATTACAGCGAGCACCCGGCCGTGTTGTTCGGGCTGCAAGTGTGGCTCAACAACGCGTGGGTGGCGATGAAGTGCATCGCATTTGCCGTCGTCCTCGGAGTGCCGATCCCGTTCATGCTGTTCGAGAATGCCGTCAACGTCGGCGTCGTCGCCGGGTTGATGTTTCAGGCCGGCAAGGCCGACATCCTGCTCGGTCTGCTGGCCCCGCACGGCCTGTTGGAGCTGACAGCGGTATGTCTGGCCGGCGCCGCCGGAATGCGGCTGGGATGGTCGGTGATCTCTCCGGGCAATCGCCCGCGGCGCCAGGCGCTTGCCGAGCAGGGCCGCGCCGTCGTCGCGATCGCGGTCGGGCTGGTGGTGGTGTTGCTGGTTTCGGGCGTCATCGAAGCGCTGGTGACCCCGTCGCCGTTGCCGACATTTGTGCGGATCGGCATCGGAATCGCCGCCGAGGCAGCATTTTTGGCATACGTCATTTACTTCGGGCGACGCGCCGCACGGACCGGGGAGACCGGCGACATCGCCGAGGCTCCCGATGTGATTCCGACCGGCTAGACAGATTCGCGGCGACCCGCTGCGCCCGGCTCCGCCGCGCTTGCGATTGCCGCCGGTACTAGAGCCGTCCGGTGGCTTTCATGGCCAGGTAGCGGTCGGCCAGCGCGGGCGCCAAGTCAGCTGGCGCCGCATCGACCACTTCGGCGCCGTGGTGGCGTAGTCGCGAGGCGATCGACCGTCGGTCGTTGCGGGATCGCTCAGCGGCTGCTGCGTCATACACCGCGGCCGCATCAGTGCGCCGAACGGCCAGTTGGTCGACCCGCGGGTCGGCGACCGCGGCAATGACCACCTGGTGCCTGGCGGAGAGCTGCGGCAGCACCGGTAGTAAGCCCTCCTCGATGGCGGTCGCGTTGAGGTCGGTCAGCAGCACCACCAGCGCGCGCCGCCGGACACGCCGAGAGATAGCGGAAACCATTGCGGTGGCATCGGATTCGATGAGTGCAGGTTGCAGTGGCGCCATCGCGTCGACGAGTTGCGCCAGCAGCTCGGTCCGTGACGCACCGAACACGCCCGCTCGGGTCACTCGGTCGTGGGCGAGGAAGTCGACGTGGTCGCCGGCCCGTGAAGCGAGCGCCGCAAGCAGCAGCGCCGCGTCCATCGACCAGTCCAGCCGTGGCCAGCCTTCGGGATCGGCGGCGGTCGGGTCGACACCCACGCGGCCGGCCGCCGTGCGCCCGGTGTCGAGCACGATGACGACCCGCCGGTCCCGTTCGGGACGCCAGGTCCGCACCACGACATCGGCACGGCGCGCGGTGGCGCGCCAGTCGATCGATCGAACGTCGTCACCGACGACATACTCTCGCAGCGAGTCGAATTCGGTGCCTTGCCCGCGCGTCAATGTCGGCAACAAGCCGTCGATCTCGCGCAGTTTGGCCAGGCGCGACGGCAGGTGTTTGCGGGACAGGAACGGCGGCAGCACCCGGACCTGCCCGGGCACCGGTGTCGACCGTTGCCGCCCGGCCATCCCCAACGGCCCGATCGCCCGGGCGGTGACCGCCGCCGACCGCTGATCGCCGCGACGAACCGGTCGCAGGCACGTGTCGACGCGCTGCAGCTGCCCGGCGGCGATGTCGATGGAGTGGGTGCGCGGTTGGGCGCGCATACTGGGCCCCCAGGCGTCGCGCAGGCGGCCGCGGAACCGGCGACGGCCGCCGTTGTGGATCAGCAGGCCGGCGTTCAGCTCCTCGCCGAGCCGCACCGAGCCATCGCTCGCCCGGCTGAACCGCAGCGCCCGGGGGCTGGCGGCCAGCGCAACGTCGATCATCACCACCACCGCCAGCGGTACTAGCAGTAGAGCGAACGTTGTTGCCGGCCAAGATGATACCGCAATCGGGACAACGCAGATCAGCGCGAGCAGCCCGGTGCGTCCGGTCAGGATCACTAGCGGGGCACCGGAACCGAGGCCAGTATGCCTTCGAGCACACCGTCGGCGGTGGCGCCTTCCAGCTCGGCCTCCGGACGCAGCATCACGCGGTGCCGTAACGTCGATCGGGCCATCGCCTTAACGTCGTCGGGCGTGACGTAGTTACGTCCGGTCAACCACGCCCACGACCGTGCGGTGGCCAACAGTGCCGTGGCGCCGCGTGGTGAAACACCCAGCTGCAGTGCGGGCGAGTGGCGGGTCGCTCCGACGATGTCGACGATGTAGCCCAGCACTTCGTCGGCGACCCGGACCTGTCGCACAGCGTCACGTCCGGCCGCCAACTCGGTTGGCCCCGCCACCGGTCGGATCCCCGACAGATCACGCGGGTCGAAGCCGTGTGCGTGCCGGCTGAGGATAACGATCTCCGAATCACGTGGTGGCAGTGGCACAGTCAGCTTGAGTAGAAAGCGGTCGAGCTGGGCCTCGGGCAACTGATAGGTGCCCTCGTATTCGATCGGGTTCTGGGTGGCCGCGACGATGAACGGGTCGGGTAGCGGTTTGGCGTCGCCCTCCACGCTGACCTGACGCTCCTCCATCGCTTCCAGCAGCGCCGCCTGTGTCTTAGGGGGCGTGCGGTTGATTTCGTCGGCCAGCATCAGATTGGTGAATACTGGTCCAGCGTGGAACACGAATGCCGCGGTGCGGGCGTCGTAGACCAGCGAGCCGGTTATGTCGCCCGGCATCAGGTCGGGGGTGAACTGGACGCGCTTGAACTCCAGCTGCAGTGCCGCGGCCAATGTGCGCACCAGAAGCGTTTTCGCCACGCCCGGAACGCCTTCGAGGAGCACATGTCCCCGGCACAGTAATGCGATGACCAGGCCGCTGATGACGGCGTCCTGCCCGACGACGGCTTTGGCGATCTCGGCGCGCAACGCCAACAACGCGTGGCGTGCCGATTCTGCCGAGGTCTGGGCAGCTGCGGGGACGGACTGGGTCATGGGCGGGTGACCTGCCTTTCGATGTAGTCGAGCGCGCGGGCAAGGTGTACCAGGTCGGTGTCGGTGGCCGGCGGCGGACCGAACAGCGTATGCCACACGGATTCCGGGTCGGTACCGCTACGCTGCGCGACGGCCATCGTCAGCGCCGGCGCGGACGTGCCGGCGTCCAGTCCGAGCCGGGGTAACAGCCGCTGCAGCGTCGCGGTGCGCAGCGCTTGCGCGGCGCGGTCGCGTGCCCGTCGAGACCGGTAGAGCCGGCCTCGCCCTTCCACGGTTTCCGATGCCCTCACCACCACCGGCAACTCCTCGGCGACCAGCGGGCCGATCCGGCGACCCTTCCACAGCGCAACCAGTATGACGGTGACCAACAACTGCCAGACCATCCAGGAGACGTTGTCCGGGATCAGGTCGAAGATCGTTGCTGACGAAGACGATGCACCCTCGACCCGCTGTGGCGCATACCAGACGAGCCGGGCCCGGTCACCGGCGAGGTTCATCGCCAGCGCGGCGTTACCGGCTTGCGCGAGGTCGGCGTTGGTCATGAAGGTGGTATTGCCCACCAGCGTGACGGTGCGTTGATGGTCGCGGTAGCGGATCAGTGCGCCGTCGTAACAGCTGGTGACGGCCAGGTGGGCGACCGGGGTGTAGGTGTTGGTCAGCCCGAACTGCACCGATCCGGCCCGATTTGCTTCGCGCAGCGGGCAATCGGGCTTGCTGTCCAGTGAGTTTTTGCCGCCGCTGCGGATACCGGGCGCCAACACGGCCCGCGCGTGCGATGTCGGCTCTACCAGCAGCAGGTCGCTCGGGACATTGGCCAGTCGGTGCAGCAGCGTATCGCTGGTGAGGCGCTGGGTCTGCGCGATCAGCAGCAAAGTACCTGGGCGAGCTGCGTTTTCGACATCGGCCACGTTGTCGGCGATGACGACGTCGACACCATGGGTGCGCAACAGCACGACGAGCGCGTGTGCGCCCTCCGGCCCGGTGGATGCCGGGTCCATCTGGCCGCCTGGCCGTGGTGCGGTCAGGTAGGCGCCGAACGCGGCGACGGCGGCCAGCGCGGCCAGCGCGGCCAGGACCCATCGCCAGGGCCGTACGCGCTCCGCCACGGTCGGCGGCGAGCCCGCGGCGGTCACCGTGCCGGCACCCACGGGTCGGGCATCTGCGGTCCGCTCATCGCGGGTTGCCGCGCCGCTGAATGCAGGTGGTTGTCCAGGTCCACGATCATCTGGTAGGCGGCCGGTGTGCCCGGTTGCTCGCCGTAGGTGACGTCGTTGAACGCTGTTGCGGCTGCCGACAACTCGGATGCGAGATGGGGTAGCCGGCCGCCGGCTTCGCGGGCCAATTCGTTGGCGGTGCGACCGGGAGTTGGGTTGAGCAACCCGGTCTCCTCGAATTCGCGGGCAATTGCGCGCACTCGGTGCCGAATCGCTGCTGTCCAATTACCTTCGGCTGCGAAGCCTTCCGCTGCAGCGCGATGTTGGGCGGCACTGAGCTGGCCGGCGTCGAACAGCTGGTAGTCGTCGCCGCGGCGGGTTCGCATGGTCTGGCGTGCGATGCGGTAAGCGATCACCACGCCGACCAGCAGCGCAATGAGTAGCACCGTGATGGTTAACCATCCGCCGGGTACCGAAGACGCTTTCTCCACCAGCCGGTACATCAGATCGTCGACCCAGTCGTGGAAGCGCTGTGCCGCCGATGGTTTGAGGTAGATCGGTTTGGCCAGTTCGTTTTGCGCGGCCTGATGTGCAGCATCGCGGTCGACGTCGATGGTGGGCATCTCAGTCTGCTCTCACAGTGGGCGGGTGAGCCAGAGGTTGTCGGTGGACGCGGGCGCCGCCGCGCCGCCGGCGGCGCCGGTCTGCAGGATCAAATCGAACGCCTCGGACCTAATCCGCCGATCGGTGTAGAGCAGCACGACGACTCCGGCGCTGAACGGTGCGGTGATAACCCGCGCGATCGCCGATCCGACGGCACTTACCATCAGGCTGATGATTACCGGGCCGGCCGATGATGCGGTTATCAGCTGGCCGATGAAGTTGAACGGCGCGCCGACCGCCCACGCGACGACGAAAACCACGACAGCGGTCAGCGACCGGATACCGAGCACCCGCCAGAAGCTGTTGCGAACCAGGGCAAAAGATCTGGTGATCGCGTCGATTACCGACAGGCGCTCGAGCACGATCAACACCGGCGCGAACGACAAGATGGTGTAGAAGTAGACCGCCGCCGCGACTAACGCCAGGGTCAGCGGAAACCCGAAAACGAACGCCGCGGCGTAATTGCCGGTAGCAGCGACCGCGGCGATGACCAACACCACCAGGCCGACCAGCAATACTGCTCCGACGCCTTCCAGAGCCGCCAGGCCGAGCAGTGCGGGCAACCGTCCGCGTATCTTCGTCCACGTTTCGCCGGCGGTGATCGTGGACCCGAAAACTGCCCGCCCGACGATCACCGTGAGCATCCCGCTGAGCAGGATGCCGGCCAGCCAGCTGACCAGTCCGCCTATCCCGGTCGACGCTGTCCAGCCGGCCAGGTCGCCGGCCGTCAATTGGTCGGATGCTGTTTTCGGCAGCCGGCTCAGAGCAAGCGGGCCTGCCGCGACGATCAACGCGATGATCTGCACGATCACCACGATGATGGCGGTCAATCCCAGGGTGGCCCTCGGGTTCGCCCGGATGTAACCGACTGCGCCGTTGAAGATGTCGCTGAGACCCAGCGGCCGCAGTGGGATGATCCCCGGCCGGAGCGCCGCCGGCATCGGGGGTGGCGGACCGCCGTAGCCGAACGGCGGGTAGCCCGGCGGCGGGTAGCCCGGTGGCGGTGGGCCGTAGCCCGGTGGTGGGCCGTACCCGGGTGGTGGTGGGCCGTAGCCCGGTGGTGGGCCGTAGCCGAACGGCGGGTAGCCGTAGCCCGGTGGCGGAAATCCGGGAGGACCGTACCCGGGTGCCGGGTATCCCGGTTCTGGGTAATCCGGATAGTCAGGCGGCGGCGTACTCACCAGGCGGCGCCGCCGTCGTGGTCAACCATGGCTCCCATCCTGTCGGCCGGCGAAGCAATTCTCAATGTCTTCTCACGGCCCCCGGGCGCTATCGTCTCAGCCATGGCGGAACTCAAACCCCGGTTACGGGCCGACTTGACCGAAGCGATGAAGACGCAGGACAAACTGCGTACCGCGACGCTGCGAATGGTGCTGGCCGCGATCCAGAACGAGGAAGTCTCCGGCAAGCAGGCGCGGGAGCTCAGCGACGACGAGGTGATCAAGGTGCTGGCCAGGGAGTCCCGCAAACGGGGTGAGGCAGCCGAGATCTACACCCAGAACGGCCGAGGGGAGTTGGCCGCCGAGGAGCACGCCGAGGCACGGATCATCGACGAGTACCTGCCGCCGCCGCTCACCGAGGGCGACTTGGTCGACGTCGTCGAAACCGCGATCGCCCAAGTGGCCGAGCAACTGGGTGAGCGGCCCGGTATGAAGCAGATGGGGATGGTCATGAAGGCGGCCAACGCGATCGCCGCCGGCAAGGCCGACGGGGCGCGACTGTCGGCGGCGGTAAAGGACCGGCTGTAGCTCGTTCGCCCTAGCCTAGCGATGCGGGGTTTCCGTGTGCTATGACACGGTTTGGCTACACCCTGATGACGGAGCAGACGGCCCCAAAGACCTTGTCCGGTACGCGGTTTCGGCCGAACGGTGGGCGATGCTGGGCGGCGCGGTGGCACACGCCACCGAACGGGTGATTTGTACTCCTACGTGACCTCCCCGACGATGCGGTGTATCCGCGTTTGCGCACGGGTCAAACCGTGCGGATCAGGAGGCGGCGGACTGCACTTCACGTAGCCGCTTGAGCGTGACTTTCGCCAATCGCATCGATAACGCAGGCGACAGCCGCTCCAGGTACCACCAAGCCTTCCACCGTGCTGGCACCACAATGATCGCGTCGCCACGCAACACCGCCCGAAGTGCGCGCTCGGCGAACTTTTCGGGTGCCATCGGCCGCAATGGTTCCCAGAATTTGAGGAGTTGCTCGTCGCTGACGCCGGTTATCTTGACCCGTCCGTACTTGCCGCCGGTGAGGATCGGGGTCCGGATCACGCCCGGGCAGAGCACCGAGACCTGCACGCCGTGGTGCTCGGCCTCGACCCGCAACGTCTTGGATATCGCGACGACGGCGTGTTTGGTGGCGGTGTAGCTCGCCTGAGCAGAGGTGGCCAGACCGGCCATGGAGGCGGTGTTCACGATGTGGCCGCAGTGCTGGCGGATCATGATCGGATAGACCGCCTGGATGCCGTGTACCACACCGCGCAGGTTCACGTCGAAGACGTCGTTCCAGTCGTCGAGCGTGTATGAGTCGATCTCGCCGCCGACTCCGATACCGGCATTGTTGAACAGGTAGTCGATCCGCCCGGATTGCTGCACCACCTCGGCGACGGCGCGCTCGAACGATGCGTAGTCGCGCACATCGAGCTCGATCGCGTGCGCCGTTCCGCCACCACTGCTGAGGTGATGCGCCAGGTCCTGCGCCTCGCCGATCTGACGATCGGCGATCCAGACCTCGGCGCCGCCGTCGACCAACTTCGTCGTCAATGCGGCGCCGATGCCGGACGCGCTGCCGGTAACGAATGCGATCTTCCCTGAGACGCTCGATGCCATTTGCAGAAGGATAATCGCCGGCTCTTCTGACCGCTCTCAGTTCACTTGCGGCGGCGCGGGATGAACTCCTGAGTCTTGATTGGCCTATACCAGACGTGACGCCGGATCTCGACAAAGCCATGGGACACATCCGCGCGGGGCGTAAGTTGAACTGAGGTCGGGATGACGCAACACGGCGGGGTTAATGATGGACATCATCAAATTGATTCGTGTCACGCGGGCGCGCCGGCTTCTGGTCGGCATTAGCGCACCGATCGTGATGATCTGGCCGGTGGTACTGGGCGCGCCCATCCCGTCCGCGTTCGCTCAGCCGTGCCCGGACGTGGAGGTGGTGTTCGCCCGCGGCACCGCCGAGCCACCCGGAGTTGGCGGGATCGGACAGGACTTCGTCAACGCGTTGAGCTCACAAGTCGGCTCGAAATCGGTCGGGGTGTATCCGGTCGACTACGCCGCCAGCAGCGATTTTGGTGACCGCGTAGATTTCGCCAGAACTTTCGTCGACGGGATCCGGGACGCGGGTGCCCACATCGAGTCCACCGCGGCGAACTGCCCCAACACCAGGATCGTGCTCGGCGGATACTCCCAAGGCGCAGCCCTGGCCGGCTACGTCACCTCGGCCGCCGTACCCAAGGAAGTACCTGCTGAGTACGCGGCGTTCATGC
>NZ_JBOHHI010000042.1:0-13259 GCF_050700595.1 Mycobacterium sp.
ACGATGAGTTTGGCCAGCATCGAGTCGAACTGGCCGCCGATCACCGAACCGGTCTCGACACCGGAATCCAGCCGCACCCCGGGCCCGCTCGGCGGGTCGAACCGGGTGACCGGGCCGGGCGCGGGCAAGAAGCCGCGACCGGCGTCCTCGCCGTTGATCCGGAACTCGATGGCATGCCCGCGCGGCGTCGGGTCTTCGCCGATGTCCAACTTTTCGCCGTTGGCGATGCGGAACTGCTCCCGCACCAGGTCGATGCCCGCGGTCTCCTCGGTGACCGGGTGTTCGACCTGCAGCCGGGTGTTGACCTCCAGGAACGAGATCAGCCCGTCCTGGCCCACCAGGAACTCCACCGTCCCGGCGCCGTAGTAGTGCGCTTCCTTGCAGATGCGTTTTGCCGACTCGTGGATCTCCTTGCGCTGCGCGTCGGTGAGGAATGGCGCCGGCGCCTCCTCGACGAGCTTCTGGTAGCGGCGCTGCAGCGAGCAGTCTCGGGTCCCGGCGACGACGACGTTGCCATGCTGGTCGGCGATGACCTGCGCCTCGACGTGGCGGGGCTTGTCCAGGTAGCGCTCCACAAAACACTCGCCCCGGCCGAAGGCGGCGGTGGCCTCGCGGACCGCCGACTCGTAAAACTCGGGGATCTCCTCAAGGGTGCGGGCCACCTTCATGCCCTTGCCACCGCCGCCGAACGCCGCTTTGATCGCGACCGGCACGCCGTACTCCTTGGCGAAGGCCACCACTTCGTCGGCGTCCTTGACGGGATCGGGGGTGCCGGGGACCAACGGGGCCTGCGCGCGGGCGGCGATATGCCGGGCGGTGACCTTGTCACCGAGGTCGCGGATCGACTGCGGGCTGTGCCCGATCCAGATCAGCCCGGCATCGATGACCGCTTGTGCGAAGTCGGCGTTCTCCGAGAGGAAGCCATAGCCGGGGTGGATCGCGTTGGCCCCGGACTTCTCGGCCGCCTCCAGAATTTTGTCGAACACCAGGTAGGACTCCGCCGAGGTCTGACCACCCAGCGCGAACGCTTCGTCGGACAGCTTCACGTGCAGTGCGTCGGCGTCGGGTTCGGCGTAAACCGCCACGCTGGGCAGGCCCGCATCTCTGGCCGCCCGGATCACCCGGACCGCGATCTCACCGCGATTGGCGACGAGGACCTTGGTGATCCCCGAGTTGGCGTGACTTGGCACTGCGCCTCCCTGTGGCTCGACGGCTGTCTTTAAGAGATTTTCTTACAACGGTGTCCCGAGGAAGTTTAAGCGCCGCGGCGCGGCGCCGGGCCAGCCGGTGTCCCATTCGGCTCGCGCAGCCGTCGCTTGATCCGGGCCAGCAGCGCCGACATGCCGCGTAGCCGCAACGGGCTGATCAACGCCGCCAGGCCCAGGTCGGTGTAGAAGTCTTCGGGCACCGCCAGAATGTCGGCGGCGGGTTGTTCGTCCAGGCCGGCAGCCAGGATCGAGGCGAACCCGCGAGTGGTGGGCGCCTCGGCGGGCGCGCTGAAATACAGTCGCACCCGGTCCGGGTCGTCGGCGTCGACGTGCAGGAATAGCGGGGACTGGCATTCGGGCACCGGCTCCATCGCCGCCTCTTGCAGATCGGAGGGTATTGGCGGCAACTCGTTGGCGAACTCCAGCAACAACTGCAGCTTGTCCTGGCCCTGGACTTCGGCGAAGTCGGACACCACCTCGGCCAGCGACGCAGGCATGCTCATCAGGTCATACTCCCGGTGCTGCTCCTGGTGCTTCCCCTGCGACAATCGGCACCCGCACGGTGTTGCCCCATTCGGTCCACGAGCCGTCGTAGTTGCGCACCCCGGGCTTGCCGAGCAGATGGGTCAACACGAACCAGGTATGGCTGGACCGCTCGCCGATCCGGCAGTACACGACGGTTTTGTCGTCGGGATTGACGAACCCGTAGAGCTGCTCGAGTTCGTCGCGGCTGCGGAACCGGCCGCTGCCGTCGGCGGCCTTGCTCCACGGGATCGATACCGCGGTGGGGATGTGCCCGGCACGCAGCGCACCTTCCTCCGGGTAGTCCGGCATGTGGGTGCGCTTGCCGGTGTACTCCTCGGGCGAGCGCACGTCGATCAGCGGCTGCGAGCCCAGGATGGCCAGCACGTCGTCTTTGAATGCGCGAATGGGCGCGTCGTTGCGGTCGACGACGGGATAGCCGGTCGAGGTCTTGGTCGGAACGTCCAGCGTGGTCTCCCGGCCTTCGGCGAGCCACAGGTCGCGACCGCCGTTGAGCAGCCGCACATCCGGGTGGCCGAACAACGTGAAGACCCACAGCGCGTAGGCGGCCCACCAGTTGCTCTTGTCGCCGTAGATCACCACGGTGTCATCGCGCGAAATGCCCTTGCGGTCCATCAGTTCGGCGAACTGCTCGCCGGAGATGTAGTCGCGCACCCTCGGGTCGTTGAGGTCGGTGTGCCAGTCGATCTTGACCGCGCCGGGGATGTGGCCGACGTCGTAGAGCAACACGTCCTCGTCGGATTCGACGATGACCAGGCCGGGTTGGCCCATATTGCCGGCCAGCCAGTCGGCGGTGACCAGGCGTTCCGGGTGGGCGTATGCGGTGAGAGTGGGGCTGGGATCCGGTGGTAACGGCACGACATTGAGCCTACCCACCTATGCGTCAAACGCTCAGCGCGACCTCGTATGCCACTGCGAAGCGCCGGGCGTCCGGCTTCGGCCGGAACAACACACCACCTTCTGCGCACCAGTCGACCACCCGCAGCAACCGCTTACCCGGCGCCAACTGCCTGCGAACGACGTCGGCCAGTGCGGCACGAAGCCGTTCGGTGTCATAGCGATCGATGTCCCGCGACAGGCCGACATCCCACATGGTTTCTTCCACGCGCATCGCCTCAGTGTCCGCAACGCGACGGCCCGACCGGGCAAACCCGGTTCGGTGCGTCCTACCTCAAAACGGTTGCGATTGTGTAACGGTCAGATCGCGATCATCGAGGTGACCACAACGCGCTGACCGACAAGTCCATGCGGCCGAGCAGTCGACGGGTCAGTGGCAGGCTCAGGCCAATGACGTTGGATGGGTCGCCCTCGATCCGGTCGACGAGCCAGCCGCCGAGTCCGTCGATCGTGAACCCGCCGGCAACGTGCAGTGGCTCCTCGCTAGCAATGTAGGCATCGAGGTCTACGCCCGTTGGTGTAGCGAAATACACTGTGGTGCAGGCAGCTTCGACTTCACTATGCACGACGGTGCTGTCGCGCAGCCGGAGCAAGCAGTGCCCGGTGTGCAGGTGTCCGGACCGGCCGCCGATCGAGTACCACTGGCTTTTCGCGGCATCGGCCGATCTGGGCTTGCCGGCCAGCCGACCGCCGACCTCCAGCATCGAATCACAGCCGATGACAACGCAATCCGCGGCCACAGTGCTATCTAGGTGGGCCAGCCCGTTCGCCACCTGCTCGGCCTTGGCCCGCGCCAGCGCGCAGACGACGTCGTTGGATGAGGCATCCGGCCCCAGCCCCGCGACGACCGCGTCCTCGTCGACCCCGGAGACGACGACCAGCGGGTCGATACCGGCTTGGCGCAACACCTTGAGCCGCCCCGGCGAGGCGGACCCCAGCACGACCGGTGTCATCGGCGCATGTGCGTCCGTTCCTGCAGCGTGATTTTCTGCCAGCTGAAGACCGGGTAGCGCAGCTTGTCGACGGGCAGGCCCCACCGGCTGCGTTCGCCCGGCCCGGTCTCGGCCGCACCGCCGCCGGCGCTGCCCAGCACCGCGACCAGCGCAGCCAGTTCCTCATCGGTCGGGTTGCCCTTGAGCACCTCGATGTGCGGCTCGTGCGTTTCGTCGCTCACAGTGGCCGAATCGTTCGTCTCGTTCCCGTCACTCACTGCGCTCGTTCCGCTCACTCGACTCACAGGGGAATGTTCCCGTGCTTCTTGGGCGGTGTCTGGGCGATCTTGCGTTCCAGCAGCCGCAGTGCGGTCCCGATGTAGCCGCGGGTGTGCGACGGTGGGATGACCGCATCGACGTAGCCGCGCTCGGCGGCGATGTACGGGTTGACCAGGGTGTCCTCGTACTCCTGCTGCAACTGCAAGCGAAGCGCATCAACATCCTCGCCCTTGTCCGCCGCCTCGGTGAGCTGCTGGCGGTAAACGAATCCAACCGCGCCGGAGGCACCCATCACCGCGATCTGGGCCGTCGGCCAGGCGACGTTGACGTCGGCGCCCATGTCTTTGGAGCCCATCACGCAGTAGGCGCCGCCGTAGGCCTTGCGGGTGATCACGGTGATCTTCGCGACGGTGGCCTCGCCGTAGGCGTACAGCAGCTTGGCGCCGCGTCGGATGATGCCGTTGTATTCCTGGTCGGTGCCGGGCAGGAAGCCGGGCACGTCGACCAGCATGACGATCGGGATGTTGAAGCAGTCGCAGGTCCGCACGAAGCGGGCGGCCTTCTCCGAGGCGTTGATGTCCAGGCAGCCGGCGAAATGGGTCGGCTGGTTGGCCACGATCCCGACCGGCCGACCCTCGATGCGACCGAATCCGACCACGATGTTCTGGGCGTAACCGCCCTGCACCTCGAGGAACTCGTCCTCGTCGAGGATGCGGGTGATCACCTCGTGGATGTCGTAGGGCTGGTTGGGCGAGTCCGGGATCAGCGTGTCCAGCTCGAGGTCTTCGGCGGTGAGGTTGTCCTCAATCGCGCCGCCTGGCACCGGCGCCGGGTAGCGCGGCGGGTCGGTGAAGTTGTTGGCCGGCAGGTAGCTGAGTAATTCGCGCACCCATTCGAACGCATCCTGCTCGCCGGACGCGACATAGTGCAGGGTGCCGGACTTGGCCATGTGCGTGTGGGCACCGCCCAGCTCCTCCATCGTGACGTCCTCGCCGGTGACCGTCTTGATCACGTCCGGGCCGGTGATGAACATCTGGCTGGTCTGGTCGACCATCACCACGAAGTCGGTCAAGGCGGGGGAGTAGACATGTCCGCCGGCGGCGGCACCCATGATCAGCGAGACCTGCGGGATGACGCCGGAAGCCAGGATGTTGTTGTGGAAGATCCGGCTGTACAGGCCCAGCGAGACCACGCCCTCCTGGATGCGGGCACCCGCACCGTCGTTGATGCCGATCAGCGGCCGGCCGGTTTTGATTGCCAGCTCTTGCACCTTGACGATCTTCTCGCCGTAGACCTCGCCGAGGCTGCCGCCGAACACCGTGGCGTCCTGGCTGAAGATGCACACGTCGCGGCCGTCGATGGTGCCGTATCCGGTGACCACACCGTCGCCGGACGGGCGCTTGGCGTCCAGGCCGAAGTTGGTGCTGCGGTGGCGGGCCAACGCGTCGAGCTCCACGAACGAGTCCTCGTCCAGCAATGCGTAAATGCGCTCGCGGGCGGTCAGCTTGCCTTTGGCGTGCACCTTCTCGACCGCGGTCTCGCCGACCGGATGCAGCGCCTCCTCGCTGCGCTTGCGCAGTTCCGCCAGCTTGCCCGCGGTGGTGTGGATGTCGATTTCGTGCTCGGCCTTGGTTTCGACGTGGCTTTGCGTAGTGCTCGTCATGGATGTCGAGCTTAACGGCGGGTGGCCGATCGACCGAATTGGGCGCCGGCCGCGTCGAGTGTGCGTCCCGGGCGGGATTTTTGCCTGCAGAAATCCCGCCGTCAGCGCACAGTGGAAGCCCTGACCGCGCACTCGGCGACCCCACTCGACGAAAAGAGCATGGCATCGTGTCAACCGACGCCCCGCCCCGGTCGCCGTTGGATGCGGCGGCGATCAGCGACGGGCTGGTCGGACCGGGTCTACCGTGGCGTCAGCTCGAGGTGCTGGTCGAGACCGGTTCGACGAATGCCGATCTACTGGCGCGGTCGGCCGCCGGCGCGGACGTCGACGGATCGGTGCTGCTGGCCGAATTCCAGAATGCCGGCCATGGGCGGCACCGCCGGAGCTGGTCCGCGCCGCCGCGCGCCGGGATCACCTTGTCCGTCGGGGTGGGTGGGGCTTCGGTGCCCCGGTCGGGCTGGGGATGGTTGCCCCTGCTCACCGGTGTCGCCGTCGTTGATGCGCTGGCCGCGGTCACCGGGATAACCGCAGGGTTGAAGTGGCCCAACGACGTGCTGGTCGGTGACGGCAAGCTCGCCGGGATACTCGCCGAAGTCGGCGCACCGGCGCCGGTGATCATCGTCGGGCTGGGACTGAACGTGACGTTGACCGCCGACGAAGTCCCCGACCCGGCCGCCACCTCCCTGCTGATGCTGGGATCCCCAGCGTCCGATCGAAACACATTGGCGCACAGCGTACTTCGCGAGCTTGCTAGTCGCATCGACGCCTGGCGCACCGCCGGCGGCGCCGACCCGAAGCTGATCGCCGACTACCAGCGGCACAGCGTCACCCTGGGGTCACGGGTGCGGGCCACGCTGCCCGGCGACCGCGACATCATCGGCGTCGCGCGAGCCGTCGACGAGTTGGGCCGGCTCTGTATCGACACCGGCGGCGAGACGGTGGCCGTGTCGGCCGGGGACATCAGCCATTTGCGCCCCAACGTCTAGAGTGCTGCCGTGGGCTACCCCGATAACGTATTGGCCGACGACGAACAGTTGGTCCTGCATCGGCACCCGCACTGGAAGCGGCTGATCGGGGCGGTCGTCGTCCTGCTGTTGGCAACCGCGCTGGCGTCCTTTGTGGCCGCGGTCGTCAACACCACCGGGTGGGATCAGACCGCCAAAAACGTGGTCTTCGCCGTCATCTGGGGGATCTGGCTGGTGGTCGTGGGCTGGCTTTCGCTATGGCCGTTGCTGGCCTGGGTTACCACGCATTTCGTCATCACCGACCGACGGGTGATGTTTCGGCATGGCGTGCTCAGCCGCAGCGGGATCGACATCCCGCTGGCCCGGATCAACAGCGTGGAATTCCGGCACCGGATCATCGACCGCATCTTGCGCACCGGCACGTTGGTCATCGAGTCGGCGTCACAAGATCCGTTGGAGTTCTACGACATTCCGCGCGTGGAGCAGGTGCACGCGCTGTTGTATCACGAGGTCTTCGACACCCTGGGGTCCGAGGAATCGCCCGGCTGAGAAGCTCGGTCGGCGCGGGACCGCCAAGCGCCTAGCAGCGTGACGTTGCCGCCGCCTTCGATGTTGTCCTCGAGGACCTCGGCGATCCCGCCGGCGGTCAGCGTCGACTCCAGTGCCTTGTCCTGCGACCGGTCGAATTCGTCGGGGAACACCCAGCGCCGGAACGCCCAGAACCGGAACGACATCTGCAGCAGGTTGCCGATGATGTAGGCGGAGATGAAGTCGGCAATGTTCTCCACCGTCAACGACACTGCAGGAACCCGCAGCTGCAGGACGTAGCTGGAGAACCACAGCGGCGCCATCGACAGCAACACGCCTACCCCGCTGAACGCGAAGAACAACAGTGCTTCGTGGTGGCGCTCGCGGCCCCCGCGGTACCGGAAGCTCCACTCCCTGTTCAGGATGTAGGACGCGATGACGGCGACGATGCCGGCGATGACCTTGGCGGTCACCGGCTTGGGCTCCAGGATCGTCAGCTTCAGCGTGTAGAAAACCGTCGAGTCGATAACGAACGTGGTGGCCCCGACGATGACGAACTTGATCAGTTCGTGATGACGTTCGGCGTAGGGCCGCACCAGGCTCGGCAACCGCGCGATCGTGGCATCGGCAAAGGACACAGTGTCGCAGTGTACGGACTCCGGGTTTGCGATGTCACCTCGGCTAAGCACCCGGCTCCGCCGCCATGACACCATAAGTGCCGTGGTAAGTACCCCCACGGCTGCGCCGTTGGTCGCGATGGTCGGCGGCGGCCAGCTTGCCCGGATGACTCACCAGGCCGCGATCGCACTGGGGCAGACGTTGCGTGTACTGGCGGCCGCCGCCGACGACCCCGCCGCCCAGGTCACCCCGGACGTGGTGATCGGTTCGCACACCGACCTCGACGACCTGCGTCGGGTTGCGGCCGGGGCCGATGCGCTGACCTTCGACCACGAACACGTCCCGCCCGAGCTGCTGGAAAAGCTGGTCGCCGAAGGCGTCAACGTGGCACCGCCACCGCAGGCGCTGGTGCATGCACAGGACAAACTCGTCATGCGGCGACGGCTGGAGGCGCTGGGCGCACCGGTGCCGCGCTACGCCGGCCTGAAAAACCTGGACAACCTCGACGATCTGGAAGCGTTCGCTGGCCGGGTCGATGGTCCGCTGGTGGTCAAGGCGGTGCGCGGCGGGTACGACGGCCGTGGCGTGCGGATGGCGGCCGACCTGTCGCAGGCCCGGGAGATCGCCCGCGAGTACCTCGACGCGCGAGTGCCGGTGCTGGTCGAGGAGCGGGTGGCACTGCGCCGCGAGTTGTCGGCGCTGGTGGCGCGGTCGCCGTTCGGTCAAGGGGCGGCGTGGCCGGTGGTGGAAACCGTGCAACGCGACGGCATTTGTGTGCTGGTGATCGCGCCGGCGCCGGAGCTGGCCGACGATGTCGGCGCGGCGGCCCAGCAGCTGGCGTTGCGGTTGGCGGCCGAACTCGGTGTGGTCGGGGTGCTGGCCGTCGAGCTATTCGAGACGAACGACGGTGCGCTGGTGGTCAACGAGCTGGCGATGCGGCCACACAACTCCGGGCACTGGACCATGGACGGCGCGCGGACCAGCCAGTTCGAGCAGCATTTGCGCGCGGTGCTGGACTATCCGCTCGGCGACACCGATCCGACCGTGCCGGTGACCGTGATGGCCAACGTGTTGGGTGCCGCCGCGGCGCCGACGATGACAGTCGATGAGCGACTGCACCATCTCTTCGCGCGGATGCCGGAGGCCCGGGTTCACCTCTACGGCAAGGGTGAACGTCCCGGACGCAAGATCGGCCACGTCAACTTCCTCGGCTCCGATATGGCGCAGCTCTGGCGGCTGCGTGAACGGGCGGAGCTGGCGGCACACTGGTTGTCGCATGGTCAGTGGATGGACGGATGGGATCTGCATGGTTGAGCAACCCCGGGTCGGCGTGATCATGGGCAGCGACAGCGACTGGTCGGTGATGGCCGACGCCGCTGCGGCGCTGGCCGAATTCGACATCCCCTACGAGGTCGGGGTGGTCTCGGCGCACCGTACCCCGGCGCGGATGCTCGACTATGCGCACGGCGCCGCCGACCGGGGCATCGAGGTGATCATCGCCGGTGCCGGCGGCGCCGCCCATCTGCCCGGGATGGTCGCTTCGGCCACCCCGCTGCCGGTGATCGGGGTTCCGGTGCCGCTTGCGCGGCTCGATGGCCTCGACTCGTTGCTGTCGATCGTGCAGATGCCGGCCGGGGTGCCGGTGGCGACCGTGTCGATCGGCGGCGCCCGCAATGCCGGCCTGCTGGCGGTGCGCATTCTCGGGGCGTTCGATTCGGACCTGCGGAACCGGATCGTGGCGTTCCAGGAGCAGCTTGCCGACTCCGTGCTGGCCAAGGATGCTGCTCTCAAGAAGCTGCACGGTAAAGTTACCGGCCAGTAGCAAAGGAGGCCATGATGGCTCGGTGGGGCGGAAATCCATCGTTTGATCTGTTCAAGTTGCCTGATGAGCACGACGAGCTGCGGGCGGCGATCCGCGCGTTGGCGGAAAAAGAAATCACGCCGTATGCCGCCGAGGTCGACGAGGAGTCCCGGTTCCCAGAAGAAGCACTAGCGGCGCTCAATTCCTCCGGTTTCAACGCCGTCCACATCCCCGAGGAGTACGGCGGTCAGGGTGCGGACTCGGTGGCCACCTGCATCGTGATCGAGGAGGTGGCGCGCGTTGACGCGTCTGCCTCGTTGATCCCGGCGGTGAACAAGCTGGGCACCATGGGCCTGATCCTTCAGGGTTCGGAGGAGCTGAAGAAGCAGGTGCTGCCTAGTTTGGCCGCCGATGGCGCGATGGCATCGTACGCGCTGTCGGAGCGCGAAGCCGGCAGCGACGCAGCGTCCATGCGGACCCGGGCGCGCGCAGACGGCGACGACTGGATCCTCAACGGTGCCAAGTGCTGGATCACCAACGGCGGCAAGTCGACCTGGTACACCGTGATGGCGGTAACCGATCCGGACCGTGGCGCCAACGGCATCTCGGCGTTCATGGTGCACAAGGACGATGAGAGTTTCACCGTCGGGCCCAAAGAAAAGAAGATGGGCATCAAGGGCTCGCCCACCACAGAGTTGTACTTCGAGAACTGCCGCATCCCGGGCGACCGGATCATCGGTGAGCCCGGCACCGGGTTCAAGACCGCACTACAGACCCTTGACCACACCCGCCCCACCGTCGGTGCGCAGGCCGTCGGCATCGCGCAGGGTGCGGTGGACGCCACGATCGCTTACACCAAGGACCGCAAGCAGTTCGGCAAGTCGATCTCCGAGTTCCAGGGTGTGCAGTTCGAGCTGGCCGATATGGCGATGAAAGTCGAAGCAGCCCGACTGATGGTCTACACCGCCGCTGCCCGCGCAGAACGCGGTGAGCCGAATCTCGGATTCATCTCCGCGGCCGCAAAGTGCTTCGCTTCCGACACCGCCATGGACGTCACGGAGTCCGCGGTGCAGTTGTTCGGCGGTGCGGGCTACACCACCGACTTCCCCGTCGAGCGGTTCATGCGCGACGCCAAGATCACCCAGATCTACGAGGGCACCAACCAGATTCAGCGCTTGGTCATGTCACGCGCACTGCTGCGCTGATTTGTGCGGCGCAAGGTCGCCGTGCAGTAGTAGTTCTCGGTTCCATCGTCGACGCGCGGCGGCACCGGCAATCCGCTGTCGGCCAACAACTGGCTGGCCGGAGTGCGAACCGTGTGCCAGCCTCGTTCGTTCAGGTAGGTCGCGATGTCATTGCGTTCGCCGGGGTAGCCCAAGTTGTCGAGTCGGATGTCCAGACCGTGCTCATACCACTTCTGGTTCGCGGCTTGTAAGGCCTGCAAGGCTGGCGGCGAGTTCATGAATATCTCCGCCACCAACCGGCTGCCATCGGCGCTGAGCTCGGTGATGTTGTCCAGCAGGCGATCCTGGGCGGTCGGTGGCAAAAACGCCAGCAGGCCCTCGGCGATCCATGCGGTGGGACGCTGCGCGTCGAACCCGGCCTGCTGCAACGCCGTCGGCCAGTCGTGTCGCAGGTCGATCGGCACCGCTCGCAACTCGGCCGTCGGCTCAGCGCCGAGTGCGGCGACCGTGGCGGCCTTGAACTCGAGGACTTGCGGTTGGTCGATCTCGAACAGCGTCATGCCCGCCGGCCACGGCAGCCGATACCCGCGCGCGTCGAGCCCGGACGCCAAGATCACCGCCTGCCGGATACCCGAGGCTGCCCCGTCGGCGAAGAACCTGTCGATGAACCGGGTGCGCACCGCCAGCAGGTTGGTCATCGGTTGCATGCCCCACGCGTGGTCAGGGATGTCGACCTCGGCGGAGTCGAGTTCCCCGGCGGCCCACCGCGTGAAGAAGCCGATGCCGACCGCTTGCACCAGAGGTTCGGCGAACCGGTCGTCGATGAGCCCGGCCCTGGCCGCACGGGCCCGGCCCGCGGCCACCATGGTGGCGGTGGCGCCCACACTCGTGGCCAGATCCCAGGTGTCGTTGTCGGTGCGTGTCATGGTTTGCAGCTTATTCAGTGAGCGTGAGTCGAATGAGTCCGGCCGCGGGTTGGCGATACGATCGCCGAGTGGCTACCACCCCCCATCCCGGCAACCCGGCCGGTGTCGTCGACAATGTCTGCCGCGACGAATCGCGGCACGCCGCGCCGCCGCGAGACGCGCGATGGCACCGGGGCGCGCGGTGGGCGCGACGGCTGGCCTGGATCAGCATGGTTGCGATGCTCATCGAGGGTGTCGTGGGACTCTGGCAGGGCGTGGCGGCGGGGTCGATCGCGCTGACCGGGTGGGCGCTCGGCAGCGCCCCCGAGGGTCTGGCCAGCGCGATGGTGGTGTGGCGGTTCACCGGTTCGCGCACTGTGTCGGAGACCGCCGAACGGCGCGCCCAGGTCGGCGTCGCGATGTCGTTTTGGCTGACGGCCCCCTACATCGCAGCGGAGTCCGTGCGGCACCTGACCGACGAGCACCACGCCGAGACGTCGCTGATCGGTATCGGGTTGACGGCGATCGCTTTGGTGCTGATGCCGGCCCTCGGCCGGGCCAAGCACCTGCTCGCCGTGCGGCTCGGCTCGGCGGCCACCGCAGGCGAAGGCACTCAGAACTACCTGTGCGGTGCGCAAGCCGCCGCGGTGCTGGTCGGGCTTGCGGTCACGGCCAGCTGGCCCGAGGGGTGGTGGCTCGACCCCGCGGTCGGCCTGGTTATCGCTGCTCTCGCGGTGTGGCAGGGCATCCGGTCCTGGCGCGGCCAGGACTGCGGCTGCTGACCAAGGAGCTACGTCGCCGCTGCCAGGTCCGGCCGCTCGTCACCGGAGGCGAACCACCTGCTTAGCAGTGATTCCAAACGGTCCTCTTGCTGCGCTTCGACCAGTTCGGCCGCGAGCTGCCGGATCTTGACGTTATTTTGCTGGGATACTTGACGCAACCGATCAAACGCGGCGTTTGGGTCACACGAGTACTGGTGCATCAACAGTCCCTTGGCCTCGCCGATCAAATCCCGGGTGGCCAGCGCGACGTGCAGGTGCTCAACCAGCTGGCGGGAATGGTCATAGAGCGCGGCGTTATCAAACGTGGTGCCCGCGTGCAACGCGAAAAGCATCACCAGGTCCATCACGTGCTCGCTGAATTGGTTGGGACGACTCGAGAACAGCGTGCATCCCACTGACGGCCGGCGGTAGGCCGGCAGCGGCAACGCGAGGCAGCTGCGAAAACCAGCGCCGCGCATGCGTTCCCCAAATCCCGGCCACCGCTGCTCCGTTTCGGCGTCCTCGACGCGCCGCGGCTCGCGGTAGCGCACCGCCTCGAAAATCGGGCCGTGCCACGGTTGGGGTTCCTCGGGCGTGTGCGCCACAGCGGCGATTTCGGCGCCGGCCACTGTCTCCAGCCGGTCGCGGCCCAGCTCCACGGTCACCGTGGCGTGCTCGCAGCCCGGAATCGTGCGCACGGCGCGCCTGGTCATGCGGGCGACGACGCTGTGTACGTCGTCGTCGTCGACCAGTCGGCTCACCTCGACCAGGTCCCGGGACAGCGAGTGCAGTTCCTCGTTCATCACCTCAGGCTACGTGCGACCGCGATACCGCCGGTTGTCCACAGTTCGCGCTTTATCCACAATTGCGCGTGCGATGCGCTGCGGCCGGGGTGACTCGAACATTCTTTCGATAATATGGCGGGATGGCTTCCGTCGAGCAGGCGCTTCCCGTGGATGCGGTGCGTGCGCAGAT
>NZ_JBOHHI010000043.1:0-4601 GCF_050700595.1 Mycobacterium sp.
TCGGTTCGTCGCAGATCAGCAGGTCGGGATCGTTGGCGATCGCGATCGCGATCACCACGCGCTGGCGTTCGCCGCCGGACAGCTCGTGCGGGAAGGCCCTCGCGCGGCGTTGCGGCTGCGCGATGCCGACCAACTCGAGCAACTCGACGGCGCGGTTGCGGGCGTCCGCTCGGCTGATCTCGCGGTTGTGGACCTCGATGGCCTCGGCTATCTGGTCGCCGACGGTGTAGACGGGCGTCAGCGCCGACATCGGGTCTTGAAACACGGTGCCGATCGCCTTGCCGCGGATCCGTGACATCGCCTGGTCGGACAGCCCGAGCAACTCTTCGTCGTGCAGCCGCACCGATCCCGAAACGTGAGCGTATTCGGGCAACAATCCGACGACGGCCATCGCGGCGGTGGTTTTGCCCGAACCGGATTCCCCCACGATGGCGACCACTTCGCCTGGATCGATGTGGTAACTCATGCCGCGCACCGCGGGCACGAGCAGGTCTTCGGTTTCGAAGGTGACGCCCAGATCCGTCGCCTCCAGCAGTGCGGTCACTTTGGGCGTCGCTTCTTGCGGCGTGCTGATCCGCTGCCGGGATCCAGCGCATCGCGCAGGCCATCGCCGGCGATGTTGGCACACAAGACGATCAGCACCAGCGCCCCCGCCGGGAACAGGAAGACCCACGGGAACGTGGTCGCCGAAGGGGTGCCGTCAGCGATCAGCGTGCCCAGCGACACGTCGGGTGGTTGAACACCGAATCCCAAGAAGCTCAAGCCGGTCTCGGCCAGGATCGCGAACCCGACATTGAGCGTCGCATCGATGATGAGGATCGAGGCGACGTTCGGCATGATGTGATGCACAATAATACGGCGGCTCGACACTCCCATATACCGTGCCGCACGGATGAATTCGCGTTCTCGCAGGCTCATTGTCAAGCCACGCACCATCCGCGAGCTGACCATCCAGCCGAACACCGCGAGCAGCACGACGAGCCACAGAATGCTGCCCGATCCTTTGATGCGCGGCGTGACGATGGCGATCAGGATGAAGCTCGGCACCACCAGCAGCAGATCCACCAGCCACATCAGCGCCCGGTCTCGCCAGCCGCCGAAGTAACCGGCCACCGATCCGACGGTGGCGGCGATACTGGTCGAGATCACCGCCACACAAAAGCCGATCAGCATCGACTTCTGCATGCCGCGCAGCGTCCGGGCCAGCAGGTCCTGGCCAAGCGTGTTGGTGCCGAACCAGTGCTGCAGTGACGGTGGCTGCAGCAGCGCTTCGTAGTCGAGCGCGGTGTAGCCATACGGAAGGAGCGGCGGCAGTGTGTAGCAGCCGATGAACAGCAGCGCCAGCAGAATCAACGCCACCACTGCAGGCTTGTTGCGGATGAACCGGCGTGCCAACAGGCTTCGCCGTGATGTGAAGGCGGCCGAGTGGATGCCCGATTTGACCGGCGTCGTCTCCGCGGTGGCCGTCATGAGACCCGGATCCTGGGATCTAGCGCCGCATAGATGACGTCGGATAACAGTCCGGCGAGCAGAATCGCTGCCCCGGTAAATGTCGTGACCGCCGCGATGACGTTGGTGTCCTGAGTCGAGATGCCCAGCACTACCCACTCGCCCATGCCGTGCCAGCCGAAGATCTTCTCGACGAACACCGCGCCGACGACCAGGCCGCTGACGCCATAGGCGAACAATGTGGCCATCGGAATCAGCGCGGTGCGCAGGCCGTGTTTGAACAGCGCACGCCGGCGGGTCAGGCCCTTGGCACGAGCGGTCCGGATGAAGTCCTCGTTCAGCACGTCTAGCATCGCGTTGCGCTGATATCGGCTGAAACCCGCGATCGCGGCCAGGGCCAGCGTGAGGGTCGGCAACACGATGTGCTGCACGCGGTCGACGAGCTGATCCCACAGTGCGCCGGGCGGAATCGGTGACGTCTCCCCGGTGTAGAGGAAGATCCGCACCCCGGTGAGCATGTTCACTTTCAGCCCAACCAGTATGAGCAGGCTCGCCAGCACGAATGCCGGGATGCTCAGGGTGGTCAACGACAGCACGGTGATCACCCGGTCGCTCAGCCGGTACTGACGGACCGCTCCCCAGGCTCCCACGATGACGCCGATCACCGTGCCCAGCACCGAACCGATCACCACCAGCCGCAGGCTCACCCCGATCCGGCGCCACAGTTCCTGGGAGACGGGGTGACCGGTCACCGTGGCACCGAAGTCACCGCGTACCGCGCCGGAAATCCATTTCGCGTAGCGGATGGGTATGGGTTTGTCCAAATTAAGCTCAACGGCTTTGGCGTGGATGGCCTCCGGCGGCGGCAGTGGGTGGCGCTGGATGAAACTGTCCAGCGGATGAAACGTCGCGGAAGTCAGGCAGAAGGCCAAGAGGGTCGCCAGCACCAACAGCACGACGTAATTCAGCAACCGGCGCGCCAGGAACCGGATCATGCTCGATGCCCTCGCCTGCGTCGCATGGGCACAGGGTAGAAGATCCACCGGTGACTCAGTGCATGAGGCAGTGGCAAAGCAAATGTGGGCGATTGCAATCCGGCTGATTCTGAGCAGTGAAATCCAGCTGCAGAATTGTTAAACTCAGCCGCTCGAGTGGTCGATCCAGCAAACAAACCAAGGAGATTGGCGTGACGGTTACCGACGACTACCTGGCCCACAATGCCGAATATGCGCGCTCATTCAACGGGCCGCTGCCGATGCCGCCGGGCAAACATGTGGCGGTCGTCGCGTGTATGGATGCCCGGCTGGACGTCTACCGCATGCTCGGGATCAACGAGGGCGAGGCCCACGTCATCCGTAACGCCGGCGGCGTGATCACCGACGACGCGATCCGGTCTCTGGCGATCAGTCAGCGGTTGCTGGGGACGCGCGAGGTCATCCTGATTCACCACACCGACTGCGGCATGCTCACCTTCACCGACGACGACTTCAAGCGCGCGATCGCCGACGAGACCGGTCTCAAACCGGGGTGGGCAGCCGAGGCCTTCCCAGACCCGGCCGACGACGTCCGGCAGTCGTTGCGCCGTATCGAAACCAACCCGTTCGTCACCCAGCACGAGTCACTGCGCGGCTTCGTGTTCGACGTCGCCACCGGCAAGCTCAACGAGGTCACCGGCTAAGCCCCGCTGGGGCCGGGCGTTCCGAGTGTGCGTCCAGGGCTTCGACTGTGCATCTAAGGCGCAGATGCCGCAAAATTCTCGCCGTCACCGCGCACTCGAAGCCCTCAGCGCACACTCGACCACTTGACGTTCATTGACAGTCGCCGCCGAGGCTGGTTTTATACATGGTAAGGCTCATAAATATGGTCAATGAGACCAACATTACCCGGAATGCACGAGAGAACTTATGACGACCCCAGCGACGACCGGTCACAACGACCGCCGCCCGGTTCCCGGGCAATATGAACTGAGCCATCTGCGGTCGCTGGAGGCCGAGGCCATCCACATCATCCGCGAGGTGGCCGCCGAGTTCGAACGCCCGGTATTGCTGTTCTCCGGCGGCAAAGACTCGATCGTGATGCTGCATCTGGCACTCAAGGCGTTCCGCCCGGGCCGGCTGCCGTTCCCGGTGATGCACGTCGACACCGGCCACAACTTCGACGAGGTCATCGCCACCCGCGACGAGCTGGTCAAGCAGATCGGGGTACGGCTGGTGGTCGCCAAGGTGCAGGACGACATCGACGCCGGCCGCGTCGTGGAGACCATCCCGTCGCGCAACCCGATCCAAACGGTGACCCTGCTGCGGGCCATCCGGGAGAACAAGTTCGATGCGGCGTTCGGCGGCGCCCGCCGCGACGAGGAGAAGGCTCGCGCCAAGGAGCGGGTGTTCAGCTTTCGTGATGAGTTCGGCCAGTGGGACCCCAAGGCCCAGCGGCCCGAGCTGTGGAACCTCTACAACGGCCGGCACCACAAGGGCGAGCACATCCGGGTGTTCCCGCTGTCGAACTGGACCGAATTCGATGTCTGGTCCTACGTCGGCGCCGAGAAGATCATGCTGCCGTCGATCTATTTCGCGCACCGACGGAAAGTGTTCGAGCGCGACGGGATGCTGCTGGCGGTACACCGGCACATGCAGCCCCGCGCCGACGAGGAAGTGTTCGAGCCGACGGTGCGATTCCGCACCGTCGGCGACGTCACCTGCACCGGTTGCGTGGAATCGACCGCGGCCACCGTGGCCGAAGTCATCACCGAGACGGCGGTGTCGCGGCTGACCGAACGTGGGGCCACCCGCGCCGACGACCGGATCTCGGAGGCCGGCATGGAGGACCGTAAACGGCAGGGATACTTCTGATGGCAACGCTGCTGCGACTGGCCACGGGCGGCTCGGTCGACGACGGGAAGTCGACGTTGATCGGCCGGCTGCTATATGACTCCAAGGCCGTGATGGAAGACCAGTGGGCGTCGGTGGAGCGCACCTCCAAGGAGCGCGGCCATGACTACACCGACCTGGCGCTGGTCACCGACGGACTGCGTGCCGAGCGCGAGCAGGGCATCACGATTGACGTCGCCTATCGCTACTTCGCCACGCCCAAGCGGAAATTCATCATCGCCGACACCCCCGGGCACGTGCAGTACACCCGCAACATGGTGACCG
>NZ_JBOHHI010000044.1:0-6608 GCF_050700595.1 Mycobacterium sp.
GTGTCCAGGTCGACGATTCCGCCCTTGATGCCGCTGCCACCGACGTCGACACCGAAACCGCGGCGCGGTGCGCCGCCGGACGGTTCGGTTCCGGACGAGTCCGTGGGCGAGCCGGTACTGGTCATCGGATCTCCTCGGCGAGGCTGGGGTGTCCGCACACACCCTAGTGGGTGGATGTGGAGTTGGCTGCCGTGTTCGCTGCTGCTTGGCGAACCCACCACAAGGTCCGTAGTGTCCCCCGCCAGCGGGGGTGCCCCCAGCGGCGAGTGTGATGCGATGGACCGGTGAGCACACCTGAGAACCAACCCGCGCATCTGCGTTCGGTGGCCGAAACGTTGGCCGGGGAAGCGGCCGCCTTCGTGCGGCGCCGTCGTACCGAGGTGTTCGGCACCGATGCGCGCGCCGAGGACAGCGATGCGGTGCGAACGAAGACGACCCCGACCGATCCGGTGACCATCGTCGACACCGAGACGGAACGGCTGCTGCGTGATCGGTTGGCGCAACTGCGATCCGGTGACCCGATTCTCGGCGAGGAAGGTGGCGGCCCTGTCGATCCGGCAGCCGCTGGCGCCGACACGGTCACCTGGGTGCTTGACCCGATCGATGGCACGGTGAATTTCGTCTACGGAATCCCGGTGTACGCGGTGTCGGTGGCGGCCCAGGTCGCAGGCGTATCGGTGGCCGGCGCGGTCGCCGACGTCGAGGCTGGGCGGGTGTATTCGGCCGGGGCCGGACTCGGTGCACACCTCACCGACGGGCAGGGAACCCGTCCGTTGCGCTGCAGCGCCGTCGACGACTTGTCGATGGCGTTGCTGGGCACCGGTTTCGGATACTCCCGGCGACGCCGCACCGCGCAGGCGGCGCTGCTGGCCAGAATGCTGCCGGTGGTACGGGATGTGCGTCGGATCGGTTCTGCCGCACTGGATTTGTGCATGGTTGCGGCGGGTCTACTCGACGCCTACTACGAGCACGGGTTGCATGTCTGGGATTGTGCGGCGGGGGCGCTGATCGCCGCCGAGGCGGGCGCCCGGGTGGTGTTGCACGAGCCGGAGGACCCGGCGGGCGCAGCCGCCCCGGTAGTCGCCGCGGCGCCCGGAATAGCCGACGAATTGCTTGCTGCCCTGCAGCGATTCGACGGCCTGGCCCCGATTCCGGGGTAGTCGGGCGCGCCGACCCGGCAGTCAGCAGTTGCCGGCGTGGATCTGCGCCAGCAGCGCGGGATCGGCGGGCTCGGTGGCGCCCGGCCGCAGGCCGGCGAGCACCGCGTCGATGTCATCGCTGTGCGCCAGTGTGTTGAACTCAGTGCCGACAGCCAGGTCGACGGTGTCGTCGGCGCGGTCATCCCGGAACAATTCGGTGCATGGCGCCACCAGCCACACCGCGGCCGCGTCGGCCTGACCGGCCTCGCCGAAGCGGATCTGCCCCTGGCAGTTCAGTCTGGCGTTGGCATAGATCGGATCATTCGCGGCGGTCGGCTGGGCGAAACCAAGGTCGTGCAATGCACCGGCGACGCTGGCGGCCTGACCGCCCCGGCCGCTGGCATTGAGGACGCGGATCTTGGTTTCGGCCAGCTTGGCGGGTGCGACGCTTGTCATCGTGGTGCGCGAGACCTGTGTGCCCAGGCGCGGCTGTCCCGGGGCCGTCGGCTCTGGCGGTGCATTGCACACCGCGGCCTCGCGGACTTCGGATGGACGCGTCAGGGCGATCGTCCATGCCACCGCGGTCGCCACCAGCAGCACGATCAACGCGTAGATGGCGGGCCGGGCGTTGCGGCGCCGAAAGGGGCGACCGTGACGGTCGAAAGCAGTGCCTTCGGTGATTTGCGCGACCACGTACGCACTCTAAACGGGACGTTTAAAGCGAGGCAGCGGGGTCAAATGCTACGTGTGAGGTAAATCACACTTAAAGACTGTGCGATACGGGCACGAATCGTTTGGTGGATGCGTTCGACGCTGGTACAAAGCATTGCTTGCAGGGTGATGAGGGGAGCGAGGGGAAGAGGGCTGATGGCTACCGACTATGACGCCCCACGGCGGACCGAGACCGAGGACGTTTCCGAGGATTCGCTCGAGGAGCTCAAAGCACGGCGGAACGAGGCGGCGTCGGCGGTGGTCGACGTCGACGAATCGGAATCCGCCGAGTCGTTCGAGCTCCCCGGCGCCGACCTGTCCGGCGAGGAGTTGTCAGTTCGTGTGGTTCCCAAGCAGGCTGACGAGTTCACATGTTCGAGCTGTTTTCTGGTGCAACACCGCAGCCGCTTGGCCAGCGAGAAGAATGGCGTGATGATCTGCACCGACTGCGCGGCTTGATCGGACCCCGATTGTCCGGTCCTGTGGCACCGGGCGGGAAACCGCCGACTAACTGCTCAGCGCCGACAACAGCCGCTGCGGGTGACGGCAGCTCACCAGCCAGTACGGCGTCGGATCGTCGGGGTCATCGAGCACGGCCAGCAACATCGGACCGATCCAGGCGCGATGCAGCACGTAGGCGGCCGGGTCGAGCTGGCGGCCCAACGCCGCGGACTTGGCCGAGCGGGGGATTTCGGCGGACCGGGCGATCACGGTGACGGGCAGATGCGCCTCGCCGGCCCACAGCTCGGGCCCCTCGTCGCCGCCGGTGACCCGGATCTCCATCCGGCCCAACCACAGCAATGTCCCGGCAGCCACCGCGAACAGCAACGTAAACGGCAGCCAGTTAGGCAGTCCCGGCACACCCTGGTTGACTTCGAGCGCGATCAGCGCGGCCAGCGCGAATCCCAGCGGCCACCACCACCACGGCACCCACAAACGCTCGCGATATCGCACGCTTTGCGGTGTGACGCGCGTACTCGACACCCGGCCAAGGGTAGTCTGTGGCCCCGTGTCGATCAGTCTTGCGGTTGTTCGCCTCGACGCCGGGCTTCCGCTGCCCAGCCGGGCTCACGACGGTGACGCCGGCGTCGACCTCTACAGCGCCGAAGACGTCGAGCTCGCGCCCGGACACCGTGCCCTGGTACGGACCGGCATCGCGGTGGCCATCCCGTCCGGAATGGTCGGGTTGGTGCATCCTCGCTCCGGATTGGCTGCGCGGAGCGGTCTTTCGATCGTCAACAGCCCCGGCACGATCGACGCCGGCTATCGCGGTGAGATCAAGGTGTCGCTGATCAATCTCGACCCGACGGTGCCGATCGTCGTGCACCGCGGCGACCGCATCGCCCAGTTGTTGGTGCAACACGTCGAGTTGGTTGAGCTGGCCGAGGTGTCGTCGTTCGACGAGGCCGGGCTGGCCGGCACATCCCGTGCCGACGGCGGCCACGGCTCCTCCGGCGGACATGCGAGTTTGTGATGCGCCGGCGACGATGCAGAGCGAAGCGATGAGGAGGAGCGGCGCTTGTGATTCGCCGGCGACGATGCACAGCGAAGCGAAGGAGCGGCGCTTGTAATGGCAATCGGTAAACGCAACCGTAAAGACGACAACAGCCCCGCTCCGGTCGAGCGGGACGCGCCGGAGCCCGGCGATGAGCTGGACGGCCCGTTCGACGTCGATGATTTCGACGATCCGGCGGCGGCCGAAACAGCCCGGCTCGACCTCGGCTCGGTGTTGATTCCGATGCCGGCGGCAGGCCAGCTGCAGGTCGAGCTGACCGAGACCGGCATCCCGAGCGCGGTGTGGATTGTGACGCCCAACGGTCGTTACACCGTCGCGGCCTACGCGGCGCCGAAGACCGGGGGGTTGTGGCGTGAGGTGGCCGGCGAACTCGCCGACACGCTGCGCAAGGACGGAACCCAGGTGAGCATTCAGGACGGTCCGTGGGGCCGGGAAGTCGTCGGCCGCGCGTCGGGGGCAGTGCGGTTCATCGGGGTTGACGGCTACCGCTGGATGATCCGCTGTGTGGTCAGCGGCACCAACGAAAGCATCGACGTCTTGACCGAGGAAGCCCGGGAAGCGTTGGCAGACACCGTGGTCCGTCGCGGCGATACCCCGCTGCCGGTCAGGACACCGCTTCCGGTGCAGCTGCCTGACCCGATGGCCGCGCAATTGCGTGAGGCCGCCGCCGAGCAGGCCGCCGCCCAACAGGGCGGGTCCACACCGACCGAACGCCGCAGTGCCGACGGGTCGGCGATGCAGCAGTTGCGCAGCAGCACAACCGGCGGCTAATCGAGCTGAGCCGCCTCGAGTGCGGCCAGGCAGGCGGCGCCCAGTGCCGCGGGGTCGGCGCCGATCTGATCCAGCGTCACCGTGCGCATCGCCGCGCGCGGTGCGGCCGCGGCCCATTCGAGGCCGATCTCTTGCGGATGGACGGGATCGTCGGTCGCGACGGCGATCCCCAGCGGAACGCTCAGGCGCGCAAGCTCCGCGCAACTTGGCGCGACGTAGCGCGCCGCTTCCTCCATCGCGTCGGGCAGCTGCGGCCACTGTCTTCGCCACGACCGGGTCAACTCCTCGGCCAGCCACGGCGGGCTGGATGCGCGCATCTGCGTCGTCGTCGCGGCCAGGCCGTTGCGACGGAGCTGGTCCGCCGAGTGTCGGGCCGCCCGAGCTGCGGGAGCGTCCTCGGGTGCACCGGTCCAGGCCGGCAACGCGGCCAGCACCGCGACCGCGCGATCGGGATGCTGCAGTGCCCACGCGGCGGCCACCGCCGCACCGATCGAGATGCCGCCGACCGCGATCGCGTCCCGGCGCGCCGCGTCGTCCATGGCGGCCAGGTAACCGACGACCAACTGGCCGGGCTGCGGCGGCGGCGTCAACGCCAGCGCCCCGGCATCGCGCAACGGGCCGGCGAACGCCCGGCTGACGTAGTCGTCGTCGGATCCGGTCCCCGGCAAGATGACGGTCGTCACACCGCGCAAGTCGCCAGCCATCCCCTGATATTGCCCTGATAGTCCCCGACGTTTGTGGGTATCCCAAGCGCACTCGTGGGGTCGTATGGCATCCGGGAACCAACGGGTCTACGGTGTCCGTTGGCATAGATGGATTCGGCTTCCACACTTGGATACCTTCCGGCGCGGAGCGGCCGACGTGTTGTTGAAGAGGTGATGGCGACGGCCGAAGGTTACCTGCGCCGACTCACGCGCCGGTTGACGGAGGACCCCGAGCAGCGCGACGTCGAGGAGTTGTCCGACGAGGTCGTGAACACCGGTGCGCAGCGGGCGATCGATTGTGAGCGCGGCCAGGAGGTCACGATGGTCGGCACGCTGCGCAGCGTGGAAGCCAACGCCAAAGGTTGCGCCGGCGGGGTCCGCGCAGAGTTGTTCGACGGCACCGACACCGTCACACTGGTCTGGCTGGGGCAGCGCCGGATCCCGGGGATCGACTCGGGTCGTACGCTGCGGGTGCGCGGCCGGCTGGGCAAGTTGGAGAACGGCACCAAGGCGATCTACAACCCGCACTATGAAATTCAACGGTGACGTTTCCGGGGATCGGCCCCGGTGACCGGCCTGGAACCGGCCGAGTGCGAAAGCCCCGCCGTGGCCGCTGAGCCCACCGGCGCCCAGCAGCTGATCGCGCAGCTGGGCGGTGTGAGCGGGCTCCTCTATTCGTCGGTGCCAGTGGTCGTTTTCGTGGCTGCATCGGGCCTGTGGGGCCTGCTGCCGGCCATCGGCGCGGCGCTCGGCGTGGCCGCGCTCCTGCTGTTGTGGCGGGTGATCCGGCGGGGTCCGACCCGGCCGGCGGTAGCCGGGTTCGTCGGCGTGGCGTTTTGCGCGCTGATCGCCTATGCGCTCGGGGAGTCCAAAGGCTACTTCCTGCTGGGTATTTGGACATCATTGGGGTGGGCGGCGGTCTTCGCGCTGTCCGTGCTGATCCGCCGCCCGGTGGTGGGCTACCTGTGGAGCTGGGTCGGCGGACTCGACCGTGGCTGGCGCGACGTGCGCCGTGCCGTCTACGCCTTCGACGTCGCCACCCTCACCTGGGTGCTGGTATTCGGGGCTCGCTTCGTGGTGCAGGGGCTGCTTTACGACGCGGGCCGCACCGGCTGGCTGGGCGTGGCGCGGATCACGATGGGTTTGCCGCTGACCGCGGGCGCGGCGGTGGTGACGTATCTGGCGATCAAGGCCGCGCGGCGAGCACTGCGCGAGCCCTAGCGGGCCGGCAGGAGCAGCTGACGCAGCTCCTCCTCCACCTCGCTAACCACGACGAAGAGCAGCTCGTCGCCACCCTCCAACGGCTCGTCGGCCGCCGGCACAATGACCCGCGGCCCGCGCAGGATCGTCACCAGCGCCGCGTCGCGCGGCAGCTGCAGCTTGCGCACCGGCTTGCCGCCCCACGGCGTGTTGTCCGGCAGCGTGATCTCGACCAAGTTGGCCTGACCCTTCCGGAACTCCATCAGCCGGACCAGGTCTCCGACCGCGACGGCCTCCTCGATCAGCGACGCCAGCATGCGGGGGGTGGACACCGCCACATCGACGCCCCAGGCGTCGGTGAACAGCCACTCGTTGCGGGGGTCGTTGACCCGCGCCACCACTCGGGGCACCGCGAACTCGGTTTTGGCCAGCAGGCTGAGCACCACGTTGGCCTTGTCGTCGCCGGTGGCGGCCACCACGACGTCGAACTCGTGCAGTTGCATCGACTCCAGCACGCTCACCTCGCAAGCGTCACCCAGCTTCCAGTGGGCGGCAGGAATGGCGTCC
>NZ_JBOHHI010000045.1:0-3647 GCF_050700595.1 Mycobacterium sp.
GCACAGATGGGGTTACCGCCGAACGTGCTGCCGTGCAGACCGGGTGTGAGCAGCTGCGCGGCCGGTCCGACCGCCAGGCAGGCCCCGATCGGCAAGCCGCCGCCCAGCCCCTTGGCCAAGGTCACCACATCGGGGGTGATGCCGTCGTGTTGGTGGGCGAAAAACGCGCCGGTGCGGCCCATCCCGGTCTGCACCTCGTCAAGCACCAGCAGCGCCCCATGGTGCGCCGTGATGTCCCGCGCCGCGACCAGATAACCCTCGGGCGGGACGACGACGCCACTCTCTCCCATGATCGGCTCCAGAAACACCGCCGCAGTGTCGTCGCTCACCGCGGCGGCCAGCGCATCGGTGTCTCCGTACGGCACGTGCGTGACGTCACCGGGCAGCGGCGCGAACGGCGCCTGCTTGGCCGGCTGCCCGGTCAGCGCCAGCGAGCCCATCGTCCGGCCGTGGAAGGCATCCTGTGCCGCAACGAGTTTGGTGCGCCCGGTCAGCCGGGACAGCTTGAACGCCAGCTCGTTAGCCTCGGTGCCGGAATTGCAGAAGAACACCCGGGTCTCGGCGTCGGCACCCAACAACGAGACCAGCGCCTCGGCCAGCGCGATACCCGGCTCGGTGGCATACAGGTTGGAGGTGTGCCCCAGCGTCGACATCTGCTGAGTGACGGCGTCGATGACGGCGGGGTGCCGATGGCCGAGAACATTGACCGCGATGCCGCCGAGCAGGTCCAGATACGAGTTGCCGTCCACATCGGTGACCACCGCCCCATCACCACTGGCCAACACCACCGGCGGGACGCCGTAGTTGTTCATCATCACCGCCGCCCATCGCTGCCGCATGGTCGCTGTGTCGATCGCTGAAGGGCTCATGCCCCTACCACCTTGGTGCCGGTGCCCGCGTCGGTGAATAACTCCACCAGGACGCAATGTTCGACACGGCCGTCGATGACGTGCGCGCTGGGCACACCCCCGCCGACTGCGCGCAGACAGGCTTCGACCTTGGGGATCATGCCGGTCTGCAGCGTCGGTAACAGTTGCGTCAGCGTCGCGGTGTCGATCTCGCTGACCAGCGAATCGGTGTCCGGCCACCGGGTGTACAGCCCTTCGACATCGGTGAGCATCAGCAGCTTTTCCGCTCCCAACGCCTCGGCCAGCGCCGCTGCGGCGGTATCCGCGTTGACGTTGTGCACCACGCCGTCGGCATCCGGCGCCAGCGTCGACACCACCGGGATGCGGCGTGCCGCAATGAGATCGAGTACCGCCGCCGTGTTGACGTGGCCAACATTGCCCACCAGCCCGATATCGGTGGCCACCCCATCGACGGTGACGCTGCGCCGCACCGCGGTGAACAACTGTGCGTCCTCACCGGTGATGCCGACGGCATAAGGTCCGTGTGCGTTGATCAGGTTGACCAGTTCCCGGCCCACCTGGCCGAACAACACCATCCGCGCCACGTCGAGAACTTCCGGTGTGGTGACCCGGAATCCGCCCTTGAAATCACCGGCGATTCCCAGCCGGCTCAGCATCGCGCTGATCTGCGGTCCCCCGCCGTGCACGACGACGGGATGAATGCCGCAGTTGCGCAGAAACGCCATGTCGGCGGCGAACGCGTGCCGCAGGATCTCGTCGGTCATCGCGTTGCCGCCGTACTTGACGACGACGATCTTGCCGTGCAGTTGCTTCAGCCAGGGCAGCGCTTCGGCCAGCACTTGGGCCTTGACCTGGGTGGGCAATTCGCTGGTCGTCATGAGCTGTAGGCCGAATTCTCGTCGACGTAGCCGTGCGACAGGTCGGTGGTACGGATCGTCGCCCGACCGCCGCCCATTCCGAGGTCGACGGTGACGTCGACGTCGCCGCCGGAAAGGTCCACCTCGCGGGCGCCAGGCACCCCGACGCCATCGATGCACACCGCAGAACCGTCGAACGACACGGTGATCCGGTCGGGGTCGAGCCGGAACGGGGCCATACCGACGGCCGCGAGGACCCGGCCCCAGTTGGGATCGGATCCGAACAGCGCGGTCTTGACCAGGCTGTCGCGGGCGATCGTCCGGGCCGCGGCCAGCGCGTCGTCGTCGCCGGCGGCGCCGGTCACCGTCACGGTGATGCGCTTGGTGACGCCCTCGGCGTCGGCCTGCAACTGGGCGCACAGGTCGTCGCAGACCCGCAGCACGGCATCGTCGAGATCGGCTTGGGCCGGGGCGATTTCGCTCGCACCGGAGGCTAACAGCAGGACGGTGTCGTTGGTGGAGCAGCTGCCGTCGACGTCGAGGCGGTCGAAGGTGGCCGCGGTGGCACGGCGCAGCGCTTGGTCGAACGCTCCCGGCTCGGCAACGGCGTCGGTGGTGAGGACGCACAGCATGGTCGCCAGCGACGGCGCCACCATCCCGGCACCCTTGGCCATCCCGCCAACAATCCAATTGCCCCGGTGGTGCAGCGCAACCTGTTTGGGCACGGTGTCGGTGGTCATGATGGCCCGGGCAGCCTCTTCCCCGCCGGTCAGCCCGCCGGCCATCTCGTGCACGACGTCAACGACACCGGCTACCACCTTGTCCATCGGCAGCCGGTCGCCGATCAGCCCGGTGGAGCAGACGGCGACCTCGATCGCCCCGGTTTCGGTGCCCCAATCCGACAACGCGGCGGCGACGGCCTCGGCGGTGGCGTGAGTGTCCTGGAAACCTGTGGGCCCGGTGCAGGCGTTGGCGCCGCCGGAGTTCAGGATCACCGCGCGCAGCCTGCCGGTGGTCAGCACCTGCTGGGTCCACAACACCGGCGCGGCCTTGACCTGGTTGCGGGTGAACACGCCCGCGGCCGCGTAGTCCGGGCCCTCGTTGAACACCAGCGCCAGATCCGGCGCGCCGGAGGCCTTGATCCCGGCGGCGATGCCGGCCGCCCGGAAGCCGGCCGGGGCGGTGACCCCCTGCGTGCGCACCAGCCGCACGGCATCGGTCAGATCGGTCACGGTGCCACTCCGACCACCGATAGACCCTCGGTTTCCGGCCAGCCCAAAGCCAGGTTCATCGACTGCACGGCGGCGCCGCCGGTGCCCTTGACCAGGTTGTCGATCGCGGCGATCGCGACGAACGTCGCGGCGTCCTCGTCCACCGCGACCGCGATGTGCGCGGCGTTGCTGCCGATCACCGCGCCGGTGCGCGGCAGCTGTCCCTCCGGCAGCAGGTAAACGAAAGGCTCGCCGCCGTAGGCCTTTTCATAGGCGGCTCGCAGCGCTGACATGGGTGCCTCAGTGCGCGCGGTACAGGTGGCCAGAATGCCCCGCGACGTCGGGATGAGCACCGGGGTGAACGACACGGTGACGTTGCGCTCGGTGACCGCCTTCAGTCCTTGCACGATCTCCGGGGTGTGCCGATGGGCGCCCGCGATGTTGTACGCCCGGGCAGATCCGATGACCTCCGAGCCGAGCAGGTCGGTCTTGGCGGCCCGCCCGGCACCCGAGGCGCCGCTGACCGCGACCACCGTGACTGCGGGGTCGATGAGGTCTTCGGCCACCGCGGGCAACAGTGCCAACAGCGCGGCGGTCGGATAACAGCCCGGCACCGCCACGCGACGGGCATCCCGCAGCCGCTCCCGCGCGCCGGGCAGTTCGGGCAGGCCGTACGGCCAACTGCCGGCGTGCGGGGACCCGTAGAACCG
>NZ_JBOHHI010000046.1:0-20654 GCF_050700595.1 Mycobacterium sp.
GCCGCGGCGCACCGCGGTAGGTGGCGGGGTAGTCGGCAACGCGTTCTGGATGGTCTCCGAGCACGGCGAGCATTCGGATTATGTGCACAACATCAAGGCCAATCCCGCGGTGCGCGTGCGCATTCACGGCCGGTGGCGCAACGGAACCGCTCATCTGCTGCCCGACGACGACCCGCGGGAACGGTTGCGCAGCCTACCGCGGCTCAACAGCGCCGGGGTGCGCACGATGGGCACCGATCTCCTGACCATCCGGGTGGATCTGGACTGACACCGGATGGCCTACGACCTCGAGCTTGCCGACCGGATCCGTGAACTGCTCGCCCCCCTGCGCGGCGTGGAGGAAAAACCGATGTTCGGTGGGCTGGCGTTTTTGATCAACGGCAACATGTCCGTGGCGGCCAGTGGTCAGGGCGGCCTGCTGGTGCGGGTGCCACCGGACGAGACCGACAAGCTGCTCGCCCGGGCGCACGTCAACCAGATGGTGATGGGGGGACGGCACATGCGCGGCTGGCTGCGGGTCGACGACGACGGCGTGAAAACCAAACGCCAATTGCAGGGTTGGGTGACTCGCAGCTTGGACTACGTGCGCAGCCTGCCGCCGAAGTGAGAGCTATGGAGCCCGAGGACCTGGTGCGTCGACTGCTCAAGGTCGCCGGCAGCACCTACGCGGCCGAGGCGGGAGTCCGGCTCAGCGATAAACCCATGCCGCTGTTTCAGCTGCTGGTGCTGTGCATGTTGGCCAGCAAGCCGATCGACGCGACGATCGCCATGCGCGCCGGGCGTGAACTGTTCGCCGACGGCCTACGCACGCCGAACGCCGTGCTGGCATCCGACGAGCTCACCATGATCCGCGCGTTCGACCGCGCCCACTATGTGCGCTACGACGAAAGCTCGGCCGCCCGGCTCACCGCCATCGCCGAGCGGGTCCGCGACGAGTACTCCGGCGATTTGCGCGAACTCGCCCGGCGCAGTGACCACGATGTGCGATCGGCAACCCGCATGCTCAAGGAGTTCAGCGGCATCGGTGACACCGGTGCCGCCATTTTCCTGCGCGAAGTGCAGGACGTGTGGACCTGGGTGCGGCCGTACTTCGACAAGCGCGCGATCGCCGGCGCCGAAAAACTGGGTCTGCCCGCCGAGCCGACGGAACTGGGCCGGCTGGCGCCGCATGACAACGCCCGCCTGGCCGCGGCGCTGGTGCGGGCGTCGCTGGACGACGACGTGGGCCGGCGGGTGACCGGTTGATTTCGTCTACATCCGGATGCCCGGTCCGGATCCGGAGGCGATGTACGCGGGTTCCTAGCGCAGCCGAGTAGGGTGGACGCCATGGCCAGCTCAACCACATTCGTCATCGTCGGCGGCGGACTTGCCGGCGCAAAAGCAGCAGAAGCCCTGCGCGACAACGAGTTCGATGGGCAAATTATTCTCCTCGCCGAGGAGGAGCATCTACCCTACGAGCGACCGCCGCTGTCCAAGGAGTTTCTCGCGGGCAAGAAGCAGCTCAACGATTTCACAGTGCACGATTCGGACTGGTACCGCGACCACAACATCGACTTGCGACTCGGGGTGCGGGTAGCGGCAGTGGATCCGGGCGAACACCGCGTCAGTCTGGGCGACGACGCCGCCATCGGATACGACAAGCTGCTGCTGGCCACCGGCTCGCGCTCACGGCGGCCGCCGATACCGGGGTCCGATGCCGACGGCGTTCATTATCTGCGGACCATTGAAGACGCCTCCGCGCTGAATTCCCTGCTGGGTGACGGTTCTTCGGTTGCCATCGTGGGCGCCGGGTGGATCGGCCTGGAAGTCGCCGCCAGCGCGCGGGCGCGCGATGTCGACGTCACTGTCGTCGAGACCGCCAAACTGCCGCTGCTGGCCGCGCTCGGCGAAGAGGTCGGCACCGTGTTCGCCACCTTGCATCGCGACCACGGCGTCGACCTGCGGCTGCAGTCCCAGGTCGAGGAGATCACGGTCGCCGGCGGCAAGGCCACCGGCCTGCGGCTGCACGGCGGGTCGACGATCGGCGCGGACGCTGTGCTGGTTGCTGTCGGTGCCCAACCCAACATCGAACTCGCGGCCGAAGCCGGGTTGTCGATGGGCGACGGCGGGGTGCTGGTCGACGCGTCGCTGCGCACCAGCGATGCCGACATCTATGCGGTTGGTGATATCGCCGCGGCCGACCATCCGCTGTTCGCCGAGCGTATCCGCACCGAACACTGGGCCAACGCGCTCAAGCAGCCTGCGGCGGCGGTGGCGGGCATGCTCGGCAACCCAACCCCATACACCGAACTGCCGTACTTTTTCACCGACCAGTACGACTTGGGCATGGAGTATGTCGGTTACGCGCCCCGATACGAGCGGGTGGTGTTTCGCGGCGACGTCGACGGACGGGAATTCGTCGCGTTCTGGCTCGACGCCGGCAACCGGGTACTGGCCGGCATGAACGTCAACATCTGGGATGTGCTCGACGACGTCAAGGGCTTGATCGGCTCACAGCGTCCGGTGGATCCCGACCGGCTGGCCGACCCGCAGGCCCCGCTGGCCGAATTGGCGAGCTAACCGCTCGAAGCCGCGTCAAGCGGCTCCCAGGTGCGATCGATGACGGTGGGTAGGTGCAGCGCCTGCAACCGCTCTCGCTCTGCGCGCCGACGCTTGATCCGCAGCCGGGCGTCACCGGGCATGGCGAGCAGTTCGTCGCAGGTCAGGTAGTACACGTCGGCTACCGTGTCGACGAGGTCGGCCGAGGCCCGCCGGGAACCCAACTCGCGCAGTGTCATTCGCAGTTCATGGGTGAACCACATGGTGGTGTCGTACGCCAGCTCCCGGGACAGTCGCGGTTTGGCCGTCAGCCGCTCGGGCAGGGTGCCCGCCGACGTTTCCGGCCAGGACACCGGGCCGGTCGGCGTCGCCGCAGCGGCAACGAGCAGCATCGCCGGATCGTCGCCGAACACCGGGTTGGCCAGCTCGACTTCCACCGGACCGCGGTAGGCGAGCCGGGAAACCGCCGAATCGACCTCGGCGGCGGCACTGGGAACGAGCCCGCGGATCCCGGCGAGATCACCGCGCTCGGCCAGCTGACGTAGCTGTGGATCGCGGCGCAGCATCGCCGCCAATGCAGCGGTCTCCGCGGTAATGCGGCGGCTTTCCAGCAGGGCGCCAACCCCGGACACCGGCGGGTGTGCGGCACTGCGCTCCAGCGCCGCGGCGGTGACGCCGGTGTCGATCAGCCAGAGCGCGACGAGCCCCCAGCCCTGGTGAATTCGGTCTCGCAACAGCTGGATTCGCACCTCCAGGCCCGCATCGGACAGTGAGCTCAGCTGTGCGGCGTCAAGGTGTTCGGCAGCCGCGGCATAGCTGTAGGCCTGCGTGTCGGCCTTCAGGTGGCGCAGCATGGCCAACGCCCGCGTCGCGACAACTGCCTTGGCGGCCGTTCCGAGCAGCCCGCCGGTCAGCGACTGATGGACAACCGCCTGCTCGTCCCAGCCGGGTAGCTGGCTTGCGGCGATCATGCTGATCGACAGTCCGACATAGGGACGATGGCCGAACACCGCGATGGCCCGGTTGCCCCACTCGGCGGCGACCACATCGCCCGGTGTTGTCGCCTGGGCGATCACCCGGTTGGCCGTCCGCAAGCCGCCCAGCTGGACGTCGAGTGTCATCGGTGTCAACGGTCCGGGCAGGGTCTCGGCGAGTGGCGCCGCGCTGAAGACCGGGAATCGCGGATCGATCCGGTCGTCGAACTCCCCTTCCAGCCCGTCCGGTGCCGCGCAGTGCAACGGCGCGCCGTCGAACGGTCCGGACCGCGGCGTGGGTTCAAACGGCAACGGCAGATGACCGGGCAGGTCGGTGGCGCCGGCGACGCCGAGTTTGCGGCCGAGGAGTCCGCGTGCCGTGTCGGCGACGGCGTCGCTCGCCGACCAACCGAACTCAAACTGCCAATCAGCCTGCAGCGCAGAAGCGTTCATATCGGGCTTCAGCTGTGCCCAGGTTGGAGTTCGGCGCGACGGTTGATCAACCAAATGCAGCTGATGTCGTGCGACGGCCAGGTTGGTGACGTCCGGTGTCGCGAGATCGGCCACACCGGTGGTGTTGGCCGTGACCGCGAGCGCCAGGAAGCGGACCAGGTCATCGAGGTGCAGCAGCCGCAGCGGCTCCGGGGAGGCCTTGCTGCGCAGCAGCGTGGCCACCGTGCGGCACACCATCCAGTCGAGCTGACGGCCCACCGGCGGTGCCATCCGGATGATCAGGCTCGGCGCCCAGCCGGTGGAGACCAGTGTCTCGGCGTGCCGGTACAGCTTGGGCTCGCCGGCCGCCTGGGATACGAAAATCAGCCGTGCTCCGGCCCGGGCGGCCGCGTGCGTGACGCGCACGACGCCGTTGATCCCGGCACTGCCGGGTGCGGTGGGATCGATCGGGGCGAGATGCAGGACCACCTGCGCTTCGTCGGCGAGCTCCTGCAGGATCGGGCCGCCGAGCGGTGCGCACACATACTCGACCTCGGGGTCCAGCTGGTCGTGCGGGTGCCGGGCGATTCCGCAGACCGAGTGTCCGGCGGCCGCCAGCTGTCGGGCCACCACACGTCCGACCACGCCCGTCACGCCGGTCACCAGAATCCGGATGCCTGCTCACCTCCCGGTCTCTTCCCCGACAATAGGCGCGCCGGCGCTGTCCCCGAGAAGCTTTTGACTCGAACGTCAGATCGGGCGGTTACCGCAGGGTGGCGGTGCCGTCCGCGCGGACCGCCACCTTGGCGCCGGCGATGTCGTCGCGCACGGTCGCCTCAGCCGAAGCCGCATCCGGTATCAGAGCCAGGGTGCGCGACTCGTCGGGGGTGCGAACAGCCAGGAACGCCTTGTCCGGCCGGCCGTCGCGGTCAAACGGTGTCGTCCAGGCTTCGACGGTGCCGACACCTTCCCACTCCACCGCCGCACGCCGGGTCGGTTCCCGATCGACCGCGGATTGCACGTCCTCCCAACGGAATTGGCAGGACGGCGGCTCCGTGCCGTACACACCGAAGCTGTGCTTGGTCAAATAGCCGCCGTTGGCGGTGATCAGGCCGCGCCGACCGGGGTTGGCGATCAACAGTTCGGCCATCGTCGCGATCGAATGCGTGACGTAGTTGCTCCACGGGCCGCCGGCGAAAGTCAGCCCGCCGGTGACGGTCAGCGGCCGGCCAGGATCGTCGACCGGCAGCCCCAATTCAGCCGCCGCGATCTGCACAGCCGACGGGAAGCACGAGTACAGGTCGACGTAGTCGACGTCGTCGACACCCAGGCCGGCCAGGGCAAGCGCCCGCTGCCCGCCGATCCGGATCGCCGTGCAGCGGTGCAGTTCGGCGCGTTCGCTGATCGCGTAGGTGTCGTGCGCATCGGTGCCCGCATACGGGTAAACCCAGCGCTCGGTCGGGACCTGCAGGCGGGTCGCGGTCTGCGCCGACGTCAGGACGAGCGCAGCACCCTGGTCGACCATGTTGTTGGAGTTCATCAACTTGGTGTAGGGCCAGCTGATCATCCGGTTGGTCGGGCCGGGTTGCCAAATCTGCTGCGCCTCAACATGCTTACGGATCCAGGCGTGCGGATTGTGCACCGCCACCGCGTTGAACCCCGCCCACAACTCGCCGATCCGCCTGCGGTGGTCGTCGCTCGATTCGCCCGTGCTGATCCGCAGCGCCTCCTCGAACATCGGATACACATACGCCGGACGGTCCAGCCCAATGCGCTCCTCGGCCGGGCCGGACATCCGCACATCTTCGTCACCGCCCTGCGCGATCGGGACCGATTCGTCCTGGTGCGTCCAGCCGAGTTTGCGGCCCTGGGCGCGCAGCTGCATCCTCGTTCGCCAGGTTTCCGCCCCGGCAATCAGCACCACCCCTGCGCGGTCGTGCCGGATGTCCAGGCAGGCCCGGTTCACCAGCGTTTGCGGCACGTTGCCGCCCACACCGCTGTAGCCGGTGGCGGGATGGTCGGCGCCGATCCGCCGGCCGAGTAGCAGGCCGGGGTCCCGGTAGCGCGCCGAAAACAGGTTGACCACCCGGATCGAGTCGACCGCCGCCAGCACCCGTTCGTCGGCGGCTTCGCGCGCCGCCGCGGCCATCAGATCGACGGGTTCGGTGTCGGGGCTGCTCTCGTGCTGGTTGACCTGGCCGTAGCCGATCAGCACCGGTGTCCGCGGGTCGACGGGCATGGCGGAACCTTTCGAACCTAAGGGGTGTCGGTGGACGCGAACAGCACGCCGGCGTTGATCAGCTGCTCGGTTTCCTCGCTGCTCATCTGCAGCATCTTGCGGCAGATCTCGCGGGTGTCCTGACCGGGCAGCGGCGCGGGCCGCTGCGGGGCCGGCGGGATGTGACGAAACGGCGCCGGGCCGGTTTCGGCCGGCAACCGATGGTCGAACAGCGGATGAGTCATGTCGCTGAACAACTTGCGCGCCAACAGTTGCGGGTCTTCGAGAATGTCCGGCGGCCGGTTCATCTGGCCGGCGGGCACTCCGACCGATTGCAGTGCCTCGGCGACCTGCACCGGCGAGCGGGTGCGGGTCCACGTCGTGACCGTCGCCGCCAACTCGTCGCGATGGGCCACCCGCGACTCACCGGCGGCAAACCGCTTATCGTCGGCCAGCTGTGGTAATCCGAAAACTGTTGTTGCCCTTTGCCAGTCGGCATCATCGCGAATCGAGATAACGCACCACTCGTCATCGCCGGCGCACGGGTAGACAGCGTGCACGCTGGTGTCGTCGCGCAGTTCGGCTCGACCGGCATCCCGCGCTGCTTCGGTGACGTACAGGGTGTCGAGTTGGTTGACGACGGCCTCGGCCTGGGAGACATGCACGCGGGTTCCGCTGGCGGTCCGGTCCCGGTGAATCAGCGCGGCCAGCGCCCCGATCGCGGTGATCCGCCCGATCACGTGATCCGGGAACACCGTCGTCGCGTCGTAGAACGGATGCCGCGCGGTGTCGGCTTGCGCCGCGTCGGAGGTCCACAGCCTGGTGACTCCGGCGGTGGCGCGCACCAGCGGGCCATAACCGAGCCGGGCGCTCCACGGACCGGTGGCGCCGAACGCGCTGCTCTCGGCGAGCACGATCCGCGGGTTGAAGCGGTGCAAAGTATCATACGGAAAACCCAGAGCGGCAAGGGTTCCCGGCTTGAAGTTGGCGAACACCGCATCCGCGTCGGCGACCAAGCGGCCGAAAATCCGCTTGCCTTCCTGGCTGCGCAGATCCACACCGAATCCGAGGTTGTTGCGATGTGTCCAGGCGAATGACTCACTCATCGCCTCACCGACCCGGGCCTGCCGCAAGCCGTCGGGATAGGCGGTGCTTTCGACCTTGATGACCTCGGCGCCTAGATCGCCGAACAACCGGCTGCATTCGCCGCCGGCGACGATGATGCCGAGGTCGACGATGCGCAGCCCATCGAACGGACGGGTAGCGGCGCCGCGGGCGGCGATGACGGCCGGCCCGGCGAGCCAGGATGCGTCGTCGTGCCCCGCCGCCGGCGCCGGCGTCCGGAAACCGGTGTGCTGCCCGTCAACGGAGATATAGCCGACCGGGATCCTGCTGTGCACACCCGGGACGAGTTCGGCCTCGGCGACGGCACCCACCGACCGGAAGTGCTCAGAAGCCAGGATCTGCGGCGGGGACAGCACCGCGGCGATCGGTACCCCGTTGGCCTGCCCGGCCGACACCAACGCCTTCATGCTCTCCCCGGCGAACAACTCCTCGATCAGCACACTGATCTGCGGCCAGGCGGCGAACCGCGCCGCGATCACCTCGTAGCGGGGGTTCTGAAATGCCTCCGGCTCCCCCAGCCAGTGCCGCAGACCGCGCCACTGGCGTGGCGACATCACACAGATCCGGACGTAGCCGTCGCTGCAGCGGTAGATCGGGTAGGCGTCCTGATTTTTCGGCCGCCCCCGCCACCGATCGGGCCTGCGGACGCCGGCGGACGCCTGGCCGTGCGCGCCGAACGCCGGGTCGAGCGCCATCACCACCGCGTCGAATCGGGAGAAGTCGATGTAATCTCCTGTACCGCAACGCAGCCGGTTGTAATACGCGACGAGCGTGGACCAGGCTGCTTGCACCGCGGCGGTGGCCGACGCAATGCCGTCGGGCGGTAACACCGGTGTCCCGGTGGTGGGACCGGACCGGGACAGCGAGCCCGACAGCGCGTAGAACACCGGATCGGTGGCCCACCACGACGAGCGCGGTCCGGCGGCGCCGAAGTCGCTGATCGACAACGCCACCAGATGGGGATACCGGTCGGCCAACTCGGCGCACGGGGTGCCGTAGGCGGCAGCCTGACCCGGGGCGCCGCTATCGACGACGATGTCGGCGCTGCCCGCGAGCTCGATGAACCGGGCGCGATCCTGCGGGTCGGAGGGGTCCAGCACAGTGCTGCGCTTGTTGGCGTTGTGCAGCGCAAACGGCAGGCTTGCCCCGGCCAGCGTCGGCGCCCGGGTGCGGGCCGGGCTGCCGCCCGGCGGCTCAACCTTGAGGACATCGGCACCCAGATCGGCCAGCAGCCGGCTCACCGCGTCACCGTCGTCACCGGACAGGTCAAGCACTCGCAGTGACGCCAGCAGACCGTCGACCATGGCCTCAGCGTAGTTCGCCGACAATCCGGACAATCGGACAGATGAGCCCAGACACCGCGACGCCAGCCGTCCTCACCGATGACGAACGTGACCGCATCCACGCCTACTGGTGTGCCGCCAACTATTTGTCGGTAGGTCAGATCTACCTCCTGGATAACCCGCTGTTGCGCGAACCGCTGGCGGCCGAGCACGTCAAGCCCCGGCTGCTGGGTCACTGGGGCACCACCCCTGGCCTGAATTTGATCTATGCGCACCTGAACCGGGTCATCCGCAACCGCGACGCCAGCGTCATCTTCATCACCGGACCCGGGCACGGCGGTCCCGGCCTTGTCGCCAATGCATATCTGGAAGGCACCTACAGCGAGGTGTACACCGGAATCGGCGAGGACACCGAGGGGCTGCGAAAGCTGTTCCGGCAGTTCTCTTTTCCGGGTGGTATCCCCAGCCACGTGGCTGCCCAGACGCCCGGCTCGATCCATGAGGGCGGCGAGCTCGGCTACGCGCTGGTGCACGCCCATGGCGCGGCGTTCGACAACCCGGACCTGGTGGTGGCCTGTGTGATCGGCGACGGTGAAGCTGAAACCGGGCCGCTGGCCGCCAGCTGGCATTCCAACAAGTTCCTCAACCCGGCCACCGATGGTGCGGTGTTGCCGATCCTGCACCTCAACGGCTACAAGATCGCCAACCCGACCGTGCTGGCCCGCATCCCACCCGCCGAACTGGAGTCGCTGCTGCGCGGCTACGGCTATCGGCCGATCACCGTCGCCGGGGACGACCCGGCCAACGTGCACCAACAGCTTGCCGCCGCGCTCGACGACGCGTTCGACGACATCGCGGCCATTCACCGCGCCGCCCGCAGCAGCGCTACCGTCGAGCGGCCGGTCTGGCCGATGATCGTGCTGCGAACGCCCAAGGGCTGGACCGGTCCCGAGGTGGTCGACGGTAAACAGGTCGAGGGCACCTGGCGATCGCACCAGGTTCCGCTCGCCGAGACGCACGACAACCCATCGCACCGCGCACAGCTGGAACGGTGGCTGCACGGCTACCGACCTGCGGAACTGTTCGACGACAACGGAAGTTTGCGTCCGGAATTGCGTGCGCTGGCGCCCGCCGGTGACCGGCGGATGAGCGCAAATCCGCACGCCAACGGGGGGCTGCTGCTGCACGACCTGGATCTGCCGGACTTTCGTGACTATGCGGTGGATGTCGCGCAACCCGCCGCACAAACCCATGAGGCCACCCGGGTGCTGGGCACGTTCTTGCGGGATGTGATCGCGCGCAATCCCGATCGGTTCCGGCTGATGGGTCCCGACGAGACCGCCTCCAACCGGCTGGACGCCGTCTACGCGTCCACCGACAAAGTCTGGCTGTCCGAGCCGATGCCCGACGACGAAAATCTGGCCCCGGGCGGCCGCGTCATGGAAGTGCTCTCCGAGCACCTGTGTCAGGGCTGGCTGGAGGGTTATCTGTTGACCGGCCGGCACGGGTTGTTCAACTGCTATGAGGCCTTCGTGCACATCGTCGACTCGATGCTCAACCAGCACGCAAAATGGCTATACACCAGCCGCGAGCTGCCGTGGCGGCGCCCGATCGCGTCGCTGAACTACCTGCTGACCTCGCACGTCTGGCGACAGGACCACAACGGCGCCTCGCATCAGGACCCTGGATTCATCGACATCGTCGCCAACAAACGCCCCGAGGTGATGCGGGTCTACCTGCCGCCGGACGGCAACACCTTGCTGTCGGTGGCCGACCATTGCCTGCGCAGCCGCGACTACGTCAACGTGATCGTCGCCGGCAAGCAGCCCGCACTGGCCTACCTGGACATGGACTCCGCGATCGAGCACTGCACCCGCGGCCTCGGGATCTGGCCGTGGGCGAGCACCGCGGCCGCAGAACCCGACGTGGTGCTGGCCTGCGCCGGCGACGTCCCGACACTGGAGACGCTGGCCGCCGCCGACATCCTGCGCCGCGAACTACCGGACCTGGCTGTGCGGGTGGTCAACGTCGTCGACATCATGCGGCTGCAACCGGAAACCGAGCACCCACATGGCTTGCCGGACACCGAGTTCGATGCATTGTTCACCCGCGACAAGCCGGTTATCTTCGCCTACCACGGCTATCCGTGGCTGATCCACCGGCTCAGCTACCGGCGGACCAACCACCACCACATGCATGTGCGCGGCTTCAAGGAACGCGGTACCACGACGACACCGTTCGACATGGTGATGCTCAACGATCTCGACAGGTTTCACCTGGTGATGGACGTCATTGACCGGGTTGACGGGCTGGGTTCGCGGGCCGCTGAGCTGCGGCAGCGGATGGCCGACGCCCGGTTGGCGGCTCGTCGTTACACCCGCGAGCACGGCGAGGATGACCCGCAGATCGCCGGGTGGACCTGGGGCGCCGGCAGGTAGCCTGGTCAGATGTCCGGTCACGCGAGCGCGGTCGTCGCCGAACCCCATCCGGGGGTGTCACGGCCCTCCGCGCTGCACCGGTTCCGCGTCTACGTCGACATCGCCGTTGTCGTGGTGGTGCTGGTGGCGACGAACCTGATCGCACACTTCACCACGCCGTGGGCCGGCGTCGTCGCGGTTCCGGCCGCGGCCGTCGGCCTGGTAATCCTGTTGCGCTCCAACGGTTTGGGCTGGGCAGAGCTCGGGCTCGGTCGTGAGCACTGGAAATCCGGGTCGGCGTACGCGCTGGCCGGGGTGATCGTCGTGGTTTCGGTGGTCGGCCTCGGCGCGCTGCTGCCGGTGACGCGGCCGATGTTCATGAACAACCATTACGCGACGATTTCCGGCGCGCTGATCGCCTCGATGATCGTCATTCCGCTGCAGACCGTCATTCCCGAGGAGTTGGCGTTCCGGGGTGTGCTGCACGGCGCGCTGAGCCGGGCCTGGGGTTTCCGCGGTGCCGCGGTGGCCGGCTCGCTTTTGTTCGGGCTGTGGCATATTGCCACTTCGCTGGGCTTGACCAGTAGCAATGTCGGCTTTACCCGGCTGTTCGGCGGCGGGCTGGTCGGCACGCTGGCCGGTGTGACGTTGGCGGTTTTCGCGACCGGGACGGCCGGGTTCGTGTTCAGCTGGCTGCGCCGGCGCAGCGGCAGCCTGATCGCGCCGATCGCGCTGCACTGGTCGCTGAACGGGGTGGGAGCGTTGGCTGCCGCCCTGGTGTGGCAGTTGTCGACCTGAACCCAGGCCGCGTCGTTGACTCTGCGTTGACCAGGCACGCTACTCGCACTTTTGCCTGGTACACGCAGAGTCATCGATGCTTTACACCAGCAGTACCGCAGCACCGGATATACGCCCGACGCTCAGGTCCGAGAGCGCCCGGTCAGCTTGTCCGAGTGGGTATTCCGGGGTGGTGACGTTGATGTGATGCTGGCCCGCGAGCTCGAGGAAAGCCCGCGCGTCGGCGCGGGTGTTCGATGTCACCGACCGGACCTGGCGTTCCTGGAACAGGTGACGCTGGTAGTTCAGGCTCGGGATGTCGCTGAGGTGGATGCCGGCGATCGCCAGCGTGCCACCCCGGTCCAGCGCCTCCAGCGCCGGCAGCACCAGCTCACCGACCGGGGCGAACAGGATCGCTGCGTCCAGCGGCACCGGCGGCAGATCGTAGGCCCCCTGGGCCGATGCGGCACCCAATTCCAGCGCCAACTCGCGAGCGTTGTCGCCGCGGGTCATCACGTGCAGCTCGGCACCCTGCGCCAGCGCGACCTGCGCGGTGATGTGGGCGCTGCCACCGAAACCGTACAGGCCCAACCGGCCGCCGGGCGGCAGCTCAGCGCGCAGCAGCGAGCGGTATCCGATGATCCCGGCGCACAACAGCGGCGCCAGCTCACTGTCGCTGTAGCCGCTCGGCAGGTGGTGGGCGAATGTCGCGGGGACCGTGGCGAATTCAGCGTAGCCGCCGTCGGCGTCCCAGCCGGTGTAGCGCGACTGCGGGCACAAGTTTTCGCTGCCCCGGTGACAGTACTTGCACACCCCGCAGGTGTGCCGCAGCCAGGCGATTCCGACCCGGTCGCCGGCAGCGAACTCATCGCCGGCGTCGGCGCCCACCTCCACGACCTCCCCCACCACCTCGTGCCCGGGCGTGACCCGGTCGCGGTGCACGGGAAGGTCACCCTCGGTGACGTGCAGGTCGGTGCGGCACACCCCGCACGCGTGCACCGCCACCAGCAGCTCGTCGGCCGCCGGGCGCGGCACTTCGGTGGTGATGCGTTCCAGCGGGCCGGTTTTCATCGGGCCGGGCCGACGCACCCGCCACGCGCTCATCGTGGTGGCGGTGTTGGAAGCCATTACTCCATCATGCCGCCACGGACCAGCCCGCCTACGACCGCCGCACTAGCCCGACGATCCATAGCAGGATCACCGAGCCCAGGATCGCGGTGAACAATGTGAACCACCAGCCGCCGGCGGAGGTGTCGACGAAGAAGCTGAGCAAGAAGCCGCCGATCAACGCGCCGATGACACCGACCACGATGTTCATCAAGATGCCTGCGCCGCCGCCGCGCACGATCTTGCCGGCGATCCAGCCTGCAATGGCGCCGATGATGATGTAGCCGATCCACCCGACGCTGGTCAGTGTGGTTGAGCGTGCCAGAAACTCGGTAGCCGCCATGACGTCCATCCGGACCTCCTTGCTCGCAGTGGCCAAGTCCAAAGTTGGACTGTCCTTGGAGGTATAGCGCGTCCGCTTGCGATCAGCCGCTCAGGTCGACATCGTCCCGATAGCCGACGTGGTGACCGGACCGTTTTCACCGGCGGGGGCCGGAGCCGGCTGCTGTTGCGGCGCACCGGGAGCCGGTGCCGGTGCAGGGGCCGCGGGCGGCGGTGCGGGGGCTCCCGGTGGCGGTGCGGGGGCTCCTGGTGCGGGTGCCGGGGCGCCCGGGGCGGGCGGTGCAGCCGGCGCCGGCGGCGGTGCGGCCAACGGAAGGACCGACTGGGCCAACGTCACCGCTCCGGGCTGGTCCACCGGGTTATTGGCGGTCCCGAGCCACACCACAAACCAGCGCTGCTTTTGGGCGCCCTGCGTCGTGTTCGGCGCGGTCGGGCCGATCACACCCGCCCAGATCTGGCCATTGGGCTTGGCGGCATCGCTGAATTTGACCTCGTAGTATGACGCACTGCCCGCCATCCCGTTGGCGGCCAGCGGAGTGGTTGCCTGGTTGAGCCGCGTCCCGGGATACGGCATGAAAAACTCACCCATATCGGAGGCCAGCCGGGTCGCGGCCGCGGTGTTGTCGGCTTCGGCACTCGCGTACAGCTTCTGGTCCAACCTGCCCAGTACGACCCGGGTGTCATTGGCGACCTGCGGCGGCTGCCCGGGTGCACCGGGGCCGGTCTCCTTGCTGAGCAGCGCCGACCCGTAGTCGAGGTGCGTGGCGTCCGATTCCACCCAGCCGGCCGGAATGACATAGCTGAACCCGCCCGGCGGGTTGTCGATGCGCCCGGGTTGGGGCGCGTTGGGGTCGGCCACCGGCGGCGGCGCGTTGGGGTCGGTTCCCGGCGGCGCGGCGACCGGGTCGGCCGGCGGCGGCGCAGCCTCCGGGCCCGCCGGGCCGGGTGCGGTATCCGGCGACGCGTTGGGACTGGCCGGCGCGGGCGCCGCAGTGGTAGTGCCCGGCGGGGCGGGTACCGGATCGGCGCTTGCCGTGGTCGCCGGCAACGCGATGGTGACAGCGCCGGCACCGGTTATCGCGGCGATCGCCAGCGTTGCCCAGAGACCTGTGGGTCGGGTTGGGGTTGGGTCCAGCTGCTCCATGGCAAGGAACCTACCGTGTTACAGCCGTGACGCAAGTGCGGATTGGGAGATTATGTGGCTTGTTTGCCGACCGTTATCTCAGGTCTGCCCCGGGCGGTGTGGCGGTGCCCTGTGCAGCGCCACTTCCTGAGCCTTTACCGAAAACCACAAGCGCTGACCGGGAGCCAGTCGAAGCTCCGCGGCAGCGTCGACGCTGACGTCGGCGGCCAGTCCGGGCGCGCCGTCGGGCTGGTCCTCGGCGCGCAGCCGCACCGTGGGGCCGCGGGTGTCCAGCTCCGCCACGGTGACCGCCACGGTGTTGCGCGGGCTGCCATGCGGCTGGTCACGGTAGACCGCCACCGCCGCCGGGGCGAATACCGCGACGGCGCGCTGTCCGGTGCCGAGTTCCTCGGCCGCAGTGCCATGCCAATGGGCGTCCGAGCAGGTGTGTAAGGTGCCGTCGACCTCGATCGTTCCGTTGATCAGGTTGATGCCGGCGATGCGGGCGCCGAAATGGCTGCGTGGCGCCGCCAACACATCGGCCACCCGGCCGACCTCGGCGACCTTGCCTGATTCGAGCACCAGCACGCGATCGGCCAGCGTGACCACGTCAAGCAGGTCGTGTGTCACCAGGACCGTCGCGCGTCCGTCCCGGGCGACCACTTTGCGCAGCACCGCGCGGATTGCCGCGGCCGCCGCGATATCCAGGCCTGACAGTGGCTCGTCGAGCAGCAGCACGTCCGGTTCGGCGGCCAACGCCCGCGCGATCGCGACGCGTTGAGCCTGGCCACCGGATAGTTGCCGGGGCCGACGATCGGCCAACGGCTCGGCGTCCACTTCACGCAGCCAGTGCAACGCGGTTGCGCGCTCGGGCGCATGCCCGGCCCAGAACCTGCGGCGACGGCTGTGCGGTCCGAAGGCCACGTTGGCCGCGACGCTCAAGTGCGGGAACAGCAGTGGATCCTGTAACAGCAGCCCCACCCGACGCTGATGTGTGGGCACATGCAGCCCGTTCTCGGTGTCGGTCAGTATCCGCTGACCCAGGCGCACCCGACCCGTGTCGGGGCGAACCAGCCCGGCGATCACATGTAGCGCGGTGGACTTACCTGCGCCATTGGGTCCCAGAACTGCGAGCACTTCACCCGGGGGCACGGAAAACTGCACGTCCACCTGGCGATCGGCGACGACGGCCCAAAGCTGCAATTCGGTCACAGGGGGCTACCCGGCGCCGGGCCCGGCCAGCCTGCGGGTTCCCACGCCCAGCACCACCAACGCTGCCACCGCCACCAGCAGGATCGACAACGCCACCGCCGCATCGGCGTCGGTGACCCGCTGCAGATAGATCTCCAGCGGCAGTGTGCGGGTGACACCCTGCCTGGAACCGGCGAACGTCAGCGTCGCGCCGAATTCCCCCAACGACCGGGCAAACGCCAGCACCGCACCGGACACCAGGCCCGGCAGCAACAACGGCAGCGTTACCCGCCACCACACTGCGGCGGGCCGGGCACCCAGCGTCGCCGCCACCACCTCGTAGTCGGCCCCGGCGGTTCGGGCCGCGCCCTCCACGGCGATCACCAGAAACGGCAACGAGACAAAGGTCTGCGCCAACACCACCGCGGTGGTGGTGAACGCGATGCTGATGCCGGCGGCATCCAGATATCGCCCGATCAAGCCCAGCCGGCCGAACGTGTACAGCAACGTGATACCGCCGACCACCGGCGGCAGCACCAGCGGCAGCAGGATCACCGGCCGCAGCCACCGCACCAGCCGCGCCCGGCTACGGGCCAGCATCATCGCCATCGGCACGCCCAGCAGCACGCACAGCACGGTGCTGGCGACGGCCGTCTTCACACTCAGCCACAGCGCCGTCCGCGACGACGCTCTGGTGATCAACTCCCAAAAATGCGGCCAGTCGAGCTTGACCGCCACCGCCACCAATGGCAGCACGACGAACGCCGTCCCCACGACGGCGGGAACGTAGACCCAGCGCGGCAGCCTGGAGGGTCCGTTCAAGGTGACTCGCCGGGGCGTCGCTCAGGGCTTGGCAAAGCCGGCCTGATCCAGGATTTTCTGACCGGTCTGACCGGTCACCAGGTCGACGAATTTCTGTGCCGGCGCGGGCTGGGACGCGTTCTTCAGCACCGCGATCGGGTACACGTTCACCACGTCGGCGGCCTCGGGAAACTTGACGGTAGCGACCTTCTCGCCGGCGTTGACGGCGTCGGTGAGGTAGACCAGTCCGGCGTCGGCCTGGCCGGTGGTGACCTTGTTGAGCACGTCGGTGACGTTCGGTTCTTCGCTGACCGGGTTGAGGTGCGCGCCGGTTTTGTCCTCGATGCGCCGTGCCGCCGCACCGCAGGGCACCGGTTGTTGACATATCACCACGCTCAGACCGGGTTCGGTGAGGTCGGCGAACGACTTCACCTTCTTCGGGTTACCCGGCGCCGTGACGATGACCAGGGAGTTCGACGCGAAATTGACCGGGGTTCCGCCGAGCAAGCCTGCGCCGGCGACGCTGTCCATTTGGGCGGTGTCCGCCGACGCGAAAACGTCGGCGGTTGCACCCTGGGTCAGCTGGGTGGCCAGTTCCGAGGAGCCGGCGAAGTCGAAGTCGACGTCGGCACCGGGGTTGCCGGTTTTGAAGTGCTCGGCGATCTGGGTGAACGTCGGTCGCAGCGATGCGGCCGCGAACACCACGATCGTCCGGGCACTCGGGGACGACGAAGACTGCGAGGTCGGCGAAGGTTTCGAGCTACAACCGGTCAGGTTCGCCACCAGGATCAGCGACGTCAAACCGGTCAGCACCCAGATCCGACGCATGCGTCAAACCCTAGCGGCGTTCGCAAAATCTCCGAACCGTTATCGAAATGGTGTCCGGGTTGTGCCCGCCGGAAGTTTCGCCATTAGCTACTGTCCAGTAACATCGATCGAGATCGACGCCATCACGCGCGTCAGCGTTGTTGAACACGAGGGAGGCCATGGCGGTGGAGGTGCTAGTCACCGGAGGCGACACTGACCTGGGTCGTGTTGTTGCTCAAGGTTTTCGGGATGACGGTCACAGCGTGACGCTGGTCGGCGCACGTCGAGATGATCTGGAAGTGGTCGCCAAGGAGCTCGACGCGGACGCGATCGTCTGCGATAACACCAACCCCGAGAGCCTGGCCGACGTCCGGGAGCTTTTCCCGCATCACTTGGACACCATCGTCAACGTGCCTGCGCCGCGTTGGGATGCCGGTGACCCGCGCACCTACACGCTTGCCGACCAGGCCGGGGCGTGGCGCAACGCGCTGGACGCAACGGTGCTGTCGGCGGTGCTGACGGTGCAAGCCGTCGGCGATCACCTGAGTTCCGGCGGGTCGATCATCAGCGTGGTGCCGGAGAACCCGCGTTCGGGCAGCGTGGACGCCGGGGTGAAGGCCGCGCTGGCGAACTGGGCCGCGGGCCAGGCGACGATCTTCGGGACCCGCGGTATCACTGTCAACGTCGTCGCCGCCGGGCGTTCGGCGCGGCCGGGTTACGAAGGTCTGACCAGCGTGCCGCCGCCGGTCGCGGCTGAATTCGCGCGCATGTCGTTGTTCCTGACCACGCCCGCCGCCCGGCATATCAGCGGCCAGGTCTTGCACGTCAGTCACGGCGCACTCGCTCAGTTCGCTTAGCCCGCGCGCGTCCGGCCGTCGACCGTTACGGTGGATCCCGTGACCATCCGGCTGGGACTGCAGATACCTAACTTCAGCTACGGCACCGGCGTCGAGGCGCTCTTCCCCACGGTCATCGCGCAGGCCCGCGAAGCGGATACCGCGGGATTCGACGCGGTCTTCGTGATGGACCACTTCTATCAATTGCCGATGCTGGGATCACCCGACCAGCCGATGCTGGAGGCCTACACCGCTCTCGGTGCGCTGGCGACGGCGACGCAGCGAGTTCAGTTGGGCACCTTGGTAACTGGCAACACCTACCGCAACCCGACGTTGCTGGCCAAGGCCATCACCACCCTGGACGTGGTGAGCGCCGGCCGGGCGATCCTCGGTATCGGAACCGGATGGTTCGAGCTCGAACATCACCAGCTGGGCTTCGAGTTCGGCACCTTCACCGACCGATTCAACCGGCTCGAGGAAGCGCTGCAGATCCTCGGCCCGATGATCAAGGGTGAGTCGTCGACCTTCTCCGGTGACTGGTACACGACCGAATCCGCGATCGCCAACCCCCGCTATCGCGACCGCATTCCGCTGTTGGTCGGTGGCCGCGGCGAGAAGAAGACGTTCTCGATCGCGGCGCGCTACGCCGACCACCTCAATATCATCGGTGGATTCGACGAGCTTCCCGGCAAGCTCGATGCGTTGACCAAGCGGTGCGACGAGGCCGGGCGTGACCGCGCCACGGTGGAGACCAGCATGCTGGTGACGGTGATAATCGACGACAGTGCCAGCCCGGAACTCATTCCCGCCGAGATGAGCCAACGGATGGTGGTCGGCACGGCCGCGTCGGTAGCCGACCAGATCAAGACCAAGGTGCTTGACGCGGGCGTCGACGGCGTGATCATCAATCTGCCGGCCTACACACCCGGCGCCGTCACGAAGGCCGCCGAGGCGCTACACCCGCTGATCGGTCAATCCTGACCACCTGCCGATGTGGTTGATCACACAGGATCGGCGTCGATAACGGCCAGGTCCGGCGACTACCGTGTTAGTGAACGCAGTCGCCGTCGAGGAGCAACCCAACAAACATGAGTGCCCAACCCGAAGACACTGCTGTACCCAATCGCCGCCATCGAGTCGTGGTCATCGGATCCGGCTTCGGCGGATTGAACGCGGTCAAGAAGCTGAAGCGGGCCGATGTCGACATCAAGCTGATCGCCCGCACCACCCATCACCTGTTCCAGCCCATGCTGTACCAGCTCGCGACCGGCATCATCCCGGAGGGCGCGATCGCTCCGGCGACCCGTGTCATCTTGCGTCAACAGCGCAACGTCCAGGTGTTGCTCGGCGACGTCACGCATATCGACCTGGACGGCAAAAATGTGGTCTCGGACTTGCTCGGCCACACCTACCAAACCCCGTACGACAGCCTGATCATCGCGGCGGGTGCCGGCCAGTCCTACTTCGGCAACGACCACTTCGCCGAGTTCGCGCCCGGTATGAAGTCCATCGACGATGCGCTGGAGCTGCGGGGCCGGATCTTGAGCGCGTTCGAGCAGGCCGAGCGGTCCAGAGATCCGGAGCGCCGGAAGAAGCTGCTGACCTTCACGGTCGTCGGCGCCGGTCCCACCGGCGTTGAGATGGCCGGGCAGATCGCCGAGCTGGCCGAGCACACGTTGAAGGGCGCGTTCCGGCGGATCGACTCGACCAGGGCACGAGTGATCCTGCTCGACGCCGCCCCCGCGGTGCTGCCGTCGATGGGCGACAAACTCGGCAAAAAGGCAGCGGCGCGACTGGAGAAGATGGGCGTCGAGGTCCAACTCGGCGCGATGGTCACCGACGTCGACCCCGACGGGATCACGGTCAGGAACTCGGACGGAACCACCCGAAGCATCGAATCGGCCTGCAAGGTGTGGTCGGCAGGGGTGTCTGCCAGCCCGTTGGGCAGGGATCTGGCCCGGCAGTCGTCGGTCAAACTCGATCGAGCGGGTCGGGTCAAGGTGTTGCCCGATCTGTCGATACCGGGCTACCCGAACGTGTTCGTGGTCGGTGATATGGCGGCCGTCGAGGGCGTGCCGGGGGTGGCGCAGGGTGCCATCCAGGGCGGCAAGTACGTCGCCAACACGATCAAAGCCGAACTCGCCGGCGCTGATCCGGCCGAGCGCGAGCCGTTTCAATACTTCGACAAGGGCTCAATGGCCACGGTCTCGCGGTTTTCCGCGGTCGCCAAGATCGGCAAGCTGGAGTTCGCCGGTCTTCTCGCCTGGCTGGCGTGGTTGTTGCTGCACCTGGTGTACCTGATCGGCTTCAAGAACAAGGTCACCACCGTACTGTCCTGGACGGTGACCTTCTTGAGTGGTCGACGCGGCCAGCTGGCCATCACCGAACAGCAGGCATTCGCCCGCACCCGCATCGAACAGTTGGCCGTTATGGCGGCCGAGGCGCATCAGGGCGAGGAAGCGAAGGCGGCGAGCTAACCCGAGCTGGTGGCCTCGAGATTCTGCAGCCGCACCTGACCGCGAGCCACTACCCGGTCCCGGTCGTCGATGACCACCACCTGCCACAGCTGCTGAAGCCGTCCGCGGTGTACCGGTTCGGCGATGCCGTACACCATGCCGGTGCTGATGGCCCGCAAGAAGTCTGTGTTGTTGTTGACACCGACGACGTTGCCGCCGCCGTTGGC
>NZ_JBOHHI010000047.1:0-6617 GCF_050700595.1 Mycobacterium sp.
TCAGCTCGTCGGGGCGGTGTTGCCCGCCGAGGCGGGCCAGCTGGGCTTCGGCCTGCTGGCGGGTTTCGGCGTCGACGACGTTGGGCAGCCGGTGACAAAACCCGCGGATCACCGCCACATGGCCGGCGCCGAGGTGTCCGGCGCGCTGCGCGGCGGCGGTGGCCTCCAACCGGGGCGGTAGGGGTTCGCCGGTGATGGCCCGCCGCGGCCCCAGGTCGGCGGCCTCGCCGATGCGCCGCGAGGCGTCGGCGCGACTGATCCGCAGCCGGTCGGCCAGCGCCGCCGCTAGCTTGCCGCCCAACTCGGCGGGGTCGGCTTGCTCGGCTATCTGGTTGATCAGCGGGTGCTCGACGGCGGGCAGTTGGCGGCGGAAGGTCTCGCAGCGGGTCAGCATCGCCAGCCGTTCCGGGGTGGTCAGCGTGTCGAAGGACAACGCCAAGGCGCGGTCGAGGTACGCGTCGAGGCCGTCGAAGACTTCGACGATCTCCTCACGGCTGCCCGAATGCATGTTCGAATACTATCGCGACGGTCCGACGCGACGCCGCTCGCGTTGACTCATCCGAAATGCGCGCGAAAGGCCTCGAAATGCGTCTTCGTTGCCTCATCCGAAATGCGCGCGTGACGGCGCGCCTACCTGATCGGTCGGCTATGACCCCGGTAGGCCCAGATGATGGGGTTGACATTGGCCGAGCGCAGGGCAGTGACCGAGACGACCGCGATCCGCTATTCGTTGGCGGACAAACGGACGAAGGGCATCATTCTCGACGAGTTGTGTGCCACCACGGGCTGGCACCGTAGCCATGCCCGCAAGGCGCTCACGATGGCGTTGCAGCCCACACTGGTATCACCGAGGAGTCCGCGGCCGCCGAAGTATGGACCGCAGGTCATTGCCGCACTGACGGTGTGCTGGACGGTGCTGGGAATGCCGGCCGGCAAGCGGCTGGCGCCGATGTTGGGCGAATTGGTGGCGGTGTTGCGTCATTTCGGGGAGCTGGTCATCGATGAGGACACCGCGGCGCTGTTGGTGTCGATGTCGGCGGCCACCATCGATCGTCGGCTGGCTCCCGAGCGGCGCAAACATCAGATCAGGGGACGTGCCGCTACCAAGCCGGGATCGCTGCTCAAGAGTCAGATTCCGGTGCGCACCTGGGCCGACTGGGACGACGCCCAACCCGGGTTCGTCGAGATCGACCTGGTCTCCCACGACGGTGGCAACGCCGCCGGCCAGTTCGCGTTCACGCTGACGGTCACCGACATCGCTACCGGCTGGACCGAGAACCGTTCGGTGCCCAGCAAAGCCGCTAAATGCGTTTTGGCCGCACTCAATGACATCGCCTACAAGATGCCGTTCCCGATCCTGGGCGTGGACTCCGATAACGGATCGGAATTCATTAACGTCTACTTGCTGGAATGGTGCGAAAGGCACCGGATCACCTTCACCCGCGCGCGGGTGGCGAATAAGAACGACGGCTGTCACGTCGAGCAGAAGAACTGGGCGGTGGTCCGCACTGTAGTCGGCTACCACCGCTATGACACCGCCGCAGAGCTATTGTTACTCAACGAGATTTGGCAGCTGCAATCCAAGCTGACCAACTACTTCTACCCGCAGCAGAAACTGATATCGAAGGTCCGTGACGGCGCCAAGGTGTCCAAGAAATACGACACCGCGGCCACCCCGTTTCAGCGCGCGATCAATCACCCAACGATGACCGAGGGCCGCATCGTGGGCCTGGCCACAGCCCAGGGCCGGATCAACCCGGCCGCCACGCAGCGCCGGATTCAGGCCTTGACCAACGAACTCCTCACCCTGACCTCCAGCAAATCCGGACCCAAAACCAACGCCCGTGCCGCTACGCGCGCACCCTCAAATGAGGCAACCAGAAGCTCGACGCGCGCATCTTGACATGAGGCAACACGGCGACAACCGCCACCAAATCCGCAAGCAAAACCAGAGTGACACAAGTGGTTACAGTTATCATCGGGGTCCAAAATCCGATCTTGAGCGGTCGTGTTCCGGATCCGATCTGCGGCACCCAGCAACACGCCGGTCAGTGCTGCTCGACCTCACCAACCCGGCGTGTGGATGATGCACTGCCACATCGCCGAGCACCACGAGAGCGGCATGATGTTCAGCTTCACCGTCGAACCATGAGGACCAATCACCGCTCGTGCTAGTGGTGCCCGTGTTCTTCGCCGGGCGAGCCGCCCATCATCCGCAACATCGGGATGCCGCCCGTCGCGATGAACCGCGCGACCAGCCCCGCCGCCAAGACGAGGAACACGATGTTCAGCCACGTGGTGTAGTTCCACGAGATCCCGGCCTGCATCACGGTCGCGGCCCGGTGAGTCGGAATGAGACGTGCTGCACCGAAGATCAATTCGACCAGATAGCCGGCAGCGACCATCGCGGCGTAGAAGGTAGCCAACAGTGTGAGCATCATGGCAGTGCCGTAGTAGCGGCGGTAGATGTTCAGAATCGGCAGGATCAGCAGGTCGGCGAAGATGAACGCGACGACGCCACCGAAGCTGATGCCGCCGTTCCACAACACCGCCGCCAGCGGCACGTTGCCGATCGAGCAGACGAACGACCCGATTGCCACGAACGGCGCGATGATCGGGCCCCACAGCGCTGACAACGCTGGGTGTGTAACGAAAAAGAAATGCTGCCAAAACGACTCGGGAACCCAGGCCGCGATCGCGCCCGCGATCAACAGCCCCAGGACCAGATCGCGAAGGATCGCCGCCCACTCCATGACGAACACGTGTGAGACCGACGTCAAACCCTGCCGCGACACCAGCCGTCGCCAAAACGAACCCTCACCACCGATTGACATGTCCATGGCCGCGTGGCCTTCCATCGAGCCGGCGATTCCCCGCTCCGCCTGTCGGCGAGCGGCATCGATGAGCCGCGAGCGCACGAATAGCCGAAACAGCACTGCCAGTATCACGATCATCAGCGGGCCGCCGACGAACTCGGCTGCGGTGAACTGCCAGCCCATGAGCAGCGTCAAGATGATGCCCAACTCGACCACCAGATTGGTGGAGCCGATCTCGAAGGCCATGGCCGCCGTGAAGTCGGCGCCGTTGCGGAACAGCGATCGGGCCAGCGCCACGGCGGCATACGAGCACGACGATGACGCGGCCCCCAGTCCCGCCGCGACGGCCAGGGTGCGGGGCCGGTCGTCACCCATCAGAGCCACGATGGTCGAGCGGCGCACCACGGCCTGCACCACCGCCGACAGGGTGAAACCCACGATTAATGCCCACAGGATCTCCCACGTCATCGACCCGGCCAGGATCAGCGCGTGCCCGATCGCGTTCAGCGCATCCACGAAGACCTCCACTTCGGCCTGCTCAGTCTGTTCTACGGCAACCCGCTACGTTTGCCCGCAGCCTGCCCCGCCCGACATAATGACGCGAAGTGTGCAGGTGAGTGGCGCCGTTTCGACCACCAATACCCGACACACCGGGTGCGAAACGTAGTCACACGCGCAACGCCAGGCACACTGGTAACAACAACGATGCCGGGAGGGTGTTGCCGTGTACCGAGTTTTTGAGGCGCTGGACGAACTGGGCGCCATTGTCGAAGAAGCCCGTGGCGTGCCGATGACCGCCGGCTGCGTGGTGCCGCGCGGTGACGTGCTGGAGTTGATCGACGACATCAAGGACGCCATCCCCGGCGAGCTGGACGACGCTCAGGACGTGCTCGATGCCCGGGACGCGTTGCTGCACGACGCCAAGACACATGTCGACTCGATGGTGTCCTCGGCGACCACCGAGGCGGAGTCGACGCTCAACCATGCCCGCGCGGAGGCGGATCGGCTGTTGTCCGACGCCAAGGCGCAGGCCGACCGGATGGTGGCCGAGGCGCGCCAGCACAGCGAGCGGATGGTTTCCGAAGCCCGCGAGGAGGCGGTGCGCATCTCGGCCTCGGCCAAGCGCGATTACGACGCCACCACCAGCCGCGCCAAGACCGAGTGCGACCGGCTGGTGGAAAACGGCAACATCTCCTACGAGAACGCGGTGCAAGAAGGCATCAAGGAGCAGCAGCGGCTGGTGTCGCAAACCGAGGTGGTGGCCGCGGCCAACGCCGAGTCCACCCGGCTCATCGACGCGGCGCACGCCGAAGCCGACCGGCTGCGCGGCGAATGCGACATCTACGTCGACGCCAAGTTGGCGGAGTTCGAGGAATTCCTCAATGGCACGCTGCGCTCGGTCAACCGCGGCCGACACCAACTGCGGACCGCGGCGGGTATGCACGACTACGCGCAGCGTTAATAGCCGGTTGCACCGCCCGTAGAATCGCGGGCATGGCCAGGCAGCACAGCCCGACGGCGCAGCGACGTCCGACCTCGCCGCTGGCGATCAACATCGCGCGGCTCGCGCGCCGCCCGGGAGCGGTGTTTTCGCTGCACGACACCGTGGGCTGCCCGTCCCGCATCGGGCTGGACCTGATCGCGATCGAGCGCGGGGCCCCCGTGGAGCTGAATCTGCGGGTGGAGTCGGTGTCCGAAGGCGTGCTGGTGACCGGCACGCTGGACGCCCCCACGACCGGCGAGTGCGCCCGGTGCCTGACGCCGGTCAGCGGTCACGTGCAGGTCACGTTGACCGAGCTGTTCGCCTACCCGAACAGCGCCACCGACCGGACCACTGAGCAGGACGAGCTCGGCCGGGTCGTCGACGACGTCGTTGATCTCGAGCAGCCGATCATCGACGCCGTCGGACTGGAACTGCCGCTGACGCCGGTGTGCCGGGCGGACTGCCCCGGGCTGTGCCCGGACTGCGGGGTGCCGCTGGCCACCGCCGAACCCGGTCATCACCACGACAAGATCGACCCGCGGTGGGCCAAGCTGGCTTCGATGGTGCAGCACGACCAGGATGCGTCGCCGACATGACTAGTTTGCTCGACGCGCTCGGGGCTGAGCTGCCCGATGAGTTGCTGACCCTGGCGCTCACCCACCGTAGCTACGCCTACGAGCATGGCGGGCTACCCACCAACGAGCGGTTGGAGTTTCTCGGTGACGCCGTTTTGGGCCTGACCATCACCGACGAACTGTTCCGCCGCCATCCGGACCGCCCGGAGGGGGATCTGGCCAAACTGCGCGCCGGTGTGGTCAACACTGCCGCGCTGGCCGACGTCGCGCGGCGACTGACCGACGACGGCCTGGGCGCGCACCTCTTGCTGGGGCGTGGCGAGGCCAATACCGGCGGCGCCGATAAATCCAGCATCCTGGCCGACGGCATGGAATCGCTGCTGGGCGCGATCTACCTGGAACACGGGATCGAGACCGCACGCGACGTCATTCTGCGGTTGTTCGGGCCGTTGCTGGACGCCGCGCTGACACGGGGTGCAGGTCTTGACTGGAAGACCAGCCTGCAGGAGCTGACCGCGGCACGCAGCCTCGGTGCACCGTCCTACCAGGTCACCTCCACCGGCCCGGACCACGACAAGGAGTTCACCGCGGTCGCTGTGGTGATGGACACCGAATACGGCGCCGGGGTGGGGCGATCCAAAAAGGAAGCCGAGCAAAAGGCTGCGGCAACGGCCTGGAACTCACTGAATGCGCACGACGGCGCCTTCCCGGGGAATACTTCTGCGTAGATGCCCGAACTACCCGAGGTCGAGGTGGTGCGGCGCGGGTTGCAGGCCCATCTGGTGGATCGAACCATTACTGCGGTGCGGGTGCACCATCCCCGTGCGGTGCGCCGCCACGAGGCGGGCCCGGCCGACCTGACCGCGCGGCTGCTCGGCGCCCGGATCACCGGTACCGATCGGCGCGGCAAGTATCTATGGCTGACGCTGGACGACGACGAGAGTGCGCTCGTCGTCCACCTCGGCATGAGCGGTCAAATGCTGCTCGGCGAAGTCCCGAACAAAGGTCATCTGCGCATTGCCGCGCTCCTCGATGACGGGACAACGCTGAGCTTCGTCGACCAGCGCACCTTCGGCGGGTGGCTGCTTGCCGATTTGGTGACCGTCGACGGCAGCGTGCTGCCGGCACCGGTCGCGCACCTGGCGCGTGACCCACTCGACCCGCTGTTCGACATCCGCGCAGTGGTTGAGGTGTTGCGGCGCAAGCATTCCGAGATCAAACGGCAACTGCTCGACCAGACCGTGGTATCGGGGATCGGCAACATCTATGCCGACGAGGCGCTGTGGCGGGCCAAGGTCAACGGCGCGCGCCTCGCCGACGCGTTGAGCGCACGGCAGTTGACGGCGGTGCTCGAGGCGGCCACCGACGTGATGCGCGACGCGTTGGCCCAGGGCGGCACCTCGTTCGATTCGCTGTACGTCAATGTCAACGGCCAGTCCGGCTACTTCGACCGGTCGCTGGACGCCTACGGCCGCGGCGGCAAACCCTGCCGCCGCTGTGGTGCGGTGATCCGCCGTGAGAAGTTCATGAACCGTTCGTCGTTCTACTGTCCCCGCTGCCAGCCGCGGCCGCGGCGCTAACCCCCGACCGCGAGCGTGCGTGTCGCCGGCCGACACCCCGGGCGTGTTCATATGGTCGTTGCAACGTGCCGATGATTTGTGGAGGTTGCTGTGGCAAGGGGTGACTGGATTCCCAGGTCGGTGAGGCGAGAATTTTTCGATTTGGTCTGTGGTGGCATGGCGG
>NZ_JBOHHI010000048.1:0-49973 GCF_050700595.1 Mycobacterium sp.
TTTGACGGTGGTCATCAGCTCGGTGTCGGTCTCCGGGGCGCTGGACATCGAATACGACCGATACAACTCCGCGCCGTCCACGGTCACCCGAAATGTGCAGAACTGCCCGGCGCGATAGCGGAACGGCTGGTCATGTGGGGCGAGCACGAAGGTGCGGGCATCGGCGGTCTCCTTGATGATCCGGGCCACCGTCGCCTGGTGAAACGCGTGGAACTCCGCCAATTGGCCACCCCTTCCGCACGCGCGCAGTACTTGCGTTCTTCAGTATAGAGAATAGTATTCTCTCAAAGCGATAGGATCTTCTCAGATGTTCTCATCGGATTTCACCGAGCCCGCGGCGCTTGTCTTCGAGGAGCGGCGCTACAACCTGGCGCAGCTCGACGCGCTGGCCGACGGGCTGGCATCCGCTCTGAGCAAACGGGGCGTGAGGGCAGGTGAGCGGGTCGCGCTGATGGCGTCCACCCGGCCGGAATTCATCGTCGCGCTGCTTGCCATCTGGCGGCTGGCCGCCACCGTGGTGCTGATCAGCCCCGCCTGGAAGCGCGCGGAGGTCGAGCATGCGCTGGCGCTGACCGATCCGGGCCACGCCGTCGGGGATCATCCGGTCCTGGCGGAGCTGATTCCGATGTTGCATCTGGACGAGCCGATTAGTCCCGGCGAGCCGCTGTTCGGGTCGCCGCCGCCGGATGCCGATGCGTTGCTGGTGTTCAGCTCGGGTACGACCGGGTTGCCGAAAGCCGTCCGGCACACCCACGCGTCGATACACGCCGCCGTCGTGCACTGGCGCGACGCCTTGCAGTTGACGTCGGCCGACCGAATCCAGATCGCCACGCCTCCTTCGCACATCCTCGGCCTGCTGAACATCGTCACGGCACTGGAGACCGGGGTCTGGATGCGGCTGCATCGCCGATTCGACGTCGACGCGATGCTGGCCCACATCGACGCCGACCGGATCACCGTCGAGATGGCGGTGGCGCCGATCGCACTGACCCTGGCGGCGCACCCGCGGCTGGAGTCCTACGACCTCTCGTCGCTGCGGTTCATCATGTGGGGCGCAACGCCGGTCAGCGAAGGTGTCGCCCAGACCGTCACCCGACGCACCGGGGTCGGCTGGGTGCCGGCCTACGGCACCACGGAATTACCGGTCATCGCCTGCAACCCACTAGACGGCAGCCGGCTCGACTCGGTCGGACGCCCGGTGCCCGGCGTGCAGGTGCGGGTGGTGTCATCGGACAGTGGTGAGCCGATCGGCCCGGGCGAGGTCGGCGAGATTCAAGCACGGTCGGAGTCGCTGATGGCCGGTTATCTGCCGTGCACGGCCACGCGAGAAGCGTTCTGCGACAGCTGGTACCGCACCGGCGACGTCGGCTACCTCGACGGCGACGGCTGGCTGCGGATCACCGACCGATCCAAAGAAATGATCAAAGTCCGCGGCTTTCAGGTCGCGCCGGCCGAAATCGAGGCCGTGCTGCACAGTCATCCGGCGGTCGAAGACTGTGCGGTGTTCGGCGTGCCCGACGGGCGGGGCGGAGAAGCGGTCGTTGCGGCCGTCGCTACCCGGGCTCGCGTCGATGCCGGCGAACTCAGCGCGCGAGTGGCTGATCGGCTCGCGTCCTACAAGCGGCTGAGCCGAATCGTGTTCGTGCCCGATATCCCTCGGCTCCCTTCCGGGAAGCTTTTGCGCCGAGAGCTAAAGGAGAGCTATGGATGTACGTCTGAGCGCTGAACAACAACAACTACGCGACGCTGCTGCCAAACTCGCCGATGACTTGGGCCCCGGCTCGGTTCAGGCGCTCGATGACGACGCCCGAATCACACGGCTGGATAAGCAGATTGCCGCGACGGGCTGGCGATCGCTGCGCTGCGACGGAGCCTCCGGGGTCGAAGTGGCGATCGTCGCCGAGGAATTCGGCCGCGGATTGGTGGACGCGCCGTTTCTGGGCCCGGTGCTGGCCGACGAGCTGGCCCGCCACGTAGGCACCGACGTCGCGGGGGCGACGATCGCATACGGTGATCATGCGATCGACGCACGGGGATGCCGGCGCGCTCTGAGTCTGCATGACACGACGGTGATGGCCGCCGATGTGGGCGCGCTCCGCGCGGGGGCGGATCTGACCAGAGCCAACGCCGAGTTGCTCGGCGCAGCCGTCACCGCCGGTCAGGTGTCCGACGATGCCGCCGCACGATGGCTGGCGCTGGCACTGGCCACCACGTCGGCCGACCTGGTCGGGACCGCGCGCGGCGCGCACAGCCTGGCCTGTGACTACGCGAAAATCCGTGAGCAGTACGGCAATCCGATCGGCTCCTATCAAGCCGTCGCCCACCTGCTGGCCGAAAGCCTGGCCCTGATCGAGGGTTCGGTGAGCGTGCTTCGGCATGCCGCCTGGGCGGTGGACGAACTCGGCCCGAGCGAGGCGATTCGGGCAGCCCGGGTCGCCAAGATCTACTGCGCGCGGGCCGCGCGAACCGTATGCGAGACCGCCGTGCAGGTGCACGGCGGTATCGGCAACACCTGGGAGTGCCTGGCGCATGTGTTCCTGCGGCGTGCCCTGACATCCACCGAGCTGTGGCCCGTGAAGCTGGAGGAGATCGACATTGGATTTTCGTGATTCACCCGAGGAAGCGACGTTCCGGGAGCGGTTACGGTCCTGGCTTTCGGTGCACGCCAAGGAGTTTGAAGGCGCCGGTGACGAGTACTGGGTCCGGCAGGGCGAGTGGCATCGTGCGCTATATGAGGGCGGCTTCTTCGGGTTGTCGTGGCCGCGCGAGTACGGCGGGCAGGAACTGCCGCCGGTCTACGACGTCATCCTCGACGAAGAACTGGCCCGCGCCGGCGCACCGCCCCGCCCGAGTCTGGGGTATCTCGTTGTGGGCCTGGGCCGGCACGGCAGCCAGGAGCTGCAGCGGCGCTTCCTGCCGGGCATGATCAACGGCACCGAGCGGTGGTGCCAGGGCTTCAGCGAACCCGGCGCGGGCTCGGATCTCGCGTCGCTGAAAACCACCGCCACCCGCGACGGCGACAGTTACGCCGTGCACGGACACAAGATTTGGACCAGCTACTCCGACATCGCCGATTGGTGTTTGTTGCTGGCCCGCACCGATCCGGACACCAAACGCCACCGCGGCCTGTCGGCGTTCGTGATCTCGATGAAACAGCCCGGTGTGGAACAACGTCCGTTGCGCATGATGAATGGCGTCACGACGGAGTTCGGCCAGGTGTTCTTCGACGGTGCGACGGTGCCGGCCGATCAGATGGTCGGCGCTCCCGGTGACGGGTGGGCGATTGCCATGACGGTGGTCGGGCACGAACGCGAACCCTCCACGTTGGGCTACGCGGCCAGATACGGCAAGCTGGTTCGGCAGCTTGCTGCCCGCACCGACGGCCCAACGTCTACTGAAGTGGCCTGGGCCGCAGTGCAAGCCGAGATGCTGACTCATCACGTCCGGCGGCGGCTGTCCGAACAGCTCGACGGTATGTCGCACGGCTCGGACGGCTCGCTGGACAAGCTGCTGATGACCTGGGTCGAGCAGTCGGTCGGTCACGCCGCGCTGGCCGTCGGCGGGACCGAGGATCCCGACCTGCTCAGCGCCTACCTGTACAGCCGTGCGCAAAGCGTCATGGGCGGGACATCGCAAATCCAGAAGAACATCATCGCCGCACGGATCCTGGGATTAGGAGTCTGACGTGTACGACATGCCGACCGAAATCGATGTCCGCGCCGACGGGCCGTTGCGGATCATCACGCTGAACCGCCCCGACGCGCTCAACGCGGTCAACGATGACCTGCACAACGGGCTGGCGCGGCTATGGCAGCGGTTGAGCGACGATCGGACGGCGCGAGCGGCGGTGCTCACCGGCAGCGGCCGGGCGTTCTCGGCCGGCGGGGACTTTCACTACCTCGCCGAATTGGCCGGCGACGCGGACCTTCGTGCCAAGACCATCGCGGACGGGCGAGAGATCGTGCTGGGAATGACCCGGTGCCGAATTCCGGTGGTGGCGGCCGTCAATGGGCCGGCGGTCGGACTCGGCTGCAGCCTGGTCGCACTGAGCGACATCGTTTATATCGCCGAAGACGCCTACCTGGCCGACCCGCACGTGCAAGTGGGGCTGGTGGCCGCCGACGGCGGACCACTGACCTGGCCGCTGCACATCAGTTTGCTGCTGGCCAAGGAGTACGCGCTGACCGGTGTCCGGATTCCCGCCGGGCGGGCGGTCGAACTCGGGCTTGCCAACCACATCGCCGCCGATCCGGTTGCCGAGGCGGTGGCCTGCGCCAAGCGGATCCTGGAACTGCCTCAGCAGGCGGTGGAGAGCACCAAACGCGTGCTCAACGTGCATCTCGAGCGGGCGGTGCTGGCCACCCTGGACTTCGCGTTGACCGCCGAGAACCAGTCGTTCCAGACCGAGGATTTCCGCACGATCGTCACCAAGCTGACCGCCGGCAAGAACTAGCGCAGCGACGCTGGAGCCATAGGATTCGTCAGATGACCATCGGTGATCTGATTGTATCCGCGCGCAACGGATCGCAGCGGGCGGCCGGTCGGTTACTCAGCCTGGTCGAGGGTGAGCGCCGTGGCGAGGTGCTGGAAATCCTCGATCCGTCGTCGGTACGGGTTGTCGGCATCACCGGGCCGCCCGGCGCGGGCAAATCGACGACGATCGCCGCTCTGGTGGGGACGTACCGGCAGCGCGATCTGCGGGTGGCCGTGCTGGCCGTCGACCCGTCGTCACCGTTCAGCGGTGGTGCCCTGCTCGGCGACCGGATCCGAATGGCCAGGCACATCAACGACTCCGAGGTGTTGATCCGTTCGCTGGCGACCCGGGGACATCTGGGCGGGCTTGCCGCGGCGGTTCCCGCGGCGATCCGGCTGCTCGGCGCGCTGGCGTATGACGTGGTGCTGCTGGAAACAGTCGGCGTTGGGCAGTCCGAAATCGAGATCGCGGCGGTCGCGGACCCGACCGTCGTACTCCTCAACCCGGGAGCCGGCGACGCGGTGCAGGCCGCCAAAGCCGGCCTGCTGGAAGTCGCCGACATCGTCGTGGTCAACAAGGCCGACCGGGACGGCGCCGAGCAGACCATCCGCGACCTGCGCGCCGAGACCACGGCGCCGATCGTCAGCCTGATCGCCGCGCAGGGCGAGGGCCTGGCGGAGTTGATGGAGGCGATCGACGCCCATCACCGCGCCGACAGTCGCGCTCGCCGGGTGGCTCGCGCGCGGGCGCAAATCCTGTCGCTGGCGCAAACCCTGCTGCGCACCCACCCCGACCTCGACCGGCTGGCCGAGTCGGTCGCCGACGGTCGCGACGATCCGTACTCGGCTGCCGAACAGCTGCTCACCAGAGGTAAATCGCCATGACCGCGCCCCACAGAACGACGATCCAGATGTCGGTGAAAAGACGCAGCCACCGGGGAGCGGTGCGCACTTCCATGAAGTGCTGAATGACCAAGCGCACCTTGACCAATGCCATGGCCAGCACGGCGACGGTGATTGAGACGTCGGCAGCCATCGCCGCGCGCGCGTGCCCGGGGCCGAGCCACCAAGCAACGACGGTGATCGCCGACAGAATCAGCCACACAAAGGTGAGTCGCGCGCTGGCAGTGCTCTTGAACGTGGTCACTGCGTTACCTCATTATGTAGAGCAGTGCGAAGATGACGATCCATAGCAGATCCACCATGTGCCAATAGGTGGCGCCCGCTTCGGCCAGTGACGCTCGCCGAAGCCTGGGGTTGCGAAGGTCAACGACTACGACGGCCAGTATCACCAGCCCGAGCAGCACGTGGAACAAGTGCACGCCGGTCAGCAGGTAATAGAACATGAAGAAGTCGTTGTGCCCAAATGTGAAGCCCTGGCTGACCTTCGACGACCACTCATAGGCCTTGATCACCATGAACAACACACCGCACGCGCCGCCGGTTACGGTAAGCCGCACGGCCCGAGCGTGATCGGTTGCCCGAGCCGCTTCGACACCCCGTGCGACGAACCACGAGCTGGCGATCAACACCAACGTGTTGACCGCACCGATGTTGAGGCTCAGATGCTGCTGCGACGCAAGAAAAAGGGCGCGCTCCTGAGTGCGGTAAACCATGAAGATGACGAAGTAGGCGCCAAAGATGATGAGGTCGCCGAGCACGAAAACCCACATGCTGCCGTCGCCGGGAAGGTGGGTTGCGCGTTTCGTCGCGGTCGTATCCGTCATCAGTCCTGGACCAACTGGCCGAGTGGCTGACGTTCAACCGCCATTTTCAGCAGCACGATCACGCACACTTCCCAGAAACCGAAGACCGCGGTACCCATCCAGAAGCTGATCGAACCGTTCCAGGCCAGCGGACCGGACCTGAAGATGAACACCGGCGCGGCGAGCAACTCGGTGACGATCTGCCAAATCGATATGTATCCGAGCCATTTGGGAAAGACAGCGTTCCTGTCCCGCAGGATGGCGATCGCGAACACCAAATATGCCGCGGAGAAACACCCCAGCGATCCGACGAACGACAGGAACGTCACGTCATACAACAGTGCGACGATTTGCGGATCGCGGTCCGGGCGAAACACGGCCGCCAGGAACGAGATCGCCGCCATCAGGCATCCGGGTAGTGCACCGACCGCCAAGGCGCCCAGGTAGGCGTAGGCAAACGCCGGGCTGACCGACATCCGCTTGATCTCGTAGGTGACGATGCCGTTGGACACACCGGCGAATCCGATGACGATCATCAACAGCGCAAAACCGATCTGGATGGTCAGCGCATGCTGATGCAGGAAGTTGACCATTTGATCGGCGGTCACATCCGGCCGCGGCGGCGGCATCACTCGGGTGAGCGGAACGAAAATCAGCCCGAACAGGCTGTAGAAGATCGGGACAACCCAGAAGCAGATCCGCAGGTCGATGTTGCTCCGCGACGCCGTCGTCTCGGTCATTACCTGGCTTCTTCGACGGCCTGTTGCCTGATCGCTGCTCGCAGCACAACGAACATCACGACGACATACAGTGCGAAGGCGCCGATCCGCAGCCAAAACGACACCAGTCCGTTCCAGGCCAGCGGCCCGCTTCGGAAGATGGCCGCGCACGCGGCCGGTGTCATCGCCGCGGCCGTGGCGATGCTGAACGCGCCGACCCACCGCGGAAAGACCGGCTGCGACCGCGCATCGAGGTAGACGGCAAGTGCGAGGCAGAGATTCTGCACCACGAGCATGCCGACCGGCGCGACGAACGTGATCCAGGCCAGATCGTTGAGCAGCATGATCAACTGAGGATTGCGTTCCGGCCGAAACGCTGCCACCAGCCAGAAGATATCGGCGAGAGCGAACAGTGTCGCACCGCTGACGGCTGCGGTCAGGTAGCAGTAGGCGAGCACCTGGTTGGGGGTGGCCATGCGCTTCATCTGGACGACGATCAATGCGAACAGCGGGATCAGCATGATGCCGAACAGGTTGGAGGTGATCATGCTGAACCGGATCATCGTGGCGTTGTGCGCGTAGAACGCAGCGACCTGGTCTGCCGTCATCTCCGGTGACATCGGCGGAAAGAAACCGGGAAACGACACGAACGCGATCAATAGCACCACGCTGACGACTGGAGTCAGCCACAGGCAGATCAGCTGTCCGCGCAGGCTCACCGTCGGCGTCGAGTGCGGTGCCGCAGCGATCGTCGACATCGTAGCGAGGCTAGCCGATCGGCTAGGACACGGTCAATAGCCGATCGGCTATCCTCGTCGTGTGGTGCCAACGCGGGCCGGTAGCCAATTCCGATCCATCCAGCGCAGTGCCGCGCAGACGCGCATCCTGGATTCCGCGCTGACACTGATCGGTGAGCACGGTGTGGGCGGCACGTCGCTACAGATGATCGCCGACGCCATCGGCGTGACGAAAGCCGCCGTCTACCACCAGTTCAAAACGAAGGAAGAGATCGTCATCGCGCTCACCGAACGCGAATTGGGCGGCCTCGAGGAGGCGTTGGCGGCCGCGGAGGCCGAGGACCACCCATCCCGGGCACGCGAACTGCTGCTCGACGGCGTCATCGAGCTGGCCGTTAGACGCCGCGGCGTGGCCAGCACCCTGCAATTTGATCCCGTCGTGGTCCGGTTGCTCGCCGAACACCAGCCCTTCCAGCAGTTCATCCAGCGTCTGTACAGCGTCCTGGTCGCCGACGCCGGCGACGACGCCCGCGTGACAGCGGCGATGTTGTCGGGCGCCATCGCCGTCGGGGTCATGCATCCACTTGTCGCTGATGTCGACGATGAGGCGCTACGGTCTCAGTTGCTTCGGCTGACTCGACGATTCATCGAGCCTTTACGCTGACGAGATCCATGGCGCACCTAGAGGTTTTGGTCATCGTCGGAGCCGGCGGCATGGGCTTGTCGATCGCCCGCCGCGTCGGTGCCGGCCGGGTGATCGTGCTGGCCGATATCAACCGAAGTTGTTTGGACAGCGCGTCCGAGGCGCTGAGCGCCGACGGCCATCGGGTCCTCACCCAGGAGGTCGACGTCACCTCCCGCAGTTCGGTTGCGGCTGTGGCGGATGCGGCCGCCGCAGTAGGACCGGTGACTGCCGTGGTGCACACGGCAGGGCTTTCGCCGCAACAGGCGTCCGCGGACGCGGTGATGGCCGTCGACCTGCTCGGCGTCGCGCTCAGTATCGACGAGTTCGGCCGGGTCATCGAGCCGGGCGGCGCCGCTGTCGTCATCGCCAGCATGGCCGGCCACCTGCAACCGGCGCTCGACCCCGAGGTGGAGCGCCAGCTGGCCGGCACGCCCAGCGATCAGCTCCTGAGTCTCGAGGCCTGCTCGTCGATCACGGATAGCCGACTCGCGTATCCATTCGCCAAGCGGGCCAACCAGATCCGGGTAGCCGCCGCGGCGGTGGCCTGGGGCGAGCGGGGCGCCCGGATCAACAGCATCAGCCCGGGCGTCATCTCCACCGCGATGGGCAGGCTGGAATTGAGCGGAGAATCCGGCGGGCTCATGCAAGCCATGGTCGACAACGCCGGCCTGCGCCGTATCGGCACGCCCGACGACATCGCCGCCGCCACCGAGTTTCTCCTCGGACCCGCATCCGCCTTCATCACCGGGACCGACTTGCTGGTCGACGGCGGCGTCATCGCGGCAATCCGCACCGGCACCATTGACCTGGCCCAAGCCCTGGCGCAGCGCTGACATGAAAATCTCGATGGTTAGCGGGCCGGGGGAGACCCGGGTCCTCGAGGTGCCCACGCCTACGATCGGCCCGGCGGACGTCCTGGTGAGGGTGCGGGCCTGCGGGATCTGCGGGTCGGACGCGTTATACATCTCGCTGGGCGGATTGCCGCCGCGGCAAGGTCAGATGCCGCTCGGCCATGAGCCCGCCGGGGAGGTCGTCGAAGTCGGTGCCGAGGTGGCGGGCATCGTCGTCGGCGATCATGTCGTGATCAATCCGATGGTCGCGCCGAGCGGCATTATCGGCAACGGCGGTGCGACCGGAGCGCTCGCCGAATACCTGCTCGTCGAGGACGCGGTCCGCGGCAAAAGCCTTGAGGTAATCCCCGACTACCTCCCTTTCGAAGTCGCGGCACTGAACGAACCCATGGCCGTCGCGCGACACGGAGTGAATCAACTCGCGCCGAGGCCCTCCGACACGGCCGTGGTGGTCGGTGCGGGTCCGATCGGGCTCGGAGCGACGATCGCTTTCAAATCACTCGGCGTGAGCCACGTCGTCGTTGTCGACCTGATTCCGTCGCGGCTGGCCAAAGCCCTCAAAGTCGGCGCCGATGCGGTGATCAACTCCACCGACGAAGACGTTGCCCAACGCCTGATCGAACTGCACGGCGCAGGCGAGTCGATGTTCCCCGGAAAGGCGGCCACCGACATCTATCTGGACGCCGCAGGCGCACCAGCGGTGATCAACACGGCTTTGACGGCTGCAAAGCCGGGGGCCAAGCTCGCGGTGGTCGCGGTACACAAGGAACAGGTACCCGTCGACTTCCTCAACATCATGAGCAACGAAATCACCATCGTCGGGTCGATGGGCTACCCGAACGAAATCTTCGACGTGACCAAGGACATCATCGCTAACTGGGAAAAGTACGCCGTGATCGTGAGCCATAAAATCCCGTTCGAGGATGTGGATAATGCGTTGCGGATTGCCGGCACGCCCGGTGCCGCCGACAAAGTCGTCGTCACGTTCAGCTGACTATAGGGAGGTCATAGCTACATGACACGTTCTGCCGATGAACTAATCGCCGAATTCTGCAAGCTATGGGCATCCCCCAACCCGGATGAGATGGCCAAGTACTTTGCTGAAGATGCTGTCTACCACAACATTCCAATGGAGCCCGTACGGGGACGAGAGGCGATCAGGGAATTCATCGCGGGATTTCTCGCCGCGTTCGACGGTATCGACTTTCGGGTGCACCGGCAGATCAGCGACGGCACGACGGTGATGAACGAACGTACCGATGTGATGCGTCGCAAAGACGGCGGCGAAATACCGCTGCCGGTGATGGGCGTCGTCGAGGTGCACAACGGCCAGAGCGCGGCGTGGCGCGACTACTTCGACATGGCGGCCATCACCAGCGCATTTAGCTGACGGCGACTGGTCACATCAGCCTCACGCGTCACTCGGTGGCGGGGGTGTTCGTTCTGTCCGCCTCACTCGAAAATTCAAGGTGATCAGGAGCTGGTGAGCGGTCTCTGCACTGGTGTTAGGCGGCTTGGGTGCGGGGTTCGAGTGTGACGTTGTATCCGAGGGCCTGCAGTTGTTTGATTGCTCTGGCTTTGGTTTTTGTGGGGTGGTGTCGGGTGTAGTAGTCGGCGCCGGGGTCTTGGTAGAAGGCGCCGTTGACAAGCATGTGCCAGGCACAGGTGAGCATCTTGTGTTCGAGGGCAACGACGGCGGTCTGCCCGGCGGCGGACTGGCGGCGCGACTTCTTGGTTCCGGGTCCGGCTGGTCGGCGGCCGGCGATGCGTCGGAAGCGGGCGCCGAAGTAGGTGTTGGTGCTGCGCGACGCTGACAGGGCGGCCACCCCGAGGGCGGCTTTGAGGTGGCGGTTGCCGGGCAGGGTTTTTGCCGATTTGATCCGGCCGGCTGATTCGTTGCTGCCGGGCGTGACGCCTGCCCAAGACGCCAGGTGCTCGGCGGTGGGGAACACGCTCATCTCGGCGCCGGTTTCGGCGATGAACACATCGGCGACGACGTGTGACCAGCCCGGGATGCTCATCAGGAGTTCGCGGACGGCCTGAAAGGGGGCGACCGCTTCCTCGATGCGGGCATCCAGGCGGGCGATGTCGGCCTCGTGGGCGTCGATCCGGTCCAGATACAGCCGCACCATGAACGCGTGGTGGTCGTTGAACCGTCCCTGCAGCGCCTCGGTCAGTGCGGGAATCTTCTTGCGTAGTCCTCGTTTAGCCAGATCAGCCAGCACGGCCGGGTCGCGTTGGCCAGCAATGAGCGCTTCGAGCATCGCCCGCCCCGAAACCCCGGTGATCTCGCAGGCCACCGACGACAGTTTGATCCCAGTGTCTTCCAGCAGCGTCTCCAGCCGCCCAATCTCTTTGGTGCGGGCCTGGGCAATGGTGGTGCGGGCCCGGGTCAGATCCCGCAACGCCCGAATCGGTTCGGGCGGCACGAACGAGGCGTGAACCAGCCCGTGAGCGCCCAGCTCAGCCAGCCAGGCCGCATCGGAGACGTCGGTCTTGCGTCCGGGCACGTTGCGGACGTGGCGGGCGTTGACCAGCATCACGTTCAGCGCGTCGTCGAACAGAAAATAGAACGGCTTCCAGTACGCTGCGGTCGACTCGATCACCACGCACGTCACCTGTTCTGCGATCAGATGCTGCCGCAACGCCAGAATGCTGCCGGTCATCGATGTCCACGTGGTCACCGTCGACGACGTAGCTTTACGACCGCGGCCTTGGATCCGCACGCACACCTTGGCGTCCCTTTTCGACACGTCGATGCCCGCACATCGCGGATGAATCACTTCCATGACAGTTCATCGCCTTCCACACTCAAATCGGTTGTGATGGAGAGTGTTTCGGAGAGGGCTTATTTGAAACAGAAGTCTCACTCGCGTGCTCACAGGCAACAAACCACATCCCTCGTATAACCGCAAGGGAATGCCCTCCAGCCCCACGCTCTAGAGGCGTGCTCGCCGGCAACAAGGCGGGACGGGGTCGCCGAAACACCTCTTAAGCGTCAACCCGGGACCACGGCGAACGCAACCACGCACCGAACCGCACTAGCACGCGATTTTCATTCACCTACACCGGGGCGCAGCCCCCTGAACGCTCTGAGCGACAACGCCTGCGCGCCTTAACTTGTCGCTGTGAGGCGGGCAGATTGTGCAGCGCTCGATCCAGAGGCTCCTGTGGCTGATGTGATTATTACCCCCCGACGCCGCCCGCCGTGATCAACCCGCGGCACGGCTCTTGAAGCGGATGATCGGCGCCCCTTGAACAGACCAGCACCAGTCGTGTCGAGCACGATCATCCGGGGCGCACATATGGCGCTCCTCATCCAGTGCTATAAAAGCCGCATGACGGAGGGCATGGCGGAGCTGGTAGGAGTCCTGCCCGCCCACCGGTTCGACGAAGCCGCGCTGCAACGCTATCTGGGCGCACGGTTGCCGGGGTTCGGCACCGGGATGGAAGTCCGTCAGTTTCAGGGCGGCCAGAGCAATCCGACCTTTCACCTACGCACCCCCGATGGTGCGTACGTGCTGCGCAAGAAGCCTCCCGGCAGGCTGCTGCCCCGAGCGCACGAGGTGGAGCGCGAATACCGGGTGATGGCGGCCCTGGCCGACACCGACGTACCGGTGCCCCGCATGCGGCTGATTTGTGACGACGAATCAGTAATCGGCACAACATTCTTCGTCATGGACTACGTTCCGGGGCGGATCTTTCCCGACCGGGTCATGCGCGAATGCACGCCCGAGCACCGTGCCGCGATCTATGAGGATCTCGCCCGCGTGCTGGCGGCGCTGCATCGGGTGGATTGGCGCGCGGTTGGCCTCGAGGGATTCGGCAAGCCCGAGGGTTACCTGCAGCGGCAGGTCGCGTTTTGGACCAGGCAATGGCATGCGGCACGTGTGGAGGACATGCCGGCGATGGACCTGCTGGCGGCGTGGCTGCCCGAGCATTTGCCACTCGACGACGAGCTGGCGTGCATCGCGCATGGCGACTACCGGTTGGGCAATGTCCTGATCCATCCGACCGAGCCGCGCGTGGTCGCGGTGCTGGACTGGGAACTCGCGACCATCGGCCATCCGCTGGCCGACCTGGCCTACACCTGCCTGACCTACCACCTGCCCGACGACCTCAGCGGCCGAGGTGGAGTAGCGGGCGAGGACCTGGCCGGTACCGGTATCCCCGATGAGGACGCCTTCGTCGCCAGCTACTGCCGGCACGTGGGCCGGGAGGTGCCGGACTCGCTCGACGTCTTCGTCGTGTTCTCCATGTTCCGGTTGGCATCGATCGCGGCCGGCGTCTATCGGCGCGGACTTGACGGGAACGCCGCGGATTCCCGCGCGGCCAGCTACCGCGACCACTATCGGGGGCTGGCGCAAACTGCCTGGACGCTGGCGCAGGAGATGGAGTTGACCGGTTAAATCAGTAGTCCACCGGCTGGCCGGTCGCCGCCAAATGTCCAGCGCGGAAGCCGAAAACCATTGCCGGGCCGATGGCTCCGCCGGCACGTCCATAGGCACGCTCGTCACCCCGGTAGCCGTCGTATGCGCTGGACCCGCGACGCTACGAATCCAGCACCGCACCCGGCGCCTGGGAGGACGCCGCCATCGGCGACATCGAGCAATCTTGTGTACGAACGGATCTCGGCCCCGGTGCTGGTGATCGAGGCGGCCGGTCACTTGCCCGCGCTATTCCGAATGCCGCCGGGACAACCAGGTGATCACCCGTCCCAAGATGATCAGCAGCAGCACGAACACGATCAGCAATAAGGCTGCGTCATAGGACAGATCGCGGGCGCTCTTCGACGGCAGGTTGTAGAACGTCCAGATCGGATAGGTCAGGTAACCGACCGGTGAGTTGGTGAGTTGTCCGGTCGGAGCGGCATTCGACCAGCCCGCGGTGTACAGCATCGGGGCTGTCTCGCCGATGGCCAGCGCGAGCGCCACCAGCATGCCGGTGACGATCCCGGGTACTGCAGACTTCAGCACGATCTTGCGTAGCGTCCAACCCAGCGGCAGCCCCAGGGCTTCCGCCCCCTCCCGGTACGACGTCGGCACCTGACCGAGCGCGGACTCGGTGGCTTTGGCGATGTACGGAATGCTCATCACCGACAGCGTCAACACCCCGGCCGCCAGGGAGAACCCCCAGTGGAAGCGCACCACGAGCGCCAGATAGCCGACGTAGCCGAGCACGATGGACGGGATACCGGAAAGCACCTCGTACGCGCCGCGCAGAACGGACTGCGTTCTGCCACCGGCGAATTCGGACAGATAGATGCCGGTCAGCACGCTTACCGTGCCACCGACCAGCATGACCCCGGCCCCCACGACCGTCGTGCCGATGATCGCGTTGCGCAAGCCGCCTCCGTTGCCCTGGGTGTTCTGCACCAGCACACTCCAGTGGAATACCGGTGCCGCACGGGCGACGATTCCGATCAGCATCCACAACGTCGGGCCGACCACCACCACCAGACAGCCGATGCATGCGGCCCAGGCCAGCGCGTTGACGATCTTGCGCCGGGTGGCAGTCGACCGCCGTCGCGTGGGTGTCGACTCGGTCATTTCACACACCTCGTCCCACCGGGAGCGCGGTTCCCGACACCCGACGCACCAGCGCACGGGCGGCCACATTCGTCAGCAACGTGATCACCATCAGCACCAGGCTCACCTCGGCGAGTGTCTTCACCGCGAAGCCGGTGAAATCGGTCAGCGCGGAATCCAGTTGTGACACAACGGTGGCCGCGATGGTGGTCATGGTCGAGTAGATGGTGGTGGGCATCGCACCCAGAACAGCGCCGGAGACCATGGCGACGGCCATCGTCTCTCCCAGCGCACGTCCGAGTCCCAGCACCACGGCGCCGACGATGCCCCGCGCCACCCATGGCAGGGTGACCTTGCGCGCGCACTCCCACTCGGACATGCCCAACGCGATCGCGCCCTCGCGCGGCAGCAGCGGCACCTGCCGGATCAGGTCGCGGGTGGTGCTGGCGATGATGGGGATGACCATCACCGCCAGCACCAGACCCGACACCAACATGCCCTCGCCGTTGCCGGTGTCGCCACGAAAGTAGTTGAGCAACGGCACGTCGGGAGCATTGCGGGCGATCAAGGGAGCGACGTCGTGTGCGATGACCGGCCCGAACGTCATCGCTCCCCACAAGCCGACGATGACACTGGGGATGCCGGCGAGCAGTTCGAGCACCATCCCGATGGCCGAGGCAAGACGTTTCGGCAACCGTTCCGCGATCACCAACGCCGCTCCGATGGACACCGGCACGGCGATGATCAGGGCGATCGCGGAGGTCGCAACGGTCCCGACGATCAGCGGCAACGCCCCGTAGTAGACGTTAACCGGGTGTTCGACGCCGTCGGTGACGATGGAATCGCCGTAGGTGTTACCCGGGTCCCACGCAGTGGCGGTGAAGAAGTGCAGCCCGTTGAGCCGAATCGCCGGCAGCGCCTCGAGAATCAGCGTCACCAGCACGAACACCAGCGCCAGCAGCGGAATCACCGCACCCACCCCGCCCAGCCAACGAACGGCGAGGCCCTCGCGGCTCAGGTCGCGGATACCGCCCAGGATGCGCCGGGGGATGGTCGTGCCGCCCGGCGCATCCTGGGCCGTGGATTGAGTCAACGGTACTTATTTAGCTCTATTTGCCGCTGATCTTGGAGATCTGGGCGTCGGACGACTTCACCACGTCGTTGCCCAGCGGCTGGAAGTGAACCTTGTCCAGGAACGAGGGCTGGTTGCCGTCGGTGATCGCCCAGTGCAAAAACGCCTGGATCGTCTGCGCGGTGGCGGCATCCTTCTGGCTGCTGTTGACGATGGCGTACTCGTAGTTGATGATCGGGTACCCGTCCGCAGCGGGCCCGTTGATCAGCGAGATCGCTTGGTTCGCGGGGGTTTTCGAGGCGAAGCCGGCGGCCGCGGCCTTGATGCTTTGGGCCTCGGGCAGCAGGTATTTGCCGGCGGAGTTGCCCAGTTGAGCTTCGCCCAGTCCCTTCTGGCTGGCCTGGTCGAGGAAGCTGATGCCGATGTAGGCGACACAGCCGGGGGTGTCGGCGCAGCCGGTCACCATGCCGCCGTTGCCGTTCTCGCCCAGCGCGCCCGGCACCGCGGGAAACGCGACGGTGGTGCCGAAGCCCGGTGACTTGCCCCAGCCGTCGGGGTCTTGCTTGGACAGATACTGGGTGAACAAGAAGGTGTCACCGGACCCGTCGGAGCGGTGCAGCGGGACTACCGGAGTGCCGGGCAGCTTCACACCGGGGTTGAGGCCGGCGATCTGCGGGTCGTTCCAGGTTTTGACGATGCCCCGATACATCGCGGCCAGCACCTTGCCGTTCAGCTTGAGGTGCTGATGGACACCGGGCAGGTTGTAGTTGATCTGCTGAGCCGAAACGGCCAGCGCGATGTTCATCAGTCCCTTGTAGGCGGTTACGTCGCCCTCGGACAGGTACGCGTCGGAGGCGCCGATGTCGACCGCGCCGGCGGCTGCTTGGGAGATCCCGGCACCCGACCCGCTGCCCTGGGTACTGATCGTGACGTTCGGGTGCTTCTCGTGATAGGCCGCAGCCCACGCGCTGAACAGCGGATAAAGCAGCGTGCTGCCGGTCTCCGACAACATCACCTGCGACGTCGCAGGCACCGTGGCAACCACACCCCCGCTGGATAAACCACCTGTCGAGGTCGAACCGCAGGCTGCTGTGGCCACGACGAACGGCGCGACGGCCAACAGCGTACGAATCTTCACGTCGTCCTTCAGGGGTTCGTTAGGTCCTTTGGTCTTCTGCCGTTTTCCGCTACTGCTCCTGCGTGGGTCGACGATGCCGAGAAGCCATGCTACTTCCTTATGCCGACCAGATCAGCGTGTGATCGCGGTCCCGGTGGTTAATCTGGTACCCAATGGCCTCGGCGCGGCGGCGCTATGGGCGTCAGGTGGTCGGGTGAAGGGAGCGTCGAGGGTGAGCGATCGCGAAGGGTCGCAGTTCGGGCCCTATCGACTGATGCGGCTGCTGGGCCGTGGCGGGATGGGCGAGGTCTATGAGGCCGAGGACACCCGCAAACACCGGGTGGTGGCGTTGAAGCTGATCTCGGAGCAATTCTCCGGCAACTCGGTGTTTCGGGCGCGAATGCAACGCGAGGCCGATGCCGCGGGGCGGTTGACCGAACCGCATGTGGTGCCGATCCATGACTACGGCGAGATCGACGGCCTGCTCTATCTGGAGATGCGCCTGATCGACGGCACCGACTTGTCCACGCTGTTGAAACGTTCTGGGCCGTTGAACCCACCGCGTGCGGTGGCCATCGTGCGCCAGATCGCCGCCGCGTTGGACGCCGCGCACACGAGCGGAGTGACACATCGCGACGTCAAACCGGAAAACATCCTGATCACCGGCGACGACTTCGCGTATTTGGTCGACTTCGGTATCGCCCGCGCGGCCGCCGACCCGGGGCTGACCCAGACCGGGACCGCGATGGGAACCTACAACTACATGGCCCCGGAGCGGTTCAGCAGCGATGAGGTCACCTACCGCGCCGATATCTATTCGCTGGCCTGTGTGCTGGCCGAGTGTTTGACCGGGTCGCCGCCGTATCGGGGCGAGACCATCGAACGGTTGATCGCCGCACATCTGACGCAACCCAGCCCGCGGCCCAGCGAACTGCGGCCCGGCAGGGTTCCGGCAGCCTTGGATGAGGTGATCGCCCGGGGGATGGCCAAAAACCCCGACGACCGCTATCGCAGCGCCGGGGATCTGGCAACCGCCGCCCACGACGCGCTGACCGAGCCCGAGCAGCACCAGTCCACCAGGATCCTGCGCCAAGGCGATAGGTCAACCACGCCCGGCGGCATCGCCGATTCAGGGCCGGAAACCCTCCGGGCCCCTTCCCCGGCGTGGGAAGGCGGTCCTCAAACGATGGCTCGTCCCGTGCCGTCGGGCGCCACCCAGCCGGTGCCAACGGCGCCACCCACCGGTCAGCAGGCCGGCTGGCGCCGCCAACCCGGACCCCCACCGCCGGCCTCGGGCCCGCCGGATTTCCGCCCGCCACCCTCCGCGCGCGGGCGCAGCGATGACCAACGCAAGCGGCGGATCATCATCGGCGCGGCGGCACTCGTGGTCATCGCGGTCGTCGTCGCCGTCGGATATCTGGTCACAGGGCCGTCGGGCCCGTCGACGCCGGCGTCCGGGCAAACGGTGCTGACGTTCGGCGGCATCGACTACCGGCTCTCCCCGGGCGCGGTGGCGGTGGATGGCGATGGCAACGTGTACGTCGCCAGTCAGGGCATGTACGGGCGGGTGCTGAAGTTGCCGGTTGGGTCGACCAAGCCGACGGAGCTGCCGTTCAACGGGCTTTACCAGCCGCAGGGACTCGCGATCGACGGCGCCGGCACCGTGTACGTCACCGACTTCAACAACCGGGTGGTGAAGTTGACGGCCGGGTCGAATGACCAGACCGACCTGCCGTTCAATGGCCTCAATTACCCCGAGGGGGTAGCGGTGGATACCTCCGGCGCCGTATACGTGGCCGACCGGGGCAACGACCGGGTAGTGAAGCTGGCGGCCGGCTCGAGCGCCCCGACTGACCTGCCGTTCGATGGCCTCAACAACCCGGACGGGGTGGCGGTGGACCAGGGCGGCAACGTCTATGTCACCGACACCGACAACAACAGGGTGCTGGAGTTGGCGGCCGGGTCGAACACCCAGACCGTGCTGCCCTTCACCGGTATCAGCGTGCCCTGGGGCATTGCGGTGGATAGCAAGAGCAACGTTTACGTCACCGAACACGACAAGAACAAGGTGGCGAAGCTGGTCGCCGGCGCGAACAACTCGACCGAGTTGCCGTTCACCGGCCTCAACACTCCGTTGGATGTGACAGTCGACAAAGACGGGAATGTCTATGTCGCCGACCGCGGCAACGACAGGGTGGTGAAGCTGGTGGCCGGCTGACACCGCAGCTCGTCGCAGCCGAATAGCGATAAGCGCCTGATCGTTCGTGCCGCGTTCATCTTCGAAGGATTGCGGGTTCGCGGTAAGCTCGGCGTTCTTCGTCCCCCTGACTCGTCAGAGGAGTTCCGTGATGTTCAACCGATCTCGCGCGGCGCTGAGTGTGCTGGCCGCCGGCGCACTGGTGTTATCGGCATGCGGTGGCAATTCAAACTCGTCGTCGTCCAGCGGGTCAGTGGATTGCGGCGGCAAGAAAGGACTTCATGCCAGCGGCTCGACCGCGCAGGAAAACGCGATAGAACAATTTGTCTATGCCTACATCCGGGCGTGCCCGGGCCACACGCTGGACTACGCCGCAATCGGCTCCGGCAAAGGGGTGGAGCAGTTTGTCGCGAACCAGACCGATCTGGCGGGCTCCGACGTGCCGTTGGATCCGGCCAAGGGTCAGCCCGATAGCGCCAGGTCGCGGTGCGGTTCGGAGGCGTGGGACCTGCCGACGGTGTTCGGCCCGATCGCGGTCACCTACAACGTCAACGGCGTGAGTTCGCTGAACCTGGACGGGCCCACGGCGGCCAAGATCTTCAACGGTGGCATCACCGTGTGGAACGATCCGGCGATCACGGGGCTCAACAAAGGCACCGCCCTGCCCTCGACGCCCATTCAGGTCGTCTTCCGCAGCGACAAGTCCGGTACCACGGCCAACTTCCAGAAATACCTCGACGGGGCATCCAACGGTGCGTGGGGTAAGGGCGACGGGGAGACGTTCAACGGCGGTGTCGGCCAGGGTGCGGCCGGAAATAATGGCACGTCAGGGGTCTTGAAGAGCACCGACGGAGCAATCGCCTACAACGAGTGGTCGTTCGCGGTAGGCAAGCAGTTGAGCATGGCCCAGATCATCACGTCGGCGGGTCCGGATCCGGTGTCGATCACCAAAGACTCGGTCGGCAAGACCATCGCCGGGGCCAAGTTCGCGGGCCAGGGCAACGACCTGGTGCTGGACACGTCGTCGTTCTACAAGCCGACACAAGCCGGGGCCTACCCGATCGTGCTGGCAACCTATGAGATCGTTTGCTCGAAGTATCCGGATCCCGCGACCGGCCCGGCGGTAAAAGCGTTTATGCAGGCCGCAATTGGTCCGGGCCAAGACAGCTTGGACCAGTACGGATCCATCCCGATGCCGAAGTCGTTCCAAGACAAACTGGGGACGGCAGTGAACGCTATCTCCTGACCAGGCGAAGGGAGCGTCGACGGTGGTTAGCGGGCCAGGTTCGCGGGTCGGTTCGCGGTTTGGGCCCTATCAGTTGATTCGGCTGCTGGGTCGCGGCGGGATGGGCGAGGTTTATGAGGCCGAGGACACCCGTAAGCGCCGGGTGGTGGCGTTGAAGCTGATTTCCGAGCAATTCTCCGCCAATCCGGTGTTTCGGGCGCGGATGCAACGTGAGGCCGACACCGCCGGGCGGCTGACCGAGCCGCACGTGGTGCCGATCCATGATTACGGCGAGATCGACGGGCAGTTCTATGTCGAGATGCGCCTGATCGACGGCACCGACTTGGCCACGCTGTTGAAACGGCACGGGGCGATGGACCCGCCGCGGGCGGTGGTCATCGTGCGCCAGATCGCGGCCGCGTTGGACGCCGCGCACGCCGCCGGTGTGACGCACCGCGACGTCAAGCCGGAGAATATTCTGATCACCGCTGACGATTTCGCCTATCTGGTGGATTTCGGTATCGCCCGCGCGGCTACCGATCCGGGGCTGACCCAGACCGGGACCGCGATGGGAACCTACAAGTACATGGCCCCGGAGCGGTTCGGCAGCGATGAGGTGACCTATCGGGCCGACATCTATTCGCTGGCCTGTGTGTTGGCCGAGTGTTTGACCGGGTCGCCGCCCTATCGGGCCCAGAGCATGGAAAGGCTGGTGGGTGCGCACCTGACCGAGCCGCCGCCGCGGCCCAGCCAGCTACGACCCGGGAAGGTTCCGGCGGCCTTGGATGAGGTGATCGCCCGGGGGATGGCCAAAAATCCCGACGACCGCTATCGCAGTGCCGGTGAGCTGGCCAGCGCCGCCCACGACGCGCTGACCGCATCCGAGCAGAACCGGGCCGCTACGATGCTGCGCCACGGCGAGGAAGCAACCCTGCGGTCCCCGGTCGTCGATCCGGGCCTGACGGGCGTCCGGGACCAATTCGTTGTGCCCGGCACCGGCTCGGTGCCGTGGACCCAGCGGGCACCGACGCCGCCGCCCGGGGTAGCCGGCGGCAGTTGGCGTAGCCAGCCCGTGCGCGCGCCCGCGGCCGGTCCTGCCGGCCCACCGGACTTCCGCAAAGCACCCGGGCCTCCCGACGACAAACGTAAGCGTCAGCTTCTGATCGGCGCTGCCGTGCTCGTGGTCATCGCGGTCGTCGCCGCCGTCGGATACCTGGTGACTCGGCCGTCGGGCCCGTCGACCTCGGCGTCCGGACAAAGTGTGCTGCCGTTCAACGGCCTCGACTTCCGGCTCTCTCCAGGCGCGGTGGCGCTCGACGCCGACGGCAACGTGTACGTCGCCAGCGAGGGTATGTACGGCCGGGTGGTGAAGTTGCCGGCCGGGTCGAACACACCGGCGGTGCAGCCCTTCAACGGTCTTTACCAGCCGCAGGGACTCGCGATCGACAGCGCCGGCACCATGTACGTCAGCGACTTCAACAACCGGGTGGTGAAGTTGACGGCCGGATCGAACGACCAGACCGAGCTGCCGTTCAACGGCCTTAATTACCCCGAGGGGATAGCAGTGGATACCTCCGGCAGCGTGTATGTCGCCGACCGGGGCAGCAACCGGGTGGTGAAATTGCCGGCCGGCTCGAACACCCAGACCGATCTGCCGTTCAACGGCCTCAACGACCCGGATGGGGTGGCGGTGGACAAGGACGGCAACGTCTATGTGACCGACACCGACAACAACCGGGTGCTGAGGTTGGCGGCGGGGTCCAATCAGCAGACGGAGCTGCCGTTCACCGGTGTCAGCGTGCCGTGGGGCATCGCGGTGGACAGCGCCGGCAACGTCTACGTCACCGAACACGACAAGAACAAGGTGGTGAAGTTGGCGGCCGGGGCCACCAGCTCTACCGTGCTGCCGTTCACCGACCTCAACACCCCGTTATCTGTGACGGTGGACAACGACGGGAACGTCTACGTCGCGGACCGCGGCAACAACAGGGTGGTCAAGCTACCGCCGAGTTGAGTTACCCACGCCGAACCGCCAAGAAGCGGGTCGCGGCGGCCGCGATCAGGTTGGCGACGGCCACCACGATGATCAGCGTCAGCGCCGCACCCCACACCCGCAGGAAGCCGGCGTGTTCGGGATTGCTGAGTTCGGTGTAGATCAACAGCGGCAACGTGGCCATGTTGCCGCTGAAGATGTCGTAGTTGATCGAACGGCTGTATCCGACCAGCACCAGCACCGGCGCGGTTTCGCCGATGATGCGGGCGATCGACAAAAAGACACCGGAGATGATTCCCGGCAGCGCGGTTGGGATGACGACCCGCATGATCGTTTTCCATTTCGCAATGCCCAACGCATAGCTGGCTTCTCGCAATTCGTCGGGTACCAACTTGAGCATTTCCTCGCATGAGCGCACCACGATCGGCAACATCAGCAAGACCAATGCCAGCGACACGGCGAAACCGCTCTGCTCGAATCCCAGGGTCGCGATCCACAAAGCGAAGACGAACAGCGTCGCCACGATCGAGGGCACCCCGGCGAGCACATCGACCATGAAGGTGGTCACCCGCGCCAGCCGATCGGAACCATATTCCGCCAAGTACACCGCGGTCATAATTCCGAGCGGCACGGAAAGGATGGTGGCCGCCCCGGCCTGCACCAGTGTCCCGTACAGCGCGTGATACACGCCGCCGGCGAACTGCTCGGGCATCACGCCCTGCAACGAGTGGCTCCACCACTCCGGCTGAGTGATGGCATACCAGCCTCTTTTGGCCACCACCCAGAGCAGCCAGGCCAGCGGTATCATCGCGATAACGAACGAGATGAGGAAAAGCATTGCCGCGACGCGGTTCTTGACCCGCCGCCCGATGCTGATGTGGCGCGACTCCGTTGCCTTGATCGGTCGGCTGAGCGTGGGGGAGTTCATCCGTTGACCTTCCCACCGGCGATCGCACGAGCTGCCGCGTTGACGATGAACGTCAGGACGAACAGCACGAATCCCGCGGAAATATAGGCGCCCGTCGGGAGTGGTTCGGTGAATTCGTTTGCCGCGGAGGCGATCTTGGATGCAAACGTATAACCGCCGTCGAACAGCGACCAATTCCCCGGTCGGGCGGCGGCACGGATGATGACCAACATTGCGACGGTTTCACCCAGGGCACGGCCCAACCCCAACATCGCAGCCGCGATGACGCCACTGCGGCCGAACGGCAGCACGGTCATCCGCACCACTTCCCACTTCGTTGCGCCAAGTGCCTGGGCTGCTTCCATCTGAATAAGTGGGGTCTGCCGGAAAACCTCTCGCGATACCGACGAGATGATCGGCAGGATCATCGCCGCGAGCACGATGCCGGCCGTGAAGATGTTGCCGCCGCCGGCCAACGAGACGTCGCCCTTGTCGAACAAAAACAACCATCCCAGGTTGTGATTGAGGAATTTTGCGATCGGCTCGAGCTGCGGCGCCAGCACGAAGATCCCCCAGAGTCCGAAGACGATCGAGGGCACCGCGGCCAGCAGGTCGACTATCGCACCAAACGGACGCGACAACGATGCGGGCGCATAGTGGGTGAGAAACACTGCGATGCCGACCGCGACCGGGACGGCCAACGCCAACGCGAATACTGAACTCAGCACCGTGACCATGAACAGGTCGCGGATACCGAATGCCAGGTTCTCCGGGTCGGTGGTATCGAATTGGGCGCTGGTAAAGAAATTCGCGTGGTCAGCCCGCAGCGACGGGACGGCCTTGACCAACAGGAATAGCGCGATCAGCACGATCGCGATCACGATCGTCGAACCGGCGGCGATGGCGACCGACTTGAACAGCCGGTCGCCGCGCCGCACGGCACTCACATCAGTCGCCGCTAACCCGGGTGTTGTTCCGGTCGGATCTGACCGGGTTAGCGATCGTCGGGCCATGGGGCCTGGAGATCAGGAGATAGCGTTGACCGAGTCCGACAATTTCGACTTGAACTTGTCGGGAATCGGGATATACCCGTTGTCCGCCAAGCCATTCTGGCCGGGGCCGATCGCCGCTTGCAGGAACGCCTTCACAGCCGTACCGACCTGGGGGTCGGGATACTTCGAGCAGACAATCTCATAGGTGGCCAGCACGATCGGGTAGGAACCGGGTTGCGTCGGCTTGTAGAACGAGTCGGTGTCGAGCACCAGGTCGTGGCCCTGCCCTTTCACCGTGGCCCCGGAGATCGTCTTGCCGACCGAGTCGGCGCTGATCGACACCGGTTGGGAGCCGGCCGACGTGACGATCTGGGCCATGTTCAACTTCTGCGCCTGGGCAAACGACCACTCGTTGTACGTGATCGACCCTTCGGTGCCCTTGACCGCTGCCGAGGTGCCGTCGTTGCCCTTGGCGCCCTCACCGACACCGCCGTTGAACGTCTTTCCGCCGCCCTTACCCCACGCGCCATCCGAAGCAGCGTCGAGGTATTCCTGGAAGTTGGCCGTGGTCCCGGACTGATCACTGCGGAACACCACATGGATCGGCTCAGCGGGCAGGTTGGCGCCGGTGTTCAGCGCCTTGATCGCCGCGTCGTCCCAAGAGGTGATGGTGCCGTTGAAGATTTTCGCGGTAGTCGAGCCATCCAGAACCAGCTTGTCCGCGCCCTTGACGTTGTAGGTGACCGCGATCGGCCCGAACACCGTCGGCAGGTTCCAGGCGGGTGAGCCGCACCGCTCCTGCGCTTTGCCGGCTTCCTCGGTGCTCAGCGGCACATCCGAGCCCCCGAAATCGGTTTGCTTGCCCACGAATTCGTTGATCCCTGCGCCCGAACCATTGGCGGTGTAGTTCAAGTCTTGATCGGGGCACGCCTTTTGGAAGGCATTGACAAAGCGGGCCATCGCATTGGCCTGGGCTGTCGACCCGCTGGCCTTCAGCGTCTTCTGCCCGCCGCAAGTCACGTTCGCCGACGACCCCGACGGCGCTTGGCCTTGATTCGCGTTGTTGTTACTGCCGCACGCAGACAACACCAGGGCACCGGTGGCCATGACTCCCAGCGCCGTGCCAAATCGGTTGAGTTTCAAAACGGCTCCTTCGAACGGTCCTACCGCGGTGAACGTATCACGCACCAAGATTCCTCAGTAAAGGAATCCGGTCGGATCGCCGGGAGCGACGACCACCGATAAATCAATCACTTGACTTAACCGCGATCGCGCCGATTAACTCTTCGATGTGGTCAACGAGTTAACCGGCAAGGTCGCGATCGTCACCGGCGGCGGATCGGGGATCGGTGCCGGCATCGTGGAGAAGTTTGCGACCGAGGGCGCCCGGGTGGTCATCGGTGACATCGATCCCGACCGGGGTAGCGCACTCGCCGGAAACCTCGGTTCCCGGGCGGTCTTTCGGCAGGCCGACACGGCGGACCCCGGGCAGGTCAGCGAATTGGTGTCGTTCACGGTGCAGCAGTTCGGTGGCCTCGACGTCATGGTCAACAACGCCGGCATCTCCAGCAGGATGCATCGCAGTTTCCTCGAGGACGACCTCGCCGACTTCCAGCGGGTGATGGCGGTCAACGTCCTCGGGGTGATGGCCGGCACCCGAGACGCCGCGCGCCGGATGGCGACCAGTGGCGGTGGTTCGATCATCAACCTGTCGTCGATCGGTGGGATCCAAGCTGGTGCCGGGGTGATGACGTACCGTGCCTCCAAGGCCGCGGTGATCCAGTTCAGCAAGTCCGCCGCAATCGAATTGGCGTACTACGACATCCGGGTGAACTGCATCGCCCCGGGGAATATCCCCACGCCGATGCTGGCTTCGTCGACGTCTGGCAAGTCGCCCGAAGAGCTCGAACGCTTCGAACAGGCGATCCGCGAGCAGATGCGCGCTGACCGGCCGTTGCAGCGGGAGGGGAAGCCCGAGGACGTGGCCGAGGCCGCGCTCTACCTCGCCGGCGACCGTTCCCGCTATGTCACCGGGACGGTGTTGCGGGTTGACGGGGGGACCACGGCCGGCAAGCCCATCCGGCGCCGCACGCCTCCAAAGAATTAAATCAATCGCTTGACTTAACACTCGTTCGAGGGGTTGACTAAGCGGCGTGACCACAGCGCGGGCCGCGCGAAGCGAACGGGCCAGCACCACGCAGGAGGCGATACTCGCCGCGGCCGAGCGGCTGTTCGCCGAGCACGGGGTTTTCGCGGTGTCCAACAGGCAGGTCAGCGAGGCCGCCGGGCAGGGCAACAATGCGGCGGTCGGCTATCACTTCGGCACCAAGACCGATCTGGTGCGGGCTATCGAGCACAAACACCGGGTGCCCATCGAGCGGCTGCGCGAGGAGATGGTGGCCGACATTGGCGACTCGACCGAGATGCGCGACTGGGTGGCATGCCTGGTCTGTCCGCTGACCGAGCACCTCGCTGCCCTCGGCAACCCCACCTGGTACGCCCGGTTCGCCGCGCAGGTGATGACCGACCCGGCCTACCACAACATCGTGGTCAAGGACGCGCTCACATCCCCGTCACTGGTTGAGGTGATCGACGGGATCAACCGCTGCCTTCCGGAGCTGCCGGTCGACGTTCGGGTGGAGCGCAACCTGATGGCCCGCAACCTGTTGATGCATACCTGCGCCGATCGGGAACGCGCGCTGGTCGCCGGGTCATCGGTACGCCGCGCCTCCTGGCAAGCCGCCGGCTCCGGCCTCATCGACGCGATCGTGGGGCTGTGGCTGGCACCGGTCAGCGAAAGAAGCTGAATATGAAAGTAACTGTCGACCAAGACAAATGCGCTTCCTCGGGCAACTGCGTGATGCGCGCACCCGAGGTGTTCGACCAACGCGACGAGGATGGCGTCGTCGTGCTGCTCAACGCCACCCCACCGGCCGAGCAGTTCGACAACGCCCGCACCGCCGCCGCGGGCTGCCCAGCGCAAGCCATCCACATCGAGGAGTGACGTGTCCGACGCCCTGACCGCGATCGAGGTTGCCGCCGACATCCCGGAATACCCGATGGCCAGAGATGGTGGCTGCCCGTTCGCGCCGCCGCCCGACGTGCTAGCACTTGCGAAATCCAAACCGCTGTCCAGAGTGCGGATCTGGGACGGCAGCACACCGTGGCTGATCACCGGGTACGAAGAAGTGCGGGCGCTGTTTTCCGATTCGCGCGTCAGCGTCGACGACCGGCGCGCCGGCTTCCCGCATTGGAACGAAGGCATGTTGTCGACGGTGCACAGGCGTCCGCGCTCGGTCTTCACCTCCGACGGCGAGGAACACACCCGGTTCCGGCGGATGCTGTCGAAGCCGTTCACCTTCAAGCGGGTGGAGGGCCCGCGGCCGGTGATCCAGCAGATTACCGACGAGCACATCGACGCGATACTGGCCGGACCACAACCGGCCGACATCGTCACCGCACTCGCGTTGCCGATACCGTCTCTGGTGATCAGCCAGTTGCTGGGCGTGCCGTACGAGGAAGCCGAGTTCTTCCAGCACCACGCCAATATCGGGGTCGCCCGGTACGCGACGGCCGAGGACACCGCCAAGGGCGCGAGCGGGCTGTCGAAGTACCTCGCGCGACTGCTCGAGGCCAAAATGGAAAGCCCCGCCGAGGACGCGGTGACGGACCTGGCCGAGCGGGTCAAGGCCGGAGAACTCAGTGTCCGGGAAGCCACCCAGTTGGGGACCGGGCTGCTGATCGCCGGGCACGAGACCACCGGAAACATGATCGGCCTCGGCGTGCTGGCGCTGCTGCAACACCCCGGGCAGTTGGCGGTGCTGCGCGATGCCGACGACCCGAAAGTCATCGCGAACGCGGTCGAGGAACTGATGCGCTACCTGTCCATCATCCAAAACGGGCAGCGCCGGGTCGCCATCGAGGACATCGCGATCGCCGGTGAGACCATCTGCGCCGGTGAGGGCATCATCATCGACCTGGCGCCCGCCGACTGGGATCCCAGCGCCTTTGACGAACCCGAGCGCATGTATCTGCACCGATCCGGGGCCGGCCAACACGTCGCGTTCGGCTACGGCAGGCACCAGTGCGTCGGTCAGCAGTTGGCTCGCGCCGAGCTGCAAATCGTCTACCACACACTGCTCCGTCGCATCCCGACCCTGAAGCTCGCCGTGCCGATCGAGGACGTCCCGTTCAAACACGACCGCCTCGCCTACGGCGTCTACGAGCTACCGGTGACCTGGTGAGTACTCTTAATCCGATTGGAGGATAACGATGTCCAGTCAGTCCACCGTCTCGCTCTACCCGCCCGAAGGGTACGGCGCACCGAAGGATCGCCGGGGCCACGCCGACATCGGCAGCGTCGGCCTGCCGGAAGGCACGGTGGTTTTCTCTGCCGACAACCACATTTCGCTGGCCGAGGACATTTTCTACGAGCGTTTCCCGGACAACCTCAAGGACAAGGCGCCGCGGATCTGGTACGAGGAAGGCGCCTATCAACTCGGTCGCAAGGGACAGTCGTTCCTGCCGGGCGATTTCAGCGCGGTACTGATGCAATACGACGATCTGCCGGGCGCCGCAAGCTCAAACATCGAGGCACGCATCGAGGAGTTACGCGCGGACGGCGTCGAGCGGGAACTGGCGTTCCCCAACGCGGTGCTGGCACTTTTCCACTACCCGGACAAGGAACTACGCGAGCTCGCATTCCGTATCTACAACGAGTACATCGCCGAGCTGCAGGAGCGCTCCGGTGGCCACTTCTACGGGGCCGGGCTGATCAACTGGTGGGACCCACAAGGCACCCGGCGAACGCTTGCCGAGCTGAAGTCGTTGGGGCTCAAGACGTTTTTGATGCCGCTGAACCCCGGTAAGGACGACGACGGCAACGTCATCGACTACGGCAGTGATGCCATGACCCCGGTGTGGGACGAGATCGAAGATGCCGGCCTGCCGGTCACCCACCACATCGGCGAGACGCCTCCCAAGAGTCCGTGCCAGTTCAACAGTGTGGTCGTAGGCATGATGATCAACGTCGACGGGTTCCGGGAGGTGTTCTCCAAGTACATCTTTTCCGGCATCCTCGATCGGCACCCGCGGCTGCGGATCGGTTGGTTCGAGGGCGGGATCGCCTGGGTCCCATGGGTCCTGCAGGACGCCGAACACCTACTGGCGTCGTACCGGCACATGTTCAACCGGCCCATCGAGCATGACGTGCGCCACTACTGGGACAACCACATGAGCGCGTCGTTCATGGTCGATCCACTGGGCCTGCAGCTGATCGACCGGATCGGTGTCAACAAGGTGATGTGGTCGTCCGACTACCCGCACAACGAAAGCACCTACGGCTATTCCGAGAAGTCGTTGGCTGCGGTCGTTGACGCTGTCGGACCCGGATCTGCCGTGCAGGTCGTCAGCGGCAACATCACCAATTTCTTGGGCCTTTGACGTGACGACATCGCTTGCAGTACTTGATATCCCGGAGACACCAGACCTCCAGCGGATGCGTGCACAGACCGGTTCGCGGCTGCGTTCCGCGATGGCTGACCGCGGCGTCGACGTGTTGATCCTGCTCGGTAACAGCAACGTGGTGTACGCCACCGGGGTGAGCTGGCCGCTGGGTGATGCCGGGTTGTCCTATGTCGAGCACCCGGTGGCGGTGGTGCTCGCCGACGACCCGTCGCCGCACCTGTTCCTGCCGTTCCGTGAGGGCACGGCATCGGAGTCCGGGTTGCCCGCCGGCCATCTGCATGGCCCGGTGTATCTGGAATTCGACGAGGGTGTGCAGAACTTCGCGGGCATACTCGGCGATTTGATTCCGTCCGGAGCAACCGTCGCGGTGGACGAATTCACCGGAGCCATGCGCCGCGCCCATCAGCAGTTGTTTCCCACCGGCCGGCCGGTTGATGCGGTTCAGGTGATCGGCGCCGCCAAGGTCGTCAAAACTGCCGATGAGTTGGCCTGCATCCGCACCGCGTGCCGGATCACCGACCAGGCGATGGTCGACGTGCAAGCGGCGCTGGCGCCCGGGATCCGCCAAACCGACTTGTCGGCGAGCTTTGTGCGCCGGGCATTCGAACTGGGCGCTCTGGCCAGCATGCTCGAACCGATCTGGCAGGTGATGCCGCCGAGCAAGGCCGACGGTGTTTGGACCACCCACGGCGATTTGGCGTTGCCGTTGTTGACGACCGAGCGCGAACTGGCTGCCGGCGATGTGCTGTGGACCGACGTCAGCATCACCTACGCCGGCTATTGCTCGGATTTCGGCCGCACCTGGGTGGTGGGACGAGAGCCGACACCGCGCCAGCAGGCGCAGTTTGCGCGGTGGTACGAGATCATGACCGCGGTGCTCGACGTGACGCGGTCCGGTGTCACTGCCGCCGAACTGGGCAGAGTAGCAACGAAAGCCAACGGCGGCAGCCGGCCATGGCTGCCGCACTTCTACCTGGGTCATGGCATCGGCGTCAACGCCGCCGAAACACCCATGATCGGAACCGATCTCGGCGACCAGTTCGACGAGAACTTCGTCTTCGAGCCGGGGATGGTGCTGGTCCTGGAGCCGGTGGTGTGGGAGGACGGTACCGGCGGCTACCGCAGCGAAGAGATCATCGTCATCACCGAGGAGGGTTGGATCCCGTTGACCGACTACCCCTATGACCCTTATGGCCACTGAGGTCCTGCCCGACGACCGCGCACTGCGCTCGGGACGTCGTGTTCGCGCCCTGGCCCAGATGGCCGCACACGATCTCGACATCCTGGTGCTGGGGCGCCAGGCCAACGTTCGTTACGTGGCCGGGGCGCCGCAACTGTGGGTGGCCGGCACACGGCCGTTCGGGCCGACTTGTGTCGTCGTCGCGGAAACCGGCGCGATCCACCTGATGAGCACGTGGGATGAGGGGATTCCCGAGGAGGACATTCCGCACGAGAATTTGTATGGCCTAGCGTGGAATCCGATGACCGTCATTTCGGTGCTACAAGGTATCGAAGGTGCAGCGACCGCGAAACGCGTTGGCACCGACGGGCTTTCCCCGGCGTTCGCCCAGTTGCTGCCGATGGCCTTTCCCAACGCCGAGCTGGTCGACGGCGAGTTGGCCATGCGGGCCGCCCGGCGCATCAAGATTCCCGAGGAGGTGGCCGCGCTCCGTGCCGCCATCGGAGTGGCCGAGACCGGGCTGGCCGCGGCGGTCGCCGAGCTGCGCCCCGGTGTCAGCGAGAAAGTCTTGGCCGGTGTCTTGCTGGAGGCCATGGCCGCCGGCGGGGTGAGCACCCCGTCGACCCAGGACGCCGCCTGGGTGACGTCGCGGGAGCACCCGTGGCGGCGCGGCCCCGACGACGGCAAGGTGCGGCCCGGCGATTTGGTGGCCTTCTCCGCCGGCGTACTCGCCGGCGGCTACACCGGCGAGGTCGGGCGCACCTGGCCGGTCGGTGAACCTGACGGGGCCGCCGATCTGTATCGGCGGTGGAAGTTGTTGTGGCGCAGGCTCTACGACGCCTGCCAGCCGGGAACACCGGCCGCCGACCTGCTGTCCGCCTATCACGCCGCAGGGGAGCCGCTGCCGCCGATGCCGGTGGCGCGCGGGTTGGGCATGGGCTTCGATCCGCCGGTGGTATCTGCACACCTGCCCGCAAGCGCCGCCGAGGAGCAGCTGGAGGAGGGGATGGTGCTCGCGGTTACCGGCTACGTCTGGGAACGGCGCGTTGGTGCGGTGTTCGGCCGGGAGGCAGTCTTGATCACTGCCGACGGCCCAGAAATTCTCACCTCGAGTCCCTCGTGGGAGGACGTCGTCCATGCCTGACAACCGCCCCCCGCCGGAAGAGATCATCCTTTACGCAAAGGACCCGAAGACCAAGATCGCAACGATCACCTTCAACCGGCCGGAGTTCCTCAATGCGCCCACCGCGGCAGCGCGGCTTCGCTACGCCGACCTATTGCGCGGTGCCACAGTCGACGACGACGTCAAGGTGGTGGTGATCCGCGGCGTCGGCGACGACCTCGGTAGCGGCGCCGACCTCCCCGAGTTCATGGAAGGCGCGGATTCCCCTGCTTTCCGGCTCGCCGAGCTCCGGCTGGAAGACGAGGATTTGTCTGGCATCCGCTACCCACCCAAGGGGTCCTTTCGGCACGGCGCGACGATCAGTGCGTGGTACGCGAATTCGCAGGCCGGTAACCGTCCTCTTCAAGAGCTGAAGAAGATCAGCATCGTCGAGGCCAAGGGATACTGCTACGGTTGGCATTTCTACCAGGCCGCCGATGCCGACCTGGTGATCTCGTCCGACGACGCGCTGTTCGGGCACCCATCGTTCCGGTATTACGGCTGGGGCCCGCGGATGTGGACGTGGGTCCAGACGATGGGGCTACGAAAGTTTCAGGAAATGGTCTTCACCGGAAGACCTTTCACCGCTGACGAGATGTACCAATGCAACTTCCTGAACAAGGTCGTGCCACGTGATCAGCTCGAGACCGAGGTGGATAAATACGCGTCGGCATGTGCGCAGAACCGCCCCACCGACACCATCTTCATGCAGAAAGTCTTCTTCGAGACGGTCAAGCAGTTCCAGGGCGAGTATATGGGCAGCCTGCTGAGCGCGTTCTTCGAATCGATGGGCAGTCACATCCACCACGACGACGACGATCTGGAGATGGGCGAGGCGATTGACCGCGGCCTCAATGACGCGGTGAAGGACAATGACAGCAGGTTCCCGCCCGAGTTCCGGCTGAGTAAGTCCAGCCGCAAGAAGAAGGGGTAGCCGGTGGAGCCGCTTGACGGCTACACAGTCGTCGACCTTTCCTGCGGCATCGCCGGTGCCTATTGCACCAAATTGCTGGCAGATGGTGGGGCACGCATAATCAAAGTCGAGTCATCGCAGGGCGATCCGTTGCGCAGGTGGTCCGCGTCGGGTGCGGCCATCGAGACCCGCGAGGACGGAGCATTGTTCAGCTTTCTTGCCTGCTCCAAGCACAGCGTGGTTGCGGAGCCCGGGGCCGACGCCGCGTTCGTGAACGGACTGTTGGCCTCCGCGGATGCGGCGGTGTGGTCGCGGGGCTCGACGATTGCGGATGCCTTCGCACCCGCCGAGATTCACCGTGCTCATCCGCACCTGGTTGTCACCGCGGTCACGCCGTTTGGGCTGACGGGCCCGTGGCGAGATCGGCCGGCGACCGAATTCACCCTGCAGGCATGGTCGGGTGGAATCGTCGGGCTCGGCCGCGGAGCACCCGACCGGGCCCCGGTGTTCGTCGGCGGACAAGTCGGCGAGTACCTCGCCGGAGCATACGCGAGCGCACTGACGCTGGCGTTCCACCGGTGCGGTGGCCAGCTCATCGACCTGTCCATGCTGGAAACCCAAATCCTGGGTCTCACCTATTACCCGGTCAGCTACTTTCAGATACTCGGCCGGCGATGGCGGGATACCCGCAAGGTCACCATTCCGGGAATCGCCCAAGCCAAAGACGGCCTGGTGGATGTCGGCTGCGGAACCGCCCAACAGTGGTTCGATCTGTGCGCGATGACCGGACACCAGGACTGGATCGACGAGGAATCGCCACTCTCGATCACCGAGCAGGCCAACGAAAAGGCCGACGAGCTCTATGCGTGGGTGAAGAGCCAGACGGTTGAGGAGATCCTCGACCTCGCCACCGCATTCCGTATTCCCAACGCGCCGGTGGCCAACGGCGCCAACATCACCGGCTTGGGCCACTTCGGCCAGCGTGGGTCGTTCGTATCGAATCCTCGCGACGGGTTCTGCCAGCCCGCCCATCCCTACCGCATGGGGCCGGCGCAACTTCGACCGCCGCAGCCGGCGCCGCGGCTGGGTGAGCACACCGCGCACTACCGCCGGTCCCCGCCGCCCGCGCGGCGGTCGATCCCGGGCAGTGGTACCGCCCAACAGCTTCCGCTCAACGGTCTACGGGTGCTGGACATGACAACCTTCTGGGCGGGGCCGTGCTGCACGCATTTCCTGGCGCTACTGGGCGCGGAGGTCATCCACGTCGAGTCGACTCGCAAGCCGGACGGCACCCGGCTGATCGCCGGCGTGCCGATCACCGAAGACCAGTGGTGGGAGCGCTCACCGATCTTTTCGGCGCTGAACACCAACAAGAAAGGCCTAACGCTGGACTTGCAGACCTCGACCGGGCGAGACCTGTTGCACCGGTTCATCGCGACTTCAGACGTGATCGTGGAGAACTTCACCCCCCGGGTGCTCGACCAGATCGGCGTGGACTTCCAGACCGTCCGGGCCATCCGCCCTGATGCGATCCTGTTGCGGATGCCCGGGTTCGGGCTGGATGGCCCGTGGCGTGACAATCCCGCGTTCGCCTACGTCATCGAGGCCGCATCCGGATTGAGCTGGCTGACCGGTTATCCCGACCGCAACCCCTACGAGCCATACACCGTTGGTGACCCGAATGCGGGCATCCATGCGGTCAACGCACTGTTGCTCGCGCTGGAACATCGACGCCGCACCGGCCGGGGCGTACTGGTGGAAGCCGCCATGATCGATGCCGCGCTCAGCATTGCCGCCGAGCAGGTGATCGAGTACAGCGCGTACGGCGCTCTGTTGGAGCGGGCCGGCAACCGCGGACCGACGGCCGCGCCGCAGAACCTCTACCGCACCACCGACGTTGACGAATTCGGTCGCCTGGACAGCTGGGTGGCCATCGCGGTGGCGACCGACGAACAGTGGGCGGGTCTGGTCGAGGCACTCGGCCAACCCCAATGGGCGACGGATCAAGCCCTGTCCGGCATGGCCGGCCGGCGGCAGCACCATGAGCTGATCGATGAGCAGCTCAACGCCTGGTGTGAGCGACGCAGCGGTGACGAGATCATCCAAGCCCTATGGGACGCCGGCGTCCCGGTGGCGAAAGTCATGCAGCCGCACCGGCAAACCGAGCTGCCGCAACTGGCCTTCCGCGGTTTCTTCGAAGACGTCGAGCACCCGGTGAACCGCCCCGCTGCCCACAGCACCGTACCGGCGCGGTTCTCCGCCGGCCCGCAGCGATTCCACCGGCAACCCGCGCCGTTACTCGGGCAACACAACCATGAGCTGCTCACCGAACTCGGGCTGACCGACCACGACATCGCCGAACTGGCAGCCGACGGAGTCATCGGTAGCGCACCCGGCGGGGCGAGAAAGGTCAAGACACAATGAAGTTCGGTATACCGCTGGCCCGCGCCCACCCCGGACTATGGCCAGATCTGACCAAGCGGGCCGAGGGTTTGGGCTTCGAGTCGGTCTGGCTGCCCGAGCATTTGGTGTTGCCGACCGCGATGAGCGGCAGTCCGCATCACGGTGACAGCCATCCCCCGATCCCACCGCAGACACCGGTGTTCGACGCACTGAACTACCTGTCGTTTCTGGCAGCCCAGACCGGCAGTATCCGGCTCGGCACCTATGTCTACAACATCGGTCTGCGACATCCATTCGTCAGTGCACGCGCCGCGGCCACCCTCGATATCGTGTCGTCCGGCCGGTTCGACTTCGGCGTCGGGGCGAGCTGGCTGCGTGAGGAATGGGACGCGATCGGGCTGGACTTCGACAGCCGCGGTGCGCGGGTCGATGAGGCACTGCAGGTGTGCCGCGCGCTGTGGACCGAGCCGACGGTCGAACACCATGGCCGGTTCTTCGACTTCGGCGCAGTCGCTTTCGAACCCAAACCCGTGCAACCGGGTGGCCCACCGCTGCACATCGGCGGTGACGGCAACGCAGCACTGCGCCGGGTGGCCCGATTCGGCGACGGCTGGTTGCCGATGAACCACACCCTGGAGCGGATACCGGATTCGATGCGCGTCCTCAGCGGGCTGTGGGCCGATCACGCGCGCAGCGGCAGACCGCAAATCACCACCGCCGTGCCGATCTCCTCGGCCGAGGATGTCCAGCGTGCCGCCGATGCCGGTATCGACCGGCTCATTGTGGCGCCCTGGCAACGCACCCGCGAAGCACTCGACGGCATTGCCAGGTTCGCCGACGCATACGTCGGGAAATTCACGGCCACCGGGTAGCTTGGTTAGTAGTCCCACCCTCCGGCGGCCTGGTCGTCGAAGGCGCGGTCGATACGCTCGAACCTTCGGCGGATCGAGGCGCGCGAGGCTTGGTGTGGCAGGATGTAGAGCCGGTTGGCGAGTATCGCCTCGACCGTCAGGCCGGCGACGGCACCGACGTCGAGGATAACGTTCTCGCCCGCGGTAGCGTCACCCGAAACCGCCTGCCTGGGTGGGCCGTAGTCAACAGCGCGGTTGCGCTCGGAGTCGCCGATATTGGTTGCGACGAGCATCGGGCAGAGCACCGACACTCCGATGCCGTCCGCCTTGACCTCGCGGGCAAGCGCCTCGGCAAGCGCGACGACGCCGTACTTGGCAACGGAATACGGCGCCAGGCCGACGTTGGCCACCAGGCCGGCGAAAGACGAGGTGAACAGCAGGTGGCCGCCCTCACCCTGCTGCAAAAGCCTGGGCAAGAAGATCTCGACACCATGAATCGCGCCCCACAGATCGACATCGATCACCCACCGCCAGTCGTCGTGCGTCATCTGTGCGATCGGTCCGGACACAGCGATCCCGGCGTTGTTGAATACCACGTGCACCCCCCCGAGGAGCCGGAACGCCTCATCGGCGAGGCGACCAACCTCGTCGAGGCGTCGGACGTCGCACACAACGCCGTGTGCGTCGAGTCCCTCGGCGCGCAGGTCCGTGACGGCCCGGTCGAGCGCCGGCTCTTCGATGTCGCCCAGCACGACGCCCGCTCCGCGGCGGGCCAGCTCGCGGGCGGTGGCCAAACCGATCCCGCTCGCACCGCCGGTGATGACCGCGCCCTGTCCTTCGAAACCGTCCATGAGCCGAGCGTAGTTACTTCAGGCAGCTGCCGGCATCGACGGGAAGGGTGACGCCGGTGATGTAGCGGGACTCGTCGGACGCCAGGAACAACACCGCGTTGCTGATGTCCTCCGGCTCCACCCAGCCAACCGGCAGCGTGTGCATCATCTGCGCGACCACCTTGAGGTCATCGGGACCGGGGTTCTCCAGATCGGGGCGGAACAGCTTCATCGTGGGCTCGTTCATGAACAACGGTGTGTTGACGTTGGTGGGATGCACCGAGTTGACCCGAATCATGTGCTGGCCCAACTCGACCGCGAAGGTGCGCATCAACCCGACCACGCCATGTTTGGCCGCCACATAGTGTCCGGTGTGGGGATAGGCTTTCAGTCCGCCCACCGAACTGGTCAGGATGATCGAACCGCCGCGCCCACCGGCCAGCATATGCGGCACACCCGCTTTCACGGTCTTCCACACACCGGCGAGGTTGACGTCGATCATGTCGGTCCAGTCGCGCTCACTGGTCTTGTCCAGCGTCGCCCCACCGTTGCCGATGCCGGCGTTGGCAACGATGATGTCCAGCCGGCCCAGTTGCTCGACGCCGGTGTCGACTGCGGCTTTCAGTGCGTCGTAGTCACGCACGTCGACCTCGGCGGTGAAGATGCGGCGGTTATGGCCCTTGACAAGATCGGCGGTCTCGGCCAGATCCTCTGGAGTGGACAGCGGAATCCGGACACTCTCGATCGGCTTACAGATGTCGACCGCAATGATGTCGGCACCCTCCTGCGCCAATCGGACCGCGTGGCTGCGGCCCTGACCGCGCGCCGCGCCGGTGATCAACGCGACCCTGTCTTCGACTCGTCCCGCCATGGTTACCTCATTTCCTTTTGAACTCGAATCTGCTGCGGTTCACCGGATGACAGCCGGCATCGATTCCCATCCCCGCACCGTAGAGGTCGGAGACAACCTGGCTTTGGTGAGGTCGATGTCCCACTCGGGGAAGCGCTTCAAGACCTCCTCCAACGCGATCCGTCCCTCCAGTCGAGCCAAGGCCGATCCGAGGCAGTAGTGTGTGCCGACGCTGAAAGACAGGTGCTGGCGGGCCTCGCGGTGAATGTCGAAAACATCGCCGTCGGGCGGGAATTGGCGGTGGTCGCGGTTGGCGGCCCCGATCAGCATCATCATCACGCTGCCTTCGGGCACAGTCTGGCCGTAGTACTCGACGTCGCGGGTGACGTACCGTGCAACATGCGGAGCCGGCGGCTCGTAGCGCAGCAGTTCCTCGATCGCCCGCGCAATCTTCGTATTGTCTTCGACCAGTTGCCGGCGCTGCTCTGGATGCTCGGCCAGCACCTTGCCGGTCCAGCCGATCAGCCGGGTGGTGGTCTCATTGCCCGCCCCTGCCACCACGTTGACATAGATCAGCAGTTCGTCGCGGGTCAGTCGCCGGATGGTGCCGGTCGCATCCTCGAACTCGACGTTGAGCAACTCGGTCATGATGTCGTCGGACGGGTGCTCGGCGCGCCAGTCGATGTATTGTGCGAATGCCTCGCCGGTGTCGAAGCCGTCCGACGCGATTTCCATCGGTTTGCCGACCTCGGTGCGCATGGTGGCATTGGAGCGATCCCGGATGGTTTCCTGATCGTGCTCGGGGATACCCAGCAGCATGCCGATCACCCGCATCGGCATCTGCGCGCCGAGATCGCCGACGAAGTCGAACCCGTCCGCGCCGATCAGCGGATCCAGACAGCGAACACAGTAGTCCCGGATCTTGGTTTCCAGCTCGTTGATCTTGCGTGGCGTGAACATCCGGGCGAGCAGTTTGCGATGAATGTCGTGGACCGGTGGGTCCTCGAAAATGAGGACGCCGGAGGGGATTTCGATATTGCCTTTGATCAGCTCCAGGATCGCCCCGCGTGCCGAGCTGAACCTTTCGTGGTCGACCAGCGCGTCGTCGACGTCTGCGAACCGGCTCAGCGCATAGAAGTCGTGCTCGGAGTTGTAGTACAGCGGCGCTTCCTCACGCAACCGGCGAAACATGGTGTAGGGATCGGCATTGAGTTCGACGTTGTACGGGTCGTAGTAGACGTCACTGGCAGCGCTGACTGTCACGGGTATCGCCTCTCGCCGGAACCACGTTCTCGCGGGACCTTGGGTCCTGTCGCATCTGAACTCTGTCATCGGCCGCCAAGAGTGTCAATCTGGAATCCATTTTTGCCATCTCATGCTCTCAGTAGCGGAGAATATAGTTCTCGTGAGAACGCTGATCGTGCGGTATGCGAACAAACGAGCCGGGTGCCGATGCGACGAATTCGCTTGCATGCGACCTTCACTCGGCGGAGCGCAGGGTATTCCAGTTGCTGGTTGGGGCCCTCAAATCCCCCCGTCGGTCCAGAGGGTAACTAATTCTCAGCCAGCAAATCCGTGCGAGCAGAAGTCCCACACCTCGTCGGCGGTGATGGGGTGGACGGTAGCTTCGTCCGACCCGCCGCTGGATTGCGCGATGAACATGACGGTCTGCATGGTCATGGCGGCTACCCGTTTGGGGTTGACACCGGCGCGCAGTTTCCCGGCGGCGCCGGCCTCTTCCATCAGTTCGGTCAGCAACGTCAGAAGCGGCGTATGAGCCACCTTGACCTCGGCCGGGTGCGAGACTAGCAATCGGGGCGCGAAGTCGGTGAACAGCGGCCTTTGCGCCGTCGGATCCGGACGTGACGCCTCGAACAGCAACTCGACAGCCACCTTCAACCGTTCCAGCGGATCGGAGTGGTTGGCAGTGGCGGCGCGGATTTGGTCGGCGGACCGGCTCAACGCGTCTTCGAACAGCGCCAGCAGCAGTTCATGTTTGCCGTCAAACTGCAGGTAGAAGCTCCGCAGCGACTGCCGCGACCGGTCGACGACCTCCTGGACGGTGAAGTCGGTACTGCCCTTTTCGATGATGATGGCCTGGGCGGCGTCGAGGAAGCGTTGCACGCGCTGCGCGGCGCGCAGTTTTGCCGTCTTGATCGACCGCTCTACCGCACGCTGCTTCCAGGCCGGCTCCTCGCCGGGGCTGGTCACCGGCGGCTCAGCGGATTGCCGTGACGGGAGAACATGATTGGACTGTACCGGAGAACGGCGTGCCATTGCTGAGTCGAACCCCCTCCTGGGACGTCATATCTGAGATTGTAACTTTCTCATCACGAGAATACTATTCTCTTGCCTGTGTTGACGGAAGCGAAACGCGAAGCTTCAGGTGACCGCGCCGAGGAGTGCCCGTGCGACTGACCTTTGATGCCGACGTCGAGGCGTTTCGTTCCGAATTCGTCGCGTTTCTCGAAGAGCATCTGCCGGACGAGGCGCAGGCCGCCGAGCGGCCCCGCTCGACCTCCCACATCCCGGACTGGGCGCGCCGATGGCAGCGCCTGTTGTTCGACCACGGCTGGCTGCTACCGGGCAACCCGCCGGAGTTCGGCGGGCGCAACGCCACGGTGTTACAGCAATATGTGCACCTTGAGGAGTTGTCGCGGCGGCGGATCTATCAAAGCTTCAATCCGCAGGGCCTGGGCATTATCGCCGCATCGCTGTTGTCGTTCGGAACTGAAGAGCAGAAGCAGCAGTGGGCGGTGCCGATTCTGCGGGCCGAGATAACGGCGTCGCTGGGGATGAGCGAACCCGGCGCGGGCTCGGATCTGGCGTCGTTGCGTACCCGCGCGGTACTCGACGCTGACCGTTTCGTCGTCAACGGACAGAAGGTGTGGACATCGGGTGCCCACGATGCCGAGGTGTTGCTCACCTTCGTGCGGACCGATCCAGACGCACCAAAACACAAGGGCATCAGCGTATTACTGATTCCAACCGACACCCCGGGTGTGGTGCGGCGGCCGTTCGCGCTGGCATGTGATCGCGAGGACGTGGATTTCAACGAGGTGTTCTTCACCGATGTACGGGTGCCCGCCGAGAATCTGGTCGGCGAGCTGAATCAGGGCTGGCGGGTGGCGAACGGCTCGCTGGGACACGAACGAACAATGCTGTGGCTCGGGTATGCCGATCGACTGGAGGAGCTGATCGCCGACTTCCGGCCGTCCGACGTCTTGGAGCGCGACCAATATGCCACGCTGGCCATGGATTTCGAGGCGCTTCGGCTGCTCGGCTCCGCCGCACTGGCGCGAGCGGAGCGCGGTGAGGAGGACGTGCCGGGCGTGTCGGTGCTGAAGCTGCTGGGTTCGGAGGCCGTGCAGATCGCCTCCGAGCACGCGCTGAACGCCGCGGGCGGCGGCGGACTCATCCACCCCGACGTCACGGGTCCGGTTACGCCGCTGAATCTTGATGTCCACCATGCCAGTTGGTTCGATCGCTACTTCCGCAGCTTCGCCGGCACGATCGCCGGCGGCACGTCGGAAATCCAGCGCAACATCATCGCTCAGCGAATCCTCGGATTGCCCCGCTAACTCGCGCGAGCGTGCGTGTCGCCGGCCGACATGCCGGGACATTTCCCGGGTTTGCGCACGCTCGCGCCGTTCAGAGTTGAGCCAGCCGCGGTGCAGATCCCTTGGCCCGCAATATCGCACCGGCCTCCTTGGTCAGCTCCCGTGCGCTGCCGAGCATTCCATCCAACACCAGTGCGCGCTCTACATGGCGGTGCAGCGCATGCTCGGCGGTGAAGCCGATCCCGCCGAGCACCTGCTGGCAATGCCGGGCCGCGGTGAGCGCGGCCCGGCCGGCCGCCGCCTTGGCCAGCAGGCAACCGATTTCGTCGGGTTCGGCCGCGGTGGCGAGCAGGGTGGCCTCCGCGCCTTCGATGGCCACCAGGGTTTCGGCCAGTCGGTGCCGGATCGCCTGAAAGGAGGCGATAGGACGGCCGAATTGAACGCGGTCGAGCGCGTGTTGGCGCGCCAGTGAGAGCATCGCCCGGCCGGTGCCGACCAGCCACCAGCCCAGCGCGCGCCGTCCTGCGGCCAGCGGTACCGGGTCGCCGTCGGGCACCCGCCGTACCGGCAGCTCCCCGCCCAGCGCCGAGCCCGCCCGGTCGGTGCGCTCCCAGATCACCCAGGAACCGCCCGCGAACGGCAGCGGCACGGTACCGCCAGGCTCACGCCCGGCGGCATGAAGCACGACGTCATTGAGCACGGGCGCGTGGGCGCCGGTCTCACCGAGCAGCCGGAATACCAACGGAATTGCGGTGTCGGCCTTTTCGCCGAGCATGTCGAGCCAGCCCAGACCGGCTAACCCGGCATCGAGTTCGCGACCCGCCGCTGCGGTCATTGTCTTGCGTAGCGCATCTTCGAGCAGGTGCAAGGACTCGGTGTCCACGCTCAGTCCTTGCCCAGATCCAGGAGCCGGCGCGCGATGATATTGCGCTGAATCTCGGCCGTGCCGCCGTAAATGGTCGCCGCGCGCGAGTACAGGTACTCGGTGCGCCATTGCGACTCGTCGAGTTCGATCGCCCCGGGCAGGAGGTCGCGGGCAGTTTCATACAGTCGTTGCTCGGCGGTCGCCAGCAGTACCTTGTCGATCGAGGTCTCCGGACCCAGCCGCTCACCTTCGGCCAGCCGGTGCTGGGTGGCGCGCGACCGGCAACGCACCGTATGCAGCGCGAGATAGGCCGACCCGAGGTCGAAGTCTGAGTCGTCCACTCGGCTTTCAGTGGCGATCAGCCGATCGAATCGTGAGTAGAGGTAAGCGATCCGCTGCCAAAAACAGGTGGACCGCTCAAAGGGCAACAGGTCCATCGCGAGTCGCCAGCCATCTCCCGGCTTGCCGAGTATCCGGCCTGCCGGGATCACCACGTCATCGAAGTAGACTTCGCAGAACTCGTCGACGCCGTGCATCGTGCGCAGCGGCCGGATGGTGATGCCCGGGGTGTCCATGTCGACCAAGAACGCGGTGATGCCTTCATGGGGGCTTGACCGGCCGGGTGCGGTGCGGGTAAGCAGCACACACCGGGTCGAGTACTGCGCGAAGCTGGTCCAGACCTTCTGGCCGTTGACGATCCAGTCATCGCTGCGCGGTTCGGCGCGGGTGGATAGCGATGCCAGGTCGCTGCCGGATCCCGGTTCGGAAAAGCCCTGACACCATTGCTCGCGACCGGACAGCAGCCGTGGCACCATTTCCGCGGCGAGCTCCTTGGGCGCGTAATCGATCATCGTGGGTGCGAGGACCTCGACCATCGAGTACGGCCCGGGCTCGGCGAGACCGCGGCCGACGACCTCTTCCCCGACGATCGCGCGAAGCATTGCGGGCCCGCCCAATCCACCGACTTCCTCCGGCCAGCCGTACCGCATCCAATCGGCGTCGTAAAGCGCCCGGTGCACGCGGGCGAGTTGGCGGATATGACCTTCCAGGGAGTGATCCGGTCCGGGGGCCAGGTCGTGGTCGTCGAGCCAGGTGCACAGATCGGCCCGGAATTGATCGACCTTCATGCAGGTGGACGCCCCATCGCGTGGGGGCGGCCCGAGTCGTGCGCTCCGCTGCGCCGGATAAACGTCATCGCACGGGTTTTCAGCCGCCAGCCGTTCGGTGTGCGCTGGTAGGTGTCGTTGTAATAGCCGATGCGCATGTCATGGGTGGCGTGGTCGATGAAGCACAGCGGCTGCGTCCCGGTTGCGCTGTCCCCGGCCAACTCGATCACCGGAATCCCGGTGAGGAACAACCCTTTCGGGGCGGCCTCCACCAGCCCCGGAAAGCGGTCCAGCGAATAGGTGTCGCCGAATGCGCTGTACGTTCCGTCGGGTGTGAAAACGTTGATCAGCCCGTCGATGTCTTGCTGGGTAATGGTGACCGCATACCGGGCCAGCAGTTGCTGGATCTCGACGAGGTCGTCAGTTCTTGCCGCCATAAACCTTGCCGCCCTTCATGACGAACCGCACGTTCTGGGTAACGGCGATGTCCCGCAATGGGTCTCCCGGAACGCCGATGACATCAGCCAATAACCCCGCAGCGAGGCGGCCTCGGTCGGTGACGTCGATGAGCTCGGCTGCGGTCACTGTCGCCGCCCGCAACACGGCCAGTGGTGGCAAGCCCAACTCCACCAGAGTGACAAGCTCGTCGGCGTTGCGGCCATGCGGGATCGCCGGAGCATCGGTGCCGACGGCGATCCTCACACCGGCTTCGTAGGCGGCAAGCACCGATTTGCGTGCCCGAGGGAACATCTCGGCGGCCTTGGCCTGCAGCTCGGGTGGGGCATGGGAGACGTCCATCGCATCGGTCAGGCGCCGAGTGGTGACCAGGAATGTGCCGTGCTCGACCATCGCCGCGATCGCGTCGTCGTCGACCAGGAAGCCGTGCTCGATGCAGTCGATCCCCGCTGCCACCGCATGCCTTACCGCATCGGCACCGTGCGTGTGCGCGGCGACGCGCAACCCGCGCCGGTGTGCCTCGTCGACGATCGCGCGCAGCTCGTCGTCCGAATAATGCTGCGCGCCAGGCGGACCCGTCATCGACATGACACCACCCGAGCAGCAGACCTTGATCAGCTGGGCGCCGTGCTTGATCTGATACCGCACCGCCCGGCGAATCTCATCGATGCCATTGGCGATGCCCTCCTCGACCGTCAGGTCCAGCACGTGGGGTGCGAACGCAGCGAACATCGTGGGATCGAGGTGCCCGCCGGTCGGGGTGATCGCGTGCCCGGCCGGCACCACCCGCGGGCCGTCGATCCAGCCGGCGTCGATGGCCTTGCCCAGCGCGACGTCGAGCAGATATCCACCGGTCTTGACGAACAGCCCGAGGTTGCGCACCGTGGTGAACCCGGCGCGCAACGTGCGCCGTGCGTTGCCCACTGCGCGCAAGACACGCGTCGGCGGGTCGTCCTGCACTTGGGACAGCCCGGGCTTTTCGCCGGGCCCGCCCATCAGGAGGTTGACCTCCATGTCCATCAACCCGGGCAGCAGGATCTGATCGCCCAGGTCCAAGATCTCGCCGTCGGGTGCGCCGCCGACGCCGGCGATGCGGTCGTCCTGGATCCGCAGGATTCCGGGTCGGACGATCTCGCCTGCGTCGACGTCAAGCAGTCCGGCCGCCTTGAGTGTCAACACGTCTCAGATCACCGGCTCCCGGATGCAGTCGAGGTAGGTGGCGCCACTGTCGGGCACCTTGGGTTGCTTCCATGCCTCGATGGGGAACGATACGTTGATCAGCGACTGCATCATGTGCATGAGCGTCCGGGCGTCCTCGGGCAGGTCGTCCAAGGGGAACTTGTCGCAATAGGCGATCACGTCTTCCAGCCGTGGAAACGCGGCGTCGTAAAAGGCCTGCATCTCAGCCATGGACGAGGCGAGCCGCTTGGCGTAACGCTCGGGTTCGGTGGCGAGGTCCCAATCCAGGTGGGGCTCGAGATCGGTGAACTCAGCGGGCAGAGCCATTGTTCTCCTTCGTCCAATCTTTTACAAAGTCACTGGCTACCTTGTGCAGGCTGCGCAGCAGGATTTCTTGGTCACACAGTAGGAAGTCGCGGACCACTTTGGTGCCGATCATGGTTTGGGTGGCTTCCAGCGTATTGGCGTCCTGTAGCGCGTACTCCTTGAACGTCACCGCCGCCAGCTCCTGGGCCAACCGTTCACGGGCGTTCTTCGGAGGAACGAAATACAAGGTCCCCTCGAAGATGTGCTTGTCCACGGCAGTCGGCCAGTAGTGGTAGGTCAGGTACCAGCCGGGGGCCCAGATGAGCAGCATGAAGTTGGGGAAGAAGTGGAACGAATCGATGCCCCACTGCGACGCTCCGGCCGGGTTGACGCCAGGCGGCAGCGAATCGAGTTGCTGGATGACGTCGGGACGGTCCCAGGGGCCGAACAGCCCGCTGCGGAGCACCCGGTCCATGGGCTTGACCATGTTCAGGTCTGCGGGCGGGGCCTGACCCCCCCACACGGAGATCATTCCGTGCGGGCTGGCCACCTCGTAGTGCAACGCCTCGAAGCCGTGCTTGATTATCTTGGCGGCTTCTTCCTTCGTGTACTGCCCCTGGTGCAGTACCGGGGCATGGTAGAACTCGGCGAACGCGTCGATGAACAGCTTCCAGTTGCTGCCGACCTCGGCCTTGTAGGAGTAGACCTCGGTCATCTCGTGGAACGGGTAGCCCTCGATGCCCTTGGCCAATGAGCCCAGGTAATCCGTCAACGGCTGCGCGTTCTGGTCGAGGTTGATGAAGATGAACCCTTCCCACGCCTCGCAGCGCACCGGCACCAGCCCGTACTGGGTCTTGTCGACGTCGAAGAACTCATCCTCTTGCTGGATGAAGGTCAGTTCGCCGTCGAGGCTGTAGCGCCAGGCGTGGTACTTGCAGGTGAACTGCCGGCAGGTGCCGGATGTTTCCTCGTGCGGGTAGTCGTTCCACACCAGCTTGTTTCCGCGGTGCCGACACACGTTGTGGAACGCTTTGACGGACCCGTCCTTGGTCTTGACGACGATCAACGACGTACCCGGACCGGCCGACGGCAGTTCCCTGGTGAAGTAACTGCCGGTGCGCGGCAGCCGCTCGACCCGACCGACGTTGAGCCAAGTCCGCCTGAAGATCGCCTCGCGCTCGGCTTCGAAGAACACCGGGTCGATCGAGTCCGTGTAGTCGACCGGCCCGGTGCCGAGTTCCGGATAGTTCGTCGTCCAGCTGCCGGCAGCCGGCTTGGGGAAGTGTGCCACTGGTTTACCTCTCGTGTTCGACTTCGACGCCGAAGGTGTTCAGCGCCATCGCGAGCGCGGTGTAGCCGCCGATCGTAAAGATGAGGTCCATCCGTTGTCGTTCGTCGAGCCGCTCGGCCAGAGCGGCCCAGGTCGCATCCGAGAGGTTGGATTTCTCGTCGAGTTCGTCGACGGTGCCCAGCACCACGCGGTCGAACTCGTCGGTTGCATCACCTGATTGGGTGGCGGCGATGTCGGCGTCGGCAAGTCCGGCCAACCTGGCGATCTTGACGTGGTGTTCCCATTCGTAGGCGCAGCCGCGCCGGTGTGCGACCCGCAGGATGACCTGCTCGCGGACGCGTGGCGGCAGCGTGGAACTGGTCAGCAGGTAGCCGCCGAACCGGAGAAAGGCGCGGGTCAGTTCGGGATGGTGCACCAGCGTGGCCAGCAGGTTGCCGGCGTCGCGCGGGTTTCGTCGCTCTTCGGGCAGCATCCCGGCCACCGCGTGCCGGGCGGCGTCGTCCCATTGGTCCGCCGGTAACGGGGACAGACGCATAGCTGCCTCCTCAGTTTGGAGAATCATATTCTCATATTCGGCCAATACGTTTCCACGAACCGGCGGATTGGTCAATACCGGCGCTAACACCTGCAGAAACGACGCGGCGACAGGCCGCAGAGACGGTGGCCCGACCAAGCCGGTGCTGCGGTTGCAGTATCCGCAAGATGTTGATTCTCGCGATCTGAGAAGATAATTTCCATAGAGAGGACGCACCGAGAGAGGACGGCCAGTGAAAAAGGACGACATGACGCTCATCAGCGTCGACGACCACATCGTCGAGCCGCCGAACATGTTCAACAACCACTTGGCGAAGAGGTACATCGACGATGCCCCCCGGCTCGTGCACAACCCGGACGGCTCGGACACCTGGCAATTCCGCGACACCGTGATTCCGAACGTCGCGCTGAACGCGGTGGCCGGTCGTCCCAAGGAGGAATACGGGCTGGAGCCGCAGGGCCTCGACGAGATTCGCAAGGGCTGCTACAACGTGGACGAGCGGGTCAAGGACATGAACGCCGGCGGCATTCTGGGCTCGATCTGCTTCCCGTCTTTCCCGGGTTTCGCCGGGCGACTGTTCGCCACCGAGGATGAAGACTTCTCGCTGGCGTTGGTGCAGGCCTACAACGACTGGCACATCGACGAGTGGTGCGGAGCCTACCCGGCGCGGTTCATCCCGATGGCGCTGCCGGTGATCTGGGACGCCGAGAAGTGCGCCGACGAGGTGCGGCGGGTGTCCAAGAAGGGCGTGCACGCGCTGACGTTCACCGAGAACCCGGCGGCGATGGGCTATCCGAGTTTTCACAACGAGTACTGGAATCCACTGTGGAAGGCGTTGTGCGACACCAACACCGTGCTCAACGTGCACATCGGGTCGTCGGGCCGGCTGGCGATCACCGCTCCGGATGCGCCGATGGACGTAATGATCACGCTGCAGCCGATGAACATTGTCCAGGCTGCCGCGGATCTGCTGTGGTCGAAGCCGATCAAGGAGTACCCGGATCTGAAAATCGCGCTGTCCGAAGGAGGCACCGGGTGGATCCCGTATTTCCTGGAGCGGGTGGACCGCACGTATGAGATGCATTCGACATGGACACACCAGAACTTCGGCGGCAAGCTGCCGTCCGAGGTGTTCCGGGACCACTTCCTGACCTGCTTCATCAGCGACCCGGTCGGCGTCACGCTGCGCAAGATGATCGGCGTCGACAACATCTGCTGGGAGGCTGACTACCCGCACAGCGACTCGATGTGGCCGGGCGCGCCCGAGGAGCTGTGGGACGTCCTGTCCGAGAACAACGTGCCCGACGACGAGATCAACAAGATGACCCACGAAAACGCGATGCGCTGGTACTCCTTCGATCCGTTCGCTCACATCTCGCGTGAACAGGCCACGGTGGGCGCGCTGCGCAAGGCCGCTGAGGGGCACGACGTTTCCATTCAGGCGCTCAGCCACCATAAGGAGAGGTCGGGCTCGTCGTTCGCGGAGTTCGCAGCCAGCGCGAAATCGTTGAGCGGCAATACGGACTGAGGTGCCCGGCAGCGGAATGAATTTTGAGCTGACCGACGATCAGGAGCTGATCCGCAGGTCGGTGGCCGAACTGGCGTCCAAGTTCGACGATCACTACTGGATGGAGCGCGACCAGGCGCACGAGTTCCCGACCGAGTTCTACCGCGCCGTCGCCGACGGTGGCTGGCTCGGGATGACGATCCCGGTCGAATACGGCGGTCACGGCCTGGGCATCACCGAAGCCTCCCTGCTGGCCGAGGAGGTCGCCAAGTCCGGCGGCGGAATGAACGCCGCCAGCTCGATCCACCTGTCGATCTTCGGCATGCAGCCGGTGGTGAAGCATGGCTCCGAGGCCCTCAAGGCACGCACACTGCCCCGCGTCGCTACCGGCGATCTGCACGTCTGCTTCGGGGTGACCGAACCCGGTGCCGGCCTGGACACCTCACGCATCACCACCTTCGCCAAACGCCGGGGCGACCACTACGTCGTGAACGGGCGGAAGGTGTGGATCTCCAAGGCGATGGAGTCGGAGAAAATCCTGCTGCTGACCCGTACACGGACCTACGACGAGGTAGCCAAGAAGACCGACGGGATGACGTTGTTCCTCGCCGACCTCGACCGCAGCCGGGTCGACATCCGGCCCATCCGCAAGATGGGGCGCAACGCCGTGAGCTCCAACGAGCTGTTCATCGACAATCTCGAGGTGCCGGTCCAGGACCGAGTCGGCGAGGAAGGCAAGGGCTTTCACTACATTCTCGACGGCCTGAACCCGGAACGGATGCTGATCGCCGCCGAGGCGCTCGGGATTGGCAGAGTTGCGCTGGACAGGGCGGTGAAATACGCCAACGAGCGCGAAGTCTTCAACCGGCCGATCGGCATGAACCAGGGCATCCAGTTCCCGCTCGCCGACTCGCTGGCCCGGCTGGACGCGGCCGAGTTGATGCTGCGCAAGGCTACCTGGCTCTACGACAACGGCAAACCCTGTGGGCGCGAGGCAAATACCGCCAAGTACCTGTGCGCCGATGCCGGGTTCACCGCCGCCGACCGGGCCCTGCAAACCCACGGCGGTATGGGCTACGCCGAGGAGTACAACGTCGCCCGCTACTTCCGCGAAGCCCGGCTGATGAAGATCGCGCCGGTCAGCCAGGAAATGATCCTGAACTACCTGGGATCGCACACGCTCAAACTGCCGAGGAGCTACTAGGTGAGCCGGTATTTCGATTTGTCCGGCCGCGCAGCGCTGGTCACTGGTGCCGCGGGAGGTATCGGCTCTGCAGTCGCCGAAGCCCTGGCTGACGCGGGTGCGGCCGT
>NZ_JBOHHI010000049.1:0-28167 GCF_050700595.1 Mycobacterium sp.
TCGATCACCCGGTCAGAGAAGTCGTCGGCGGGGCAGCGGCCCTGTTCGACGGCCTGGACCAGGCGGGTCATTGCGTCGTGGAGTTGACCGGGGGCCCGGTCGGCGGCGGTGGCCACGCATCTGTTCGCCGCGGTATGCAGTCGCGGGTCGGCCAGCCCGATGCGGGCCGCGGTGTCCCAGGCGGTGGCGACGGGTTCGACGGCTTCGGCCGCGATGTCGGCGGCGTCGGCGTCGTCCAGCAGCGCCACCAGGGTGAACACCACCGCGGGCCAGACGTCGTCGGGAACGCTGTCCAGGTAGCGGATCTCCAGCCAGCCGCGCGGGCGCACCGGCGGAAACAGCGTGGTCAGGTGGTAGTCCAGATCGGCGGTGGTGGGACGGCGGCCGCCCAGCAGGGTGCGGCCGTCGGCCCACTCGATGAACGGCACGTAGTGCGTGAGCGGCACGGCGTTAGGGCTGTGCACCAGCATCACCGGCGCCTTCAGCGCGTAGCGCGCCCAGTCGGTGCCCGGATCCTCGCCGCTGGCCGTCAAGATGGGTCCGCACCGCGCGGCGTCCAGCTCGCTCCACACCCGCTGGCGGGTCGACTGCCAGCCGGAGAACTTGGCGCCCAGCAGCGGGGAATTGGCGGCCATCGCGACCATGGTGGGGCCCAGCGCATGCGCCAATCTGACCCGCGCCGCCCAGCCGGGCCGCGGACCGGCGTCGAGGTTGACCTGAATCGAGGCCGTTGACGTCATCATCGCCGCGCCGGCCGCACCGGTGTGGCTGGCGGTGAAGAACTGTTCCATGGCGCGATAACGCAGCCCCGGATTGATGCGCCGGGCCGGCCGTAACGGGTCGGTGCCCAGCAACACCAGCCCCAGGCCGGCCTCGGCGAAGGTCTTCCGCAGCACCCGTTGGTCGCTGCTCATCGCCTCGATTGCCGGCACCACACCGGTTACCGGCGGGCCCGACAATTCCACCGCGCCACCCGGTTCGACAGTGACCACGCTGCCCCCCGGCAACACCGGAAGTGACCCGATCACACCGCTGATTTCGTCCCAGGACGGCCTGCGGCGCGGCTCGACCGGGTCGAAGCAATGCGCCTCGAGCTCCAGGCCCACCCGCCCCAGCACAGCATCGGTCAGGCACGTGTCGGTGAGGTACCGCGCGGCGTCCGACGAACCAGCAAGTTGGCCATCGGCGAGGCAGGTCTGATCCAGCTGCGACGCGACGGCAAACGCCATATTCCCGATCCCTTCGGGCCCGGACCTCGGTCGCGGACCGTTGGTTGCGCGCGGCTATCGCCACGATAGTCGTAGCTTCCATCTTCACCGACGGCACCGACATATTCCCCGGCGTTGGAGCGACGCACCCCGCGTTATTGGCCGAGTGCGTTCTCCATGGCCCCGGCCAGCACGTTTACCGCCGGACCGCCATTGCCCGACTGACAGACCTTGGCTTGCAGCAGCACGTTCTCCCGCAACCGAGTCTGGGTGAAACATCGGCGGTCGGTGCCGGCTTCCTGCTTGGTCCATGCCGCGTCGGTGGCGGTGGCCGGGCCGCCGTCAAAAGACCACACCTCGGTGGTGCCGTTGTCCAGGTGCATTGCGGTGGTCTGTCCGGAGCAGCCGGCGGTGCGGTCGGTGACGCGGTGAAATGCCCGGCCGGCAGCGTCGCCGGTGGCGAAGACACCGACCGCCTGTTTGACGAAGTGGGTCTGGTCGGTGGGCGAGGTCTGCGTTGCGGCGCCGTTGAACGACGCGAGGTCGGGATCGTTATAGACCTCCGGCAGGCCGATGTCTGCCCAGTTGTTGCAGACCGGGTCGTCGACCCAGTACGACTGGAACGGCGCGGTGAACACCGATTCCTCGCGCATCGGCCCGCCGACGATGTTGCCCACCGACCCCTTGCCGAGCACCGCGTAATTCACCACGCCGGGGTCCGACGGACCGGCCGCCACGACCGGGGGCGCGGATGTTACGGCGACCGCCGCCATGGTCATCGCCGCGGCGGTGATCCGCACGCTAGACCTTGGCCGACACGTCAACGTCGACGTTGCCCCGGGTGGCGTTGGAGTACGGGCACACATGGTGAGCCTGATCCATCAAGTCGTCGGCGGTCTTCTGGTCCAGCCCCGGCAGGTTGCCGACGATGTTGCCGGTCAACCCGAAACCGCCCTTGGAGTCTTTGCCGAACCCGACCTGGACGGTGATGGAGGTGGCGTCGTCGAGCTGGATTTTGGCGCTGCGGGCGACCAGGCGCAGCGCGCCGAGGAAGCAGGCGGCGTATCCGGCCGAGAACAGCTGCTCGGGGTTGGTGCCCTCGCCACTGCCGCCCATCGTCGTGGGCGGGCGGGTCTCGAGGTCGAGCCGGCCGTCCGACGACGTCACCTTCCCGTCCCGGCCTCCCCCGGTGGCAGTGGACTCCGCTGTGTAAACGACTTCGATACTCATGGGCTCGATCATGCCAACCGTGCTGACGAAACAGAACCCAGGGCTGTGGTTTTCCGGAAATCACGACCCTGGCTTCTGCTTCGCGAACCGGTCTTAGTGGTTCAGCTTGGCGCGGACGCCCTCCTCTATCAACTTGGCGAGATCGGCGTCGACGTTGCGCCAGTAGTCGAACACCCGCGAGAGCACCGGTTCTTCGACACCTTTGGAGACATGCCCAACGATGTTGTGGACCAAGCGTTCCCGCGCGGCGTCGTCCAAAACATCGCGCACCAACGCGCCCGCCTGACTCCAGTCGTCGTCGTCTTTACGCAGCGTGTACGCGGCGCGGACCATCTCCCCGTCCGCGGCCCAGTGCACCTCGGAAGCACGCGACGGGTCGGCTTTGGGGCCGCCGACCGAGTTCGGTGCGTACACCGGGTCGGACGCGTTGCGGAACCGCATCGCACCGTCTTTGGAGTAACTGTGCACGTCCACCTTCGGCGCGTTGACCGGCAGCTGGTTGTAGTTGGTGCCGATCCGGGCGCGATGCGCGTCGGCATAGGAAAAGCCCCGCGCGAGCAGCATCTTGTCCGGGCTCAACCCGGTTCCGGGCACCACGTTGTTCGGCTCGAACGCCGCTTGCTCCATCTCGGCGTGGTAATCGGAAACGTTGCGGTCCAGCGTGTACCTGCCGACATCGATCAACGGGTAATCGCGGTGCGGCCAGACCTTGGTCAGGTCGAACGGGTTCAGCCGGTAGGTCTTGGCCTCCTCGAACGGCATGATCTGGACCTTCACCGACCAGCTCGGATACTCGCCGCGTTCGATCGCCTGATAGAGGTCGCGCTGGTGGTAGTCGCCGTCGGTTCCGGCCAGCCGGTCGCCCTCCTCCTGGGTGAGGAACTCGACTCCCTGATCGCTCTTGAAGTGGTACTTCACCCAGAAGATCTCGCCGGCGGCGTTGATCCAGCTGTAGGTGTGGCTGGAGTAGCCGTTCATGTGCCGCCAACTCCTCGGCAGGCCTCGGTCACCCATCAGGTACGTCACCTGGTGCGCCGACTCGGGCGAAAGCGTCCAGAAGTCCCACTGCATGTTGTTATCCCGCAGGTTGCTTGCTATGCGGCGTTTCTGTGAGCGGATGAAGTGCTGAAACTTCAGCGGGTCCCGGAAGAAGAACACCGGGGTGTTGTTGCCGACGATGTCGAAGTTGCCCTCCGAGGTGTAGAACTTGAGCGCGTACCCGCGAACGTCGCGCCAGGTGTCTGGGCTGCCCCGCTCGCCGGCCACCGTGGAGAATCGGGCCAGCATCTCCGTCTTGGTGCCGGGCTGGAACACCGCAGCCCGGGTGTACTGGCTGACGTCGGCGGTCACCTCGAAATGACCGAAGGCGCCGCCACCTTTGGCGTGCGGTTGCCGCTCCGGGGTGCGCTCCCGGTTGAACATGGCCATCTGCTCGATCAGGTAGTGGTCTTGCAGCAGGATCGGGCCGTCGGGGCCGATCGTCAACGAGGCGTCGTCACTGGGCGCGGGCGCGCCGGTGTCAGTCGTCGTATAGCGTTCCGTCATCTCGCAATCTCCTCGCTGTCATGGGCTTACCGAAATCGCTTGTCCGCCACGGCAGTTCGCGCAGCTACCCCAGAAGACCACCTCAGCCTCATCCACATCGCAACCGGAGAAATCCGACGGCTCAAGGCAAGGAGCGGCACCGACGACACAGTCGACGTCGGCGACCCCGCCGCAGACCCGGCAGACAAAATGGTGATGGTTGTCGCCGGTGCGGGTCTCATAGAGCGTCGGCGACCCCGCAGGTTCGATCCGACGAATCAGGCCGGCGCCAACACATGCGCGCAACACGTTGTAAACAGCCTGGATGGACACCGAACCCAACACGGCGCGCACCTGCTTGGCGACGTCGTCAGCGGTCGAATGTGGATGGGCGGCAAGCACTTCCAACACGGCGACACGCGGCGCTGTGACCCGCAGCCCGGCTCTCTTGAGTAAAGCGCCGGCCTCATCGTCGTGCGACGCGGAGGTCACGTCCCTCAGTATGCCCCTTTTCTGGAGTAGGTCAAGAAAAGGGCAGCGCCTCCGGATCGGCGCCTATCGGCGCGGCGGCGGGGGGATCGGAGCGGTGGTCGGCGGCGACGGCGGCTGGCCGGGACCCATACCGGGACCCATACCGGGCATCATCGGCCCCATACCGGGACCACCGGGACCGCCCGGGCCCATACCGGGACCGCCTGGCCCCATACCGGGACCGCCGGGGCCCATACCGGGACCGCCGGGGCCCATACCGGGACCGCCGGGGCCCATACCGGGTCCGCCGGGGCCCATGCCGGGTCCGCCGGGAAAGACGAACAGCCACTGGCCGGCCCCGGGCGGCGGTGGCGGTCCGCCGGGCTGGTACATGCCGTGGTGGTGATGGCGATAGTGGCCGTGGCCGGTGACGAAGGCACCGGAGAAGAAGATGACCGCCACCACGAAAACGACGCCGGCGACGATCACCACCCATGCTGCGGTCTGGAAAAGCCGACCGGGCTTAGCCGCGAAGAACGGCGGTGGCGCAGGAGCCGGCGGCGGCGGTGCAGGTGTTTCAGTCATACCTCGATAATGCCGACACGGCGCACGGCTATGGAAGGGGCCGGCGTGAAATGCCGATGAATTACCTGCATTACTGCCAACAGGCGAGCACGCAGATGAACCACACGATCGTCACTGCGATGAACAGGATTCCCGCGACGATGGCAACCCATGCCGCCGCCCGATAGAGCCGGCCGGGGTTTGACGGCGGTGCGGCGACCGCCGGCGGCGGCGTGGCGGGAGCTGGCGGGACCGACGGTTCAGGTGTCTCACTCATACCTCGCATAATGCCTCAGGCCGGCGGCGACCGCAGGTGGCCATCGGCCATGGGATCGCGGCGTGCTCATGACGCTGGGAAGCCCGGCGTCCCAGTGGGACGCCGGGCTTGTGGACGTGGGAATGTGCTACGGACGCGCCGGCGCAGTCGATGGTGCCACGGACTGCGGCGGCTGCCCGGGTCCGGGCGTGACGGCACCCGGACCCCCGCCACCCGGGCCCCGGTTGCCCTTTTGGTACAAGGAGTGGTGATGCCGGTGGTGGTGGTGATGATGGTGGTGATGGCCGTGGTGGGTCAGAATCGCACCGGAGAAGAAGATCACCGACGCGACGAATACGATCCCCGCGACGATCGTTACCCAGGCCGCGAACCGGTAGAGCCAATACGGCTTGGACGGCTGCGAGTCTGATGGCGTTGTGGCGACCGAAGTCCGCCTGGTTGGTGTTTCAGGTGTTTCACTCATGCCGGAATGATGCGGCCCCAACGACTAGTGCCGGCTAGGTCTTGGCTATGAACAAGCTATGAGTCGTCCGGCTTGAACGGGTTGACCGCAAACTGGATCACCCGGTATGGCGCGCGGGCCCGCGGATCGCTGTTGTGCCACTGGCTGACGAATATCCGTAACTCGTCGAGCGTCGAACCGGGGGAGACGTAGCCCCCGTAGGGCTGGGCCAGTCGGTTGTCGTATGGCGGCGGCAGGCTTTCGGCAGGATCGGGCCACTCGTCGTGCTGCACCACCGTGGTAACCGGCGCGGTGCCCAGCGAGGTCGGATCATCAGCGACCCGTACTTCCATGTCGCCGGTGCTGGCGTTGAAATACGACAGCACCGCCTTGCCGTCGATCTGCTGAAAGCTCATCTCACCAACGATGTCGCCCCACAACGGTGTTGGTGGTTTATTCCAGCCGCCGTCGGGCCCGGACGCCCAGCCCTGCCAGCGGGAGCGGTCGGGGAAGTTTTCCGGTGTGGCCCGGTACAGCACCACCGGCCGGCTGCGGTCGAAGTTGTCGGCGACGATATACACCCACCCGCTGGGCGACTCGGCCGTCGGAATCGGGTCGTAGAAGCCGCTGATCTGAGACTGACCGCCGCCCTGGTAGGACTCTTCCCGCACCGACCCCGGCACGGTCTGCCAATATCCGTGCATCGGTTGAGCTTTCACCAGTCGGGAATTCTGCGGCACCAGTTCTTTGGCGTTGGTGACCAGCAGGTAGTTCTGCCGGTTGATCTGCACCACACCGGCCGGCAGCTGCGACACACCCGGCGGTGTCGGGTCGGCCAACAATGGCTCCCCCACCCCGGTGACCCCGGTGTAGCGCACCCCGGTCGGCTCGTCGACCGAGGAAGTGTCCACCCGCAACGCGATCGGCGCATAGGAGCCGCCGAAGCCGACGCCCTGTCCGGGGAAGCTGTCCCCGCACACCTGGAGCACCTCGGTGGGAAACGCCATGAACGCGCACAGGTCGGTGGCGCCGATGCCGTAGTCACGGGTCGGCGTACCGGTGCCCGCGGTTGGACCGATCCGGATCACCTCACCGGGTGCCAGCGGTTGCAGGATCGGCTCGGGCATCGGCGCCGGCGGATCGGCATAGGCCATCGAAACATTTTGCGTGGCAAGCCAACACGCGACCAGCAGCGATAGGCGACTAGCCGGGCTCACCCCAGGGTCACAATTCGGCGGCCAGCAGCTCGGCGATCTGGATCGTGTTCAGCGCCGCGCCCTTACGCAGATTGTCGCCCGCGACGAACAGCACGAGGCCACGCCCGTCCGGCACACCCGGGTCGAGCCGGATCCGGCCGACCAGTGATTCGTCGATACCGGCCGCTGCCAGTGGTGTCGGCACGTCGGCCAGCTTGACACCGGGGGCGCCGTCCAGCAACTCGCGGGCGCGCTCCGGCGAAAGCGGTTGTGCGAACTCGGCGTTGATCGATAAGCAGTGACCGGTGAACACCGGAACCCGCACGCACGTGCCGCTGACCAGCAGGTCGGGAATACCCAAAATCCGGCGGCTTTCGTTGCGCAGCTTCTGATCCTCGTCGGTCTCGCCTGAGCCGTCGTCAACCAGCGATCCGGCCAGCGGCACCACGTTGAACGCGATCGGCGCGACATAGGTCTTCGGCGTGGGGAACGCCAACCCGCCGCCGTCGTGCACCAGCGTCTCGGCGCCGTCGACGACGGCGCGGGCCTGCCCGGCCAGCTCCGCCACTCCGGCCACCCCGCTGCCGGAGACGGCCTGGTAGGTGGACGCCACCAGGCGTACCAGCTGCGCCTCGTCGTGCAGCACCTTGAGCACCGGCATCGCGGCCATCGTGGTGCAGTTCGGGTTGGCGATAATGCCTTTCGGCCGGTTCTTGGCGGCAGCGAAGTTCACTTCGGAGACCACCAGCGGCACGTCGGGATCTTTACGCCATGCCGAGGAGTTGTCGATCACCGTCACCCCGGCGGCGGCGAATCGCGGCGCCTGCACCCGGGACATTGTCGCCCCGGCGGAGAACAGCGCGATGTCCAGCCCTGCCGGGTCGGCCGTTTCGGCGTCCTCGACCTCGATCTCCTGCCCGCGGAACGCCAGCTTGCGACCCTGCGAACGGGCCGACGCGAAAAACCGCACACTGGTCGCCGGAAAGTCGCGGTCGTCGAGCAACGCGCGCATCACCTGGCCCACCTGCCCGGTGGCACCGACTATTCCCAGTGATAGACGATCAGCAGCCATCGCTAACGTCCCGTCCCGGCGTAGACGGTCGCTTGTTCCTCACCGCTCAGCCCGAACGCTTCGTGCAGCGCGACAACGGCCTTGTCCAGCTCGGTGTCGCGGCACAGCACCGAAATCCGGATTTCGGAGGTGGAAATCAGATCGATGTTGACCCCGACCCCCGCCAGCGCCTCGCAGAACGTGGCGGTGACGCCGGGATGGCTACGCATTCCCGCACCGATCAACGACACCTTGCCGATGTGGTCGTCGTAGAGCACCTGCGAAAAGCCGATCTCCTCCTTGAGCGACTCGAGCTTCTCCACCGCGGACGGTCCGTTGTCCCGCGGGCAGGTGAACGTGATGTCGGTCTTGCCGTCCTCGACCTTGGACACGTTCTGCAGCACCATGTCGATGTTGATGTCGGCGTCGGCGACCGCGCGGAATATCTTGGCCGCATAACCCGGAATGTCGGGTATGCCGACGATGGTCACCTTGGCCTCGCTGCGATCATGCGCGACGCCGGTCAGGATGGGGTCTTCCATGGGAATGTCCTTGATCGATCCGGTGACGACGGTACCGGGCTTGTCCGAATACGACGACCGGACGTGCACCGGAATGTTGTAGCGACGGGCGTATTCCACGCAACGCAGCATCAGCACCTTGGCGCCGCAGGCGGCCATTTCGAGCATCTCCTCGAAGGTGACCGTCGACAACCGCCGGGCATTGGACACGATCCGCGGGTCGGCGCTGAAGATGCCGTCGACGTCCGTGTAGATCTCGCAGACGTCGGCGCCCAGCGCCGCGGCCAGCGCGACCGCGGTGGTGTCCGAGCCGCCGCGGCCCAGCGTGGTGACGTTCTTGGTGTCCTGGCTGACGCCCTGGAACCCGGCGACGAGCACGACCTGGCCCTCATCCAGGGCGGCCTGCACCCGGGCGGGGGTGACATCGATGATCTTCGCTTTGCCGTGGGCGCCGGTGGTGATGACCCCGGCCTGCGAGCCGGTGAACGAGCGCGCCTGCGAACCCAGCGATTCGATCGCCATCGCCACCAGCGCGTTGGAGATGCGTTCGCCGGCGGTCAGCAGCATGTCCAGTTCGCGGGCGGGCGGCGCCGGGCACACCTGCTGGGCCAGTTCGAGCAGGCCATCGGTGGTGTCGCCCATCGCCGAGACCACCACGACGATGTCGTTGCCCTGCTTCTTGGTTTCGACGATGCGCTCGGCGACACGACGGATTCGCTCGGCGTCGGCCACCGATGATCCGCCGTACTTCTGCACGACGAGCGCCACTTCGATCCTTTCTGGCCGCTTTCCGGCCCTGCCATCTCAGGTCGACATCAGAATACGTGCGCCGACTGTGCGTGTTTAGACGCGCTTGCAGGCCCGGGCCGACCGAAACCGCTCGCGGCTACGGCAGCGACGGCAGGGTGATCGTCGACGGCAGCGACGGAAGCGTGATCGTCGACGGCAACTTGATCGTCGAGGGCAGGTGGAACTCTCCCGACGTCGAGGTGGTGGTCGCCGGCGCGGACGTGGTTGTCGCCGGCGTCGTCGTCGTTACGGAGGGAGCGCCGCCCTGGTTCCCGGTGAACAGCGCGATGATGCCCCAAATGATCAGCACGACCAGGACCGCGAGGACCACGCTCAACAGCACCACGGGCTTGCGATACCAGGGAGTGGGTGCCACGGTCGCAGATATTAGCAGCCGGCGCCATGGCCGGGTTCGGCCTGCGTTTTGGTAGCGGGGCCGGTCGCGGTAAAGTTCAGATCGTGCAGCGGGTGTTCCTCCTCGGACGCCGCGACGGGGTCTGATCACAGACCGGCTTCCCGTCGCGGGGTTCGCGATGCGCCGGTCTGAAGAAGTTCTGAGGCCGCTACGGGCCTCCCCCACCCACCGGAGCAATCACCGTGACCAGCTTCTCCCCATCGCCGATGGATTCCCCCGACGCGTTCAGATCCGCCCGATCCATCGCAAAACCCACCGGCGCGCCCCACCGCGGCCAGCCCGCGTGGAACACCCAGCGCGGCTCGGCGATGCCGATCAGCCGCTATCGTTCGTTCGCCGAGGAGGTCGAACCCGTCCTGTTGGCGGACCGCAACTGGCCCGACCGGGTGATCGGCAAGGCGCCGATGTGGTGCGCGGTCGACCTGCGCGACGGCAACCAGGCGCTGATCGATCCGATGAGCCCGGCCCGCAAACGCCGCATGTTCGACCTGCTGGTCACGATGGGTTACAAGGAGATCGAGGTCGGGTTCCCGTCGGCCAGCCAAACCGATTTCGACTTCATCCGCGAGATCATCGCGCAGGACGCGATCCCCGACGACGTCACCATCCAGGTGCTGACCCAATGCCGTCCGGAGTTGATCGAGCGAACCTTCACCGCGTGCGAGGGCGCGCCCCGGGCGATCGTGCACTTCTACAATTCGACGTCGATCCTGCAGCGGCACGTGGTGTTCCGCGCCGACCGGTCGGCCGTGCAGAAGATCGCCACCGACGGCGCCCGCAAGTGCGTCGACGAGGCCGCCCGCTATCCCGGCACCCGGTGGCGGTTCGAGTACTCGCCGGAGTCCTACACGGGCACCGAGTTGGAGTACGCCAAGCAGGTGTGCGACGCGGTCGGCGACGTCATTGAACCCACGCCGGATGACCCGATCATCTTCAACCTGCCGGCCACCGTGGAAATGGCCACGGCCAATGTTTACGCCGACTCGATCGAGTGGATGAGCCGGAATTTGAGACGCCGCGATTCGGTGATCCTAAGCCTGCATCCGCACAACGACCGCGGAACTGCCGTTGCCGCAGCCGAATTGGGCTATCAGGCCGGCGCAGACCGGATCGAGGGCTGTCTGTTCGGCAACGGCGAACGCACCGGCAATGTGTGCCTGGTGACGCTGGGGTTGAACCTGTTCTCCCGCGGTGTGGACCCGCAGATCGACTTCTCCAACATCGACGAAATCCGGCGCACCGTTGAGTACTGCAACCAATTGCCGGTGCCCGAGCGCCATCCGTACGGTGGCGACCTCGTCTACACCGCGTTCTCCGGCAGCCACCAGGACGCCATCAACAAGGGGCTGGACGCGATGAAGATCGCGGCCGATGAGGCCGATTCCGACGTCGACGACATGCTCTGGCAGGTGCCCTATCTGCCGATCGACCCGCGTGACGTCGGCCGCACTTATGAGGCGGTGATCCGGGTCAACTCGCAGTCCGGCAAGGGCGGGGTGGCCTACATCATGAAAGCCGACCACGGCCTGGCGCTGCCGCGCCGGCTGCAGATCGAGTTCTCCCAGGCGATCCAGAAGATCAGCGAGGGAGAAGGGGGCGAAGTCAGCCCGAAGGAGATGTGGGACGCGTTCGCCGAGGAGTACCTGGCCCCGGTGCGGCCGCTGGAGCGGATCAAGCAGCGGGTGGATGCCGCTGAGGACGACGGTGGGATCACCAGCATCGTCGCAACGGTCAAGATCAACGGCGTGGACACCGAGATCAGCGGCACCGGCAACGGCCCGCTGGCCGCGTTTGTCGATGCGCTGGGCCATGTCGGATTCGACGTGGCGGTGCTGGATTACTCCGAACACGCGATGAGCGCCGGCGGCGATGCCCAGGCCGCGGCCTATGTGGAAGCTGCGGTGGCCGGCAATGTCGTGTGGGGAGTTGGCATTGCGTCGTCGATCACCATCGCGTCACTGCGCGCCGTCGTATCGGCGGTCAACCGGGCTTCGCGGGGCTAAAAAAGCGCGAACTGCTCGGCAGGGGCGGTGGCGTCGGCGAACTCCTCGATCCCGGTGCCGCCCGTGACGGTGGCGATCCTGTCCATGAACTGTGCGTCGGAGACGAGCGGCACCCCGAGTTCGCGGGCCAGATAGCCCTTGCCCTGTCCTGCCCGGGGCTCGTTGCACACCACCAGCGATGTTTCGCGGTCGACGGTATCGGTGTAGGCCAATCCGGCGTGCAGAATCCGCTCCACCAGCTCCTCGTGGGTGCGTCGCACCTCGGCCGCCAAGGCGACCCGCATGCCCTGTACCAGCGGCCGGCCCCGAACGTAGCGGCCCGGGTTGAGGTACGGGCACGACATCCGCGACGCCAGCATCTTCAGCGGTCGCAACTCGTCGTGGGTGATCCGGCCGTTGGGCCAGCTGCGCCGGGTCACCGGCCGCACCGGCAGCCACACGTCACGATCGCGGGCCCGCTCCAGTGCGGCGGCCAGTACCCGGGTCAGCACCAGCGCGTCGTCGAATGCGTCGTGCGGTCGCTGCTGGGCCACCCCCCAGTGCGCGGCCAGCGTCTCCAGCCGTAGGTTGTCGGTGCCGAGCCCGAGCCGCCGGGCCAGCTCGACCGTGCACATCACGCTGTCGACGGGGAGTTCGGTGTCGGCGATCTCGGCCTCGGCGGCGAGGAATGCGTAGTCGAACGCCACGTTGTGCGCGACCAGCGTGCGGCCGCGCAGCAGCTCCACCACTTCTTCGACGATGTCGGCGAATTGCGGCTGGTCCTCGAGCATGGCGGCGGTCAGACCGTGGACGTGGGTAGGACCCGGGTCGACCCCGGGGTTGAGCAGGCTGACCACGGATTCCTCGATGCGCCCGTCGGCGTCGACGGCCAACGCCGCCAGGCTGATGATCCGCGCCTGACCCGGCCGAAAGCCCGAGGTCTCGACATCGATGACGGCCCATCCCGCGCCCGGTTCACTGGCTGGCCGGCCCCAGACGCTCCCCATAAATGCAGGATGACACGTCGAACCGACATCGCCGGTTCGCTGCGCGTCGTGTCGTGAACTTAACTCGATGAGGGCGACCCGCCGCGCCCGGCGCAAGCGCCGCGCTTGCGATCGCCCTTAACTCGACGAGGGCGACCCGCCGCGCCCGGCGCAAGCGCCGCGCTTGCGATCGCCCTTAAACTGCGCGGGTGATTACCGCCCGAGGACGCCTCGCACTGGCCACCGGAGCCGGCGTGCGGTGGGCATCGCGGGTGACCGGCCGAGGGGCCGGCTCGATGATCGGCGGCTTGGTGGCGATGACGCTGGACCGCTCGATTCTGCGTCAGCTTTCAGCCGGGCGGCGCACGGTGATTGTCACCGGCACCAACGGCAAATCGACGACCACCCGGATGATCGCCGCCGCACTGCGCACCCTCGGCGCAGTCGCCACCAACGCCGAAGGCGCCAACATGGACGCCGGACTGGTGGCGGCGCTGGCCGCCGACCGTAACGCGCCGCTGGCCGCTCTCGAGGTCGACGAGATGCACGTGCCGCACGTAGCGGACGTCACCGACCCCAGTGTTGTTGTTCTACTCAACCTGTCCCGCGACCAGCTGGATCGCGTGGGCGAGATCAACGTGATCGAGCGGACGCTGCGGGCCGGGCTGGCCCGACACCCGAAAACGGTGGTCGTCGCCAACTGCGACGACGTGCTGATGACGTCGGCCGCCTACGACAGCACCGATGTGGTGTGGGTGGCGGCGGGCGGCGGCTGGTCGGCCGACTCGGTGAGCTGCCCGCGCAGCGGCGAAGTGATCGTTCGCGACAAAGAACACTGGTATTCGGCCGGCACGGACTTCAAGCGACCCAGCCCGCACTGGTGGTTCGACGACGAGCGGCTCTATGGGCCCAACGGGTTGGTGTTGCCGATGCGGCCGGCACTGCCCGGGGCGGTGAATCGCGGCAACGCCGCCCAGGCCGTGGCCGCCGCCGTCGCACTGGGGGCCGATCCGGCGGCCGCGGTGGCGGCCGTGTCCGGGGTCGACGAGGTCGCGGGTCGGTACCGGATCGTCCAGGTTGGCGAACACACCGTGCGGATGCTGCTGGCCAAGAATCCGGCCGGGTGGCAGGAGGCGCTGTCGATGGTGGACAAGCACGCCGCCGCGGTCGTTATCTCGGTCAACGGGCGGGTGCCCGACGGGGAGGATCTGTCCTGGCTGTGGGACGTGCGCTTCGAACACTTCGAAGGGGTTCCGGTGGTGGCCGCGGGCGAGCGTGGCACGGATCTGGCGGTGCGGCTCGGGTACGCCGATGTGCGGCACACGCTCGTGCACGACACGGTGGCGGCGATTGCGTCGTGTCCCCCCGGGCGGGTGGAGGTCGTCGCCAACTACACCGCGTTCCTGCAGCTGCAGCGCAGGTTGGAACGCTCACGGTGACGGTCGGCATCGGGCTGGTGCTGCCCGACGTGATGGGCACCTACGGCGACGGCGGCAACGCGCTGGTGCTGAGGCAGCGGCTGCATCTGCGCGGCATCGCCGCGGAGATCGTCGAGATCACGCTGGCCGACCCGGTCCCCGAGGCGTTGGATCTCTACACACTCGGCGGCGCCGAGGACTACGCGCAGCGGCTGGCGACCAGGCATCTCGTCGAGCATCCGGGACTGCAGCGCGCCGCGGCGCGGGGCGCGCCGGTGTTAGCGATCTGCGCGGCCATCCAGATGCTCGGGTGCTGGTATGAGACGTCATCGGGGGAACGCGTCGACGGCGTGGGCCTGCTCGACGTGACGACCTCACCGCAGCAGGTCCGCACCATCGGGGAGGTGGTCAGCAGGCCGCTGCCGGCCGGGCTGGCGGCGCCGTTGACCGGCTTCGAGAACCACCGCGGCGGCACGGTGCTCGGTCCGGCTGCCTCGCCGCTGGGCGTGGTGACGAAGGGGTCCGGCAACCGGGCCGGCGACGGCTTCGATGGCGTCGTACAGGGCAGCGTGATCGCCTCCTACATGCACGGTCCATGCCTGGCACGGAACCCGGAGCTGGCCGATCTGCTGCTGGCGCGGGTGGTGGGCGAGCTCGCGCCGTTGGAGCTGCCCGAGGTGGAGTTGCTGCGCCGAGAACGGCTGCGGGCCTAAGGTCCTCGGCGACACTTAAATGTCTGCGACGACACGCCGACGAGTGTCGCAGTGGTTTAAGTCTGGCGGTATCCCCGACGGGTGAGTGCGTCACATACCCGCTGCACGATGTCGTCGTACCTGTCCCCGGCGATCACCCGGATGACGATCCAGCCGAGCCTTTCCAGCTTGCGCAGCCGCCGCTGGTCCTTCCGGTACTGCCTGGGGTCGCTGCGATGGTGGTCGCCGTCGTACTCGGCCGCGACCTTGTACTTCTCCCATCCCATATCCAGCAGGGCGACCAGCAGCCAGTTCTCATGCACCGGTATCTGGGTCGTCGGCGCAGGCAGCCCCGCCTGGATCAACAACAGCCGCAGCCACGTCTCTTTGGGTGATTCGGCGCCAGGATCGACCAACGGTAAGACGGTCCGTATTCGCCGCAGCCCTCGGGCGCCCGGATAGCGCTTGGCCAGCAACAACACCTCCTCGGTTGAGAACGGAGTGGCCCGCATCAGCGCGTCGAGTCGCGCCACCGCCTCTCCAGTCGGTAGCTGTCGGCCCAGGTCAAATGCTGTCCTCGCTAATGTGGTGACCGGCAGGCCGGCGACACGGGTGAGCTCGTCGTCCTCGACTCGTTGATTGCGGGTGATTACGCCCGCCGGCGGATGTGGGTTACGCCAGATCAACTCGATCGGTTCGTCGTCGTCGATCCAATTCGAGCCATGCAGTGCTGCCGCAGCAAGCCCGGCCAGGACTCCGCGGCGGCCCGACCATAGCCACGCCGCGACCGTCCGCGTTCGCAGCGATGGCGTCTGATAATCCGGCAGGTAAACGTTGGGATAGATCGCACGAAACCCTGCTCGGAGCTGATAGGGCCTCAGCCTGCCCTGCCGTACCGCCTCGCTCCCCACGAACACGTCATCCATGGGCGAACGCTGTCATGGCCGACTGACAAGTTCGCCCAGACTTAATCCACTGCGAGCCACGTCGGCGTGTCTTCGCAACTGGTTAAGTGTCGCGGCGCAGTCGGCGCAAGACCGGTTCAGGCCATCGCGCGGCGGCCAATCAAGGCGCGGCCGAGGGTCAACTCGTCGGCGAACTCCAGATCCCCGCCCATCGGCAACCCGGAGGCGATCCGTGTCACGGTCAACCCGGGGATGTCGCGCAGCATCCGCATCAGATAGGTGGCCGTCGCCTCGCCTTCGGTATTCGGGTCGGTGGCGATGATCACCTCGGTGATGTCCACCCCGTCGACCTGTTCACCGATGCGGTTCAGCAACTCGCGGATCCGCAACTGTTCGGGACCGATCCCGGACAGCGGATCCAACGCGCCGCCCAGCACGTGGTAGCGGCCGCGGAATTCCCGCGTGCGCTCCACAGCCTGGATGTCTTTAGGCTCCTCGACGACACACACCAGCGAGCCGTCGCGGCGCGAGTCCGCGCAGATCCGGCAGCGCTCCTCGTCGGAGACGTTGCCGCAGACCGCGCAGAACCGCACGCCGTCGCGCACCTTGGCCAGCACCACGGTGAGACGGTCGATATCGGCCGGTTCGACCGACAACAGGTGGAAGGCGATGCGCTGCGCGCTCTTCGGCCCGATACCCGGCAGCTTGCCGAGCTCGTCGATCAGATCCTGGACAGGTCCCTCAAACATCTCGGTCCAAGTCAGGACCCCGGCGTGCCCAGCGCGTTACCCATCCCGCCGGCCAACGGGCCCAGTTGCTCCTGCGCCATCGCGGTGACCTGCTTGGACGCGTCGGCCAGCGCACCGACGATCAGATCCTGCAGGGTCTCGACGTCATCCGGGTCGACGACCTTGGGGTCGATCTTGACCGCCACCACCTCGCCGTTGCCCTTGACGATGACCTCCACCAGACCGCCGCCGGCCTTGCCGTGCACCTCGGAGTCGGCGAGGCGCTGCTGGGCGGCCATCAACTGTTGTTGCATCTGCTGCGCCTGCGCGAGCAACACCGACATGTCGGGCTGGCCTTCGGGTTGCATGACAATCCCCTTGCGTCTTGATCTCGAGTTGGTTTCGCGGCGGTTCGAAACTTTAAGCGTAGACGGCCCCGAGCTACGGTGACGCCGTGCGCGTATCAGTTTGCCTCTGTGTCGGGATCGCGACTGTGTTCATGATTGCCCCGACGCCAGCGGCCGCAGTCCCGGCCAGTATCGCCGGGATGACCGTGTTCCTCGACCCCGGTCACAACGGTGCCAACGACGCATCCATCAGCCGGCAGGTGCCCACCGGCCGCGGTGGCACCAAGGACTGCCAGGCCAGCGGAACGTCAACTAACGACGGCTACCCGGAGCACACCTTCACCTGGGACACCACACTGCGCATTCGCGCGGCGCTCAACGCGTTGGGCGCCCGGACGGCCATGTCTCGCGGCAACGACAACGCGGTGGGCCCCTGCGTAGACCAGCGCGCCGAGATGGCCAACGCGCTGCGCCCCAATGCGATTGTGTCCATCCACGCCGACGGCGGCCCGCCCACCGGGCGGGGATTCCACGTCAACTACTCGGCGCCACCGCTCAACCAGGTGCAGGCCGGCCCGTCGGTACAGCTCGCCCGGATCATGCGCGACCAGCTGCAGGCCTCCGGCATTCCGCCGGCCAATTACATCGGCCAGGACGGACTGTACGGGCGCTCGGACCTGGCCGGGCTGAATCTGGCCCAGTATCCGGCGGTCCTCGTCGAGCTGGGCAACATGAAGAACCCGGCCGACTCGGCGCTGATGGAGACACCCGCGGGCCGACAGAAGTACGCCGACGCCGTGGTCCGCGGTATCGCGGGTTTCCTGGGCGGCCAGGCCCAGACCCCGAACAGTTAGCGCTCCAGTTCGTTCTTCAGGTTGGCCAGCACCTCGGCCTGGATTTTCTTCAGCCCCAGCGGTGCAAACGTCTTCTCGAAGAATCCCTTGACCCCGCCGGCGCCGGTCCACGTGGTCCTGACGGTGACGCTGCAACCGGGGCCGGCCGGCGCCACCGTCCAGTTGGTGACCATCGTCGAGTTGGCGTCCTTCTCGATGACGGCATGGCCGGCGACGTCGACACTGGCCTGCACGTCGCGAACCCGGGATTTGGTGGCCTGCAGCTTCCACTTGGCGACCGTGCCCTGTCCCTGACCGCCCTGCAGTACCTGGTAGTCGCGGTAGTGCTCGGACAAGATTTTCGGGCGGACGTTCTGGTAGTCGGCCACCGCAGCCAGGACGGCCTCGGGCTGGGCATTGATCAAGATCGTGCTCGCTGCGCTGACCTGTCCCATCAGGTAATACTCCTTTGCTGTGGATGTGCTGACTACTGCGTCCCGCGCGGTGCAGGGGCTGCCGTCGGGGACTAGGGTATATGTGGTGCCTGTTCCGCAAACTGCACTGGAGACTCACCAGGCGGGCGTCGAGCGGCTGTTGACAAGTTATCGGTCGATTCCCTCGACGGCGTCCGTCCGGCTTGCCAAACCCACGTCGAATTTGTTTCGCGCCCGCACCAGACGCGACGCGCCCGGCCTCGACACATCGGGCCTGACCAACGTCATCTCGGTCGACCCAGATGCGCGCACCGCGGACGTGGCCGGCATGTGCAGCTACGAAGACCTGGTCGCCGCGACCCTGCCCTATGGCCTGTCCCCACTGGTGGTCCCGCAGCTCAAGACCATCACCTTGGGCGGTGCGGTCACCGGCTTGGGCATCGAATCGGCGTCCTTCCGCAACGGCCTGCCCCACGAGTCGGTGCTGGAGATGGACATCCTCACCGGCGCCGGCGAGTTGCTCACCGTGTCGCCGCACCAACACCCGGACTTGTATCGGGCGTTTCCGAATTCCTACGGCACGCTTGGCTATGCAACCCGGCTACGAATCGAGCTGGAAACGGTCACACCGTTCGTGGCCCTTCGACACGTCCGGTTTCACACGCTCGCCGACATGGTGGCGGCCATGGACCGCATCATCGACACCGGCGGGTTCGACGGCGTCCCGGTCGACTACCTCGATGGTGTGGTGTTCGGCGCCGACGAGAGCTACCTGTGCGTTGGGGTGCGGACCACCACGCCCGGCCCGGTGAGCGACTACACCGGGCAGCAGATCTATTACCGCTCAATTCGGCACGACGCCGGGGTCAAAGAAGACCGGTTGACGACGCACGACTACCTCTGGCGTTGGGACACCGATTGGTTCTGGTGTTCGCGCTCGTTCGGCGCGCAGAATCCCCGCGTCAGGCGGTGGTGGCCGCGGCGCTACCGGCACAGCAGCGTGTACTGGAAGCTGGTGGCCCTCGATCAACGCTTCGGCATCGCGGACCGGATCGAAAAGCGCAACGAACGCCCGCCACGCGAACGGGTGGTGCAAGACATCGAGGTGTCGATCGAGCGAACGGCCGAGTTTTTGGAGTGGTTCCTCGACGCCGTGCCGATCACGCCGATTTGGCTGTGCCCGCTGCGGGTGCGCGACCGGGGCGGCTGGCCGCTGTATCCGCTGCGGTCGGGCCATACCTACGTCAACGTCGGGTTCTGGTCGTCGGTACCGGTCGGCCCCGACGAGGGCGCGACGAACCGGCTGATCGAAGCCAAGGTCGGTGCGCTCGACGGCCACAAGTCGCTGTACTCGGACTCCTACTACACCCGCGAGGAGTTCGACGACCTCTACGGCGGGGAAACGTACAAAACGGTCAAGAAAACCTACGACCCGGACTCGCGTCTCCTCGACCTCTACGCAAAGGCGGTACAACGACGATGACAACCGTCAAGGAACGCCCCCCCACCACCAGGGGCAAGTTGAGCCTGGCCGAGATCCTGGCGATCCTCACCGATAGCGGCCGGCAGCCGTTGAGGTTCACCGCCTACGACGGCAGCACCGCCGGCCCCGACGACGCAGTGCTGGGCCTGGATCTGCTGACCCCGCGCGGCACCACCTACCTGGCTACCGCCCCCGGTGAGCTCGGACTGGCCCGGGCCTACGTCTCGGGCGACCTCACCGCGCACGGCGTCCACCCCGGCGATCCGTACGAGCTGCTCAAAGTGCTGGCCGACAAGATGGATTTCAAGCGGCCGTCGCCGCGAGTGCTGGCCAACGTCGTGCGTTCGATCGGGTTCCAGCGACTGATGCCGGTGCCACCGCCGCCGCTGGAGGTGCTGCCCCGGTGGCGCCGCATCGCCGAGGGCCTGCGGCACAGCAAGACCCGCGACGCCGAGGCGATCCACCACCACTATGACGTCTCCAACACCTTCTACGAGTGGGTGCTCGGCCCGTCGATGACCTACACCTGCGCGGTGTACCCCGACCCCGAGGCCACGCTGGAGGAGGCGCAGGAGAACAAGTACCGGCTGATCTTCGACAAGCTGCGGCTGCAACCCGGCGACCGGCTGCTCGATGTGGGCTGCGGCTGGGGCGGCATGGTGCGCCACGCCGCCCGTCACGGTGTCCGCGCGATCGGTGCGACGCTGTCCGCCGAGCAGGCCGCCTGGGCGCAGCAGGCGATCGAGGCCGAGGGGCTGGCCGGCCTCGCCGAGGTGCGGCACTCCGACTACCGCGACGTCGCCGAGACCGGGTTCGACGCCGTCTCGTCGATCGGGCTGACCGAGCACATCGGCGTCAAGAACTACCCGGCGTATTTCGGCTTCGTCAAGTCGAAATTGCGCACCGGCGGTCTGCTGCTCAACCACTGCATCACCCGCCCCGACAACAGATCAACTTACCGCGCAGGTGGATTCACCGACCGCTACGTCTTCCCCGATGGTGAGTTGACCGGCTCGGGGCGCATCGTCACCGAAGTCCAGGAGACCGGTTTCGAGGTGCTGCACGAGGAGAATTTCCGGCACCACTACGCGATGACGCTGCGCGACTGGTGCCGCAATCTGGTGGCGCACTGGGACGAGGCGGTCGCCGAGGTAGGCCTGCCGATCGCCAAGGTGTGGGGTCTGTACATGGCAGCCTCGCGAGTCGGCTTCGAACAGAACACGCTTCAGCTGCATCACGTGCTCGCGGTTAATCTTGACAACCGGGGCCGCGACGGCGGCGTACCACTGCGGCCCTGGTGGCGCCCCTAGCTGCCGGCATCGCGACGCGCGAATGCGGGTGCGTGCTCGGGCCGGACCCCGACGCCGACAAAGTAGGCGGGCACTCCTGACAGCCACGGTAGCCATTCGATCACGCTGAGCAGTGCCGTTGGCGGCCTGGGGTTTTCGCCTCGAAGGATCGGACCAAGTAGCCGGTGCAACACTCGCTGCACCAATTGCGTTACCGCGGTGGGCAAGGCTCGGCGGCGGCGGACAGCGGCCAGGTCTCGGTTGGTGACCCGGTGCCGTCGCAGGGGTCCGGCGAGGTATGTCGCGGCCGCGACGGCGTCTTGGACCGCCAGGTTGATGCCGACACCTCCCAGCGGCGACATCGCATGCGCGGCATCGCCGATGCACAGCAATCCATCAGTATGCCAGCGCCGCAGCCGATTAACCCGCACGTCGAGATGCTTGACGTCATCCATGGACTTCAGCGCGTCCACCGATTTGGCTGCCTCGGGCACGAGTTCGGCGATGTCACGGCGAAACACGTCGATACCTCGCGCCCGCAACCGGGCGTCGGTGCCCTTGGGCCCTAGATAAGCAATCTGGGAATAGCCCTCCCGCGGAATGACTGCGAGGGCCTTGCCGGGTCCGATGCGGGGCAAGAAGGAGAATTCCGCGACGCCGTCGCGGGGCAGCCTGAACCACCACACGTCGAAGTTCACCGGGTATTCGCGCGCCTTCAGCCCGGCCTCCTGACGAGCGATCGACCAACGGCCGTCGCAGGCCACGGTCAACTCGGCCCGCAGTTCACCGGATCCCGTAGGGCTTTGGTAGCGCACACCGGTAACCCGACCCGCGTCGGCCAGCAGCCCGGTGACTTCGGCGCGCATGCGCAGGGTGAAGCCCGGCTCGGCTTGGGCGGATTCGGCGAGCAGGTTCAGCAGATCCCACTGCGGCACCATCGCGACAAATGGGTGCGGTTGCCGCAAACGCCCGAAGTCGACGTAGGTCACCGGGCGCCCGTTCGCTTCAAACGTTGCCTTGCGGATCTCGCTATAGGGCAACGCCGCGAAGCGGTCCCACAACCCCAACTCGTCCAGCAGCCGCATCGTGGTCGGATGCACGGTGTCACCGCGGAAGTCACGCAAGAAGTCGGCGTGCTTCTCCAACAGGGTGACCTCCACACCGGCCCGGGCCAACAACAGCCCGAGGACCATTCCCGCGGGACCGCCGCCGATGATCGCGCATGTGGTTGTCTCACTCATCGATGCGGCGGGCTCCCAGTTCGTTCTGCAGCAACTCGAGTGCGGCCTCTTCGGGGTCGCGACGCGGTGCCGGGGACTCGTCGCGTCCCGCCTCGGCCAGCATGCTTTCCTCCTCTGCGGACTGAGCGGGATTTCCGTCGTCGGCCGACGGTGTGCCGGGCTCGCAGCGCACCCGCCAGTTGACACCCAGCGCATCTTTGAGCGCTTCGGCGATGACGTCGGCGTTGCGCTGTTCGCAGAGTCGCTTGGCCAGCGGCGCTGATTCGTGAGTCAGCACCAAGGTGTCGCCTTCGACCGCGCGCACGGTGGCACCGGCCAGCATCACCTCGGTGGTGCGGCTGCGTCGGCGGACCTTGTCGCGCACTGTCGGCCACAAGGTTCGCACCGTAGCTGCGTCGGGTTCGCCCGGGTTGGCGGCGGGTGCGGGAGCCGGAATGGGCTCCGGCTCCGGTGTTTTGGGCTGCGGGCTCCGCTGCCTGGGCCGGTCGGCAGGCTCGGCGGCCGGAATGGACATGTCCAGCCTGGTCTCGATCCGCTCGAGGCGTTGCAGCAGCGCCGCTTCGGCATCACTGGCCGACGGCAACAGCAGCCGCGCGCAGATCACCTCGAGCAGCAGCCGGGGTGCCGTCGCACCGCGCATCTCACCCAGTCCGGCCTGCACCACTTCGGCGTGGCGGGTCAGCGTTGCCGGTCCCAGCCGGGCCGATTGATCGCGCATCCGATCCAGCACGTCCTCCGGTGCATCCACCACGCCACGTGCGGCAGCATCCGGAACTGCCTGCAGCACAAGCAGATCACGGAACCGCTCCAGCAAGTCGGTGGCGAACCGCCGTGGGTCGTGGCCGGCGTCGATCACCGACTCCACCGCCCCGAACAGCGCACCGGCATCGCCTGCCGCGAGTGCGTCGACAGCATCATCGATCAGCGCGACGTCGGTGGCACCCAGCAGCCCCAGCGCCCGCTGGTAGCCGATACGATCGCCGTCGGGGCCGGTTTCCGAGCCGGCCAGCAGTTGGTCGAGTACCGACAGCGTGTCGCGGGGGGACCCGCCGCCGGCCCGGATCACCAGCGGGTACACCGCATCGTCGACGAGGACGCCCTCCTGGGCGCAGATCCGCTCGATCAGTGCCCGCATGGTGCGCGGCGGCAGCAGCCGGAACGGATAGTGATGCGTGCGCGACCGGATGGTCGGCAGCACCTTCTCCGGTTCAGTGGTGGCGAACACAAAAATGAGGTGTTCGGGCGGCTCCTCGACGATCTTCAGCAGCGCGTTGAATCCCGCCGTGGTCACCATGTGCGCCTCGTCGACGATGAACACCCGGAAGCGCGACTGGGCCGGCGCATAGAACGCGCGGTCGCGCAGCTCGCGGGTGTCGTCCACGCCGCCGTGGCTGGCGGCGTCCAGTTCGACGACGTCGATGCTGCCCGGCCCATTGGGCGCCAGCGCCACGCACGACTCGCAGACACCGCACGGGGTGGCCGTCGGCCCCTGCGCACAGTTCAGCGACCGGGCCAGGATGCGCGCCGACGACGTCTTGCCACAGCCGCGCGGGCCGGAGAACAGATACGCGTGGTTGATCCGGCCCGCCGCCAGCGCATTCGACAGCGGTTCGGTGACGTGCTCCTGGCCCACCACCTCGGCGAAGGTCGCCGGTCGGTACTTGCGGTAGAGCGCCACGGTCAGCAGGCTACCGCCGGCCGGTGACGACGGCTCAGCTGGGCACCGAGGGTGTATTCACGGCGCCGAGTGTGTACGTAAGCCGGGATTTTTTGCGAATATCCACCCTCAACGCACACTCGAAGCCCTCAGCTCACACTGGATTTCAGCAAGGACTCGGTCGCGGCCAGCAGTGCGCAGGTCGCCAGCCCGTCGATCGCGTCGCGCAGGTCCGGTATGGGCGGAAACGTCGGTGCGATCCGAATATTCTTGTCGTCCGGATCTTTTCGGTACGGGAACGACGCGCCCGCCTCGGTAACCGCGATGCCGGCGTCCTTGGCCAATGCGACGGTCCGCCGCGCCGTGCCGGGCAGCACGTCGAGGCTGATGAAGTAGCCGCCCCTGGGTTCGGTCCACGACGCGATCTTGGATTCGCCCAGCCGCTGGTCCAGGATCTCGGCAGCCAGCGCGAATTTCGGCGCCAGGATCTGCTGCTGACGCCGCATCTGCAGGCGGACACCGTCGGCGTCGCCGAGAAAGCGCAGATGCCGCAGTTGGTTGACCTTATCCGGACCGATCGACTTCTTGCCCGCGTACTGCAAATACCAGGTGATGTTGCCCAGCGACCCCCCGAAGAAGCTGACACCGGCGCCCGCGAAGGTGATCTTCGACGTCGACGCGAAGACGTACGGCCGATTGGGGTTGCCCGCCGCGGCGGCCAGCCCCAGCACGTCGACTTGGCGGACGAAGTCCAGCGTCAGGGTGTGCACCGCATACGCGTTATCCCAGAATAACCGGAAATCGCTTGCGGCGGTGCGCATCTGGATGAGCCGGCGGACCGTTTCCCAGGAGTAGGTCACCCCGGTCGGGTTGGCGAACACCGGCACCGCCCACATGCCTTTGATCGCCGGATCGGCGGCGACCAGTTCTTCGATCAGGTCGACGTCCGGGCCGTCCTCGCGCATCGGGACCGAGATCATCTCGATGCCCATCGTCTCGTTGATCGCGAAATGCCGGTCGTAGCCGGGGACGGGGCAAAGGAATTTAATGCCGTCTTGCTCTTTTATCCAAGGTCTCGGCGAGTCCACCCCGCCATAGAGCATCGAGAAAACGATCACGTCGTGCATCAGCTCCAGGCTGGAGTTGTTGCCCGCGATCAGGTTGGGCACGCCAATCCCGAGCAGCTCACCGAAGATGGCCCGCAGCTCCGGCAAGCCGTGTAGGCCGCCGTAGTTACGAGTGTCGGTACCCTCCGCGTCGCGGAAGTCTTCGCCGGGCAGGCTCAGCAGTGCGCTGGACAGGTCGAGCTGTTCGCCCGACGGCTTGCCGCGGGTGAGATCCAGAGTCAGTTTCAGGGCCTGCAGCTCGGCATACTCCTGCCGGTGGCGCGCGTGGGCAGCCTCGAGTTCCGTAGAGCGCAGCGTGCTGAAGGAGGCGAACGACACCATGCGCCTTTCACCGTCATTGCCGTGGGGGCCGGTCGGTTGGGTATGGGGGACCCCGCGCACCCGCTAGAGCCCGTTGACCCTTGCTGCCTTCCGGCCCTGGGGGAGTTCACAGGGTGAACGCCGCGCGGGGTCCACCGCGAGTGTAGTACCGCGGCAATCACGAGACGCTGATGGGCTCGGCTACCATGGCCGACGGAGGATTCGCCTAGTGGCCTATGGCGCTCGCCTGGAACGCGGGTTGGGTTAACAGCCCTCGCGGGTTCAAATCCCGCATCCTCCGCGTTTGATCTCGCACCTGGAGGAGGGGTATGGGGCGCACGGTAGCCACCCTGTGGCATGCGTCGTTCGCGCTGGTTGCCGGTGCTCTCTATTTCTTTTTCGTGCTTCCGCGCGGGCCCGAGCTGACGGGTCAGACCACACACACCCTGGGCACGGCGCTGCGGATCGTGGCCGGTGTGGTGATCGCGCTGGCCGCGTTGCCGGTGGTGTTCACGCTATTGCGGACCCGCAAGCCCGAGTACGGTACCCCGTTGCTGGCGCTGCGCCTGCGGACCTGGTCGGTCGTGGCGCACACGCTTGCGGGTGTGCTGATCACCGGCACCGCGATTAGCGAGATCTGGCTGAGCCTGGACATCGCCGGCCGGTGGTTGTTCGGGATCTACGGAGCTGCCGCCGCGATCGCTGTGCTCGGCATCTTCGGGTTCTACCTGTCGTTTGTGGCCGAGCTTCCGCCGCCGCCACCCAAACCGCTCAAGCCGAAGAAGACGAAACGGCGCAAGCGCCGCAAGAAGGGCACCGAGGAGGAAGAACCCGAAGCCGCCGCGGCCGAAGAAGCCGAGGCGACCGAACTCGACGAGACCGAGGCCGTGGAGGCCGAGACCGTGGAGACCGAGACCGACGCCACCGTCGAGGCCACCGCCGAGACCGAGGCCACCGCCGAGGACACCGTCGCCGCCGAGACCTCCGGCGGGGGATTGCGCAATCGCCGCCCGACCGGCAAGTCGGCGCGTCGGCGCAGGCCCTCGGGTGGTGGCGTCACTGTCGACGATTAGCCGCCCATGACACCGCCCTTTGGACCTATGCTGAGCGAGTGCCCAACAGCTATCGGGTCGTCCAGTGGACAACGGGAAATGTCGGGAAGAGTTCGGTGCGGGCGATCGCCGCGAACCCAATGTTCGAACTCGTCGGCTGTTACGCATGGTCGTCGGACAAGGTCGGCCGCGACGTCGGTGCGCTGTGCGGTATCGGTCCGCTGGGGGTCGGCGCCACCAACGACGTCGACGCGCTGCTCGCGCTGAAACCGGACTGCGTCGTCTACAACCCGATGTGGGTTGACGCCGACGAGCTGGTGCGCATCTTGTCGTCCGGCGCAAATGTGGTGGCGACGGCCTCGTTCATCACCGGACACAACCTCGGCGCCGGTCGTGACCGCATCGCGGAAGCCTGTCAACGCGGCGGCGCGACCATCTTCGGGGCGGGGGTCAGCCCCGGCTTCGCCGAGTTGCTCGCCATCGTGTCGGCGATGGTGTGCGATCGGGTCGACAAGATCACCGTCAACGAGGCTGCCGACACCACGTTCTATGACTCACCGGCGACCGAGCTACCGGTGGGCTTCGGCAAACCGATCGATCACGCCGACCTGCCGGCGATGACGGCGCAGGGCACGGCGGTATTCGGCGAGGCGGTGAGACTGGTCGCCGATGCGCTCGGCATTGAGCTCGACGACGTACACTGCCAGGCCGAATACGCCCAAACCACCGCCGACCTCGACCTCGGCTCCTGGACCATCGGGGCCGGCTGCGTCGCCGGGGTGCAGGCGAGCTGGCAGGGTGTGGTCGGTGACAAGACCGTCGTCGAGCTCAACGTCCGGTGGCGCAAGGGTCAGACGCTCGACCCGGACTGGAAGATCGACCAGGACGGCTGGGTGATCCAGGTCGACGGGCGGCCGAGCGTGAAGACCACCGTCGGCTTTTTGCCGCCGCCGGATTTCCAGGCCGAAACGATCGCCGACTTCATGACGCTCGGGCACATCATGACCACGATGCCCACCATCAACGCGATCCCCGCGGTCGTTGCCGCGACACCGGGTATCGCCACCTACAACGACCTGCCGTTGACACTGCCCCGCGGGGTTGTGCCGCGCGAGAACTAGGTCGGGTTAGGTAGCCGGAATGTTTTGCAGCTTGGGTGAGAGTTCGGGGCAGTAGAAGCTGATGGCACTGCCCAGGAACTGGTACGTCTGCACCTGGGTGGTGCCTCTTGGGAGGTTGTGGGAGAGATAGTGAGCGGATGCGGCAGCGTCGGGGTCGACGCCGTCACCCAACCGTCGGCAGGCGATCTTGGCCAGGTAGGGGTTGTAGTCGTGCGGGCCATAGATGCCGTAGGTATTGATCTGATTATCGAAATCGGTGTCGACGTCGGCGTACGCCGGCGCAGCCAGGCCGACCGCGACGGCGATGGCGGCGATGGGGACGAGCTTGGCTGCCTTCATGACCGGGATAGTACCGTTCCTGATCCGACTCGTGGTCCGGTCTCGCGTAACCCGCAAAGCGGGGTCGGAGCCGCCATTTCGCCAAACCAACCAGTTCATCGATTCCCCTCGTTACCCGGTTTCCGTCAGACGCCTGTTCCGATTAGAGTAGCTAAGGTTACACATAAGCTAATTAGTTGAGTTTCGGGCCCCGCTGAGGATGGAGGCACATATGACGCTGACCGAGCCGTATCGCTGAACGACCCGGTGTAGCGATGGGCGGGAACTTATCAGCGGCCAGAGGCTGGCGACCAGAGGGCGAGGTTTTCGAATGTTCGGCGTTCTCAAACGCGTGTGGCTGCCGTTGATCATCGTGATGGTCATCGTGGTCGGCGGGTTCACCGTGTACCGGGTGCGTGGGTACTTCGGGGCGCACGGAAACGCCGGGGGCTCGTCCGTCAAGTTCGAAGACACCAAGCCGTTCAACCCCAAGGTGGTGATCTATGAGATCTTCAGCCCGAACGGCACCGTGGCCGACATCAACTACCTCGACCTCAATGCCGACC
>NZ_JBOHHI010000050.1:0-32428 GCF_050700595.1 Mycobacterium sp.
GCATCCGCCGACCTCGACGTCTTGCATGGCGACGCGAGCGACTCCGGGAACCGGTGTCTCCCAGCGCAACAGCTCTTCGATCGCACTCGGCAGGACGTCGGGTTGCTCGATCAATTGGTGACGGTGCTCGGGATGGCGCGCCAAGTACACGAAGAAGCAGTCCAGCGAGTCGGTGACGGTGTCCAGCCCCGCGATGAGGAACAGGAAGCAGATGTCGAGCAACTCCTCGCGCGACAGCGGCTGTCCCTCCACCTCGGCCGCGATCAATTCCGACAGCACGTCGTCGCGCGGGTTGGTGATGTGGTCGTCGATGGCGCGTTCGAAGTAGTCGTAGATCTGTCGCGCCGCCGGTGCCGCCGCTTCGCCGTGCTTGTCGAAGCCCTGCACGCCCTCCGGGCGGATCACCTGGTCCTTCCAGACCAGGAATTTGTCGAGATCCTCCAGCGGTAGGCCGAGTAGCTGCAGGAACACCGTGCACGGCAGGGGCACCGCGAACTCGGCGTGGAAGTCGCATTCGCCCCGATCGGCGAAGGCGTCGATCATCTCGTTGACCAGCTTGGTGACCTCCGGCTCTCGCCGGGCCATCTCACGCGGGGTGAACAGCGGGTCGAGAATGCGGCGGTACTTCGCGTGTTCGGGCGGGTCGATTTGCAGCGGGATCAGCGGCCGCAGGTTGCCCAGATCGACCGCATCCATGTTCGACGAGAACAGCTCGGTGTGCTTGAGTGCCATCTCGATGTCGGAAAGGCGGGTGAGGACCACCGCCTGCGGCGACCGAAAGACCGGTGCCGACTCGCGTAGTGCTTTGTACATGGGTTGGGGCTCCGCCAGACCGGCCATCGCCTGGTCTACGTAGCCTTGGGCGTTACGTTCTGCGGCCATGTTGTCAGCCTGGCACCAAGGTGAGCGCAGAGCAATGGTCGTGGGGACTGTCGCACAGGAGGCCGGACTGGCCCAAATGAAATTCGCTGGTGGTGACGGCGATCACCGGGTGGGCGCAGGTGGAGGCGGCGGCGTCGGCGCGCCGGCTGGCGACCATCGGCGAACTGGTGGCCCGTCGGGTGCAAGGCGGCTCCCCGGAGTGTGGGCGGTGGTCATGCGATAACTGGGATGCGATGGCTGCTCAGGTGGCTGCCGCGCACGGTATCAGTCACGGCATGGCCTCAGGGCAGATGCATCTGGTGGTGGCCTTGCGCGACCGGTTGCCCCGGGTCGCGCAGCAATTGGCCTATAGGCTGGCCTGAGAACATTGCAACCACCTGGCGGCCAGGTCACCGCGTCGCCACAACCATCTCGAGCGCGGCCTGGACCATATCGGTGTGAGGCACTCGTCGATAGCCCAGCCCATCACCCAATTCGTAGCAATGACGAAATCGCCAGTGGTGCAATGCTATTGATCGGTCATAGCCAATCGCCATAGACCGAGTCGGTGACAACACAGATCTCGGAGCAACCGGTCGAGCGGAAGATATCCTGCACCGGTCAGCAAGGGGGCGCCTCCGGACCGCGATCCACACCGGTGCGCAGTTTCACCGATGCCGAGTAGGCGTGCGTGCGGAACCGCAGTACTGGGTCGTCGGAGGGCTCGATGCCGTCGGTGACGCGCATGGGGTCGAACACCACGATGTCGCCACCATGCTCGCGTCCCGTGTCGATGCCGGTGATGTCGAGGGTGCCGACGGTGACTGCCTGAGTGCTGCGCCACGGCTTGGACGGATCGACGGTCGAATCGCCGTCCGCCGCGATCTGAACCTGGTAGTAGAACCGCACCGGGGCCGACGCGAGGCGCTCGTTGAGCTCGTCGAACAAAAAGTCCGCGCTCTTCCTCGGCCCGATAGGCCGTGACAGGAAGTGTTCGCCCGCGGCCGGAATCAGGTGGTAGCGAACGAATCGCGCGCTGCCGTCAGCGCCCACCCAGCGGAAGGCGTGCAACCCGTGGTACTCGACGGTGGCGTAGCTCGCCGGCACTCTGTTCGCGGCGCGCAGAACGGGCAACGCCGCCAGCAGGCGCGGATGCGTCACGGCGTATTTGGCAAGTCGAACCGGCACGGCGATACCGGGACGCATCGCGCGCAGCAGAGCGACGAAGCCATCGGGCGTACTCGACGGGAACAGTTTTGCAGTCTGTGTCGACAGGTCAGTGGTCGACCCGTCCGGCAGCGTTAACTTCACCGCCATTCCGCGCACTCCCGGACTACCGTCCCGCTGCGCCGGATTGCCCGATCCGCTCGAGAACCGAATTAGCGCAGGGACGGTCGAGCCATTGAGGTGGGCGGCGCGCGAGAGTTGGGCGGCCTCCGGGCTTGCTATGAATGTGCCGCGGTATAGCTTGCCCTTGGTGTGCAACGCCCGCTGGCCGGGCCGCGCCCCGCCAGCGCCGCGGATCGCGTCGATTGCCTCGTCGGAAGTGACCATGGTGTGGCATTTTAGGGGAGGGATGCCGCCGTCCCCGACGATGTCACCAACCCGGCTTTGGGTTGTGTGCCGACGACACACACCAGCGGATCTCCGACCCGGAGCTCGAACTCGACCCGCTCTGCCGCAACCTGACCATCAGCAACCAACGTTGGAGCACGTCTCGTGCAACGGCGCACTGGAGTTCCATCGTTTGGGGTCCCAGCTGCGCGCTTCGCGGAAGCCTTGGCGCAGGCGACCGCTCAGCGTGTGCTTGTCGATCGGCGACGCCTGCTAAACGAATGCGCTACCATTTCGTCTCGACGCGCGTCGACTACGTGGGCATCTGGGGCGAGCACGACCGGCTCGCTGCCCACCGCCGCCGCCATTGCCAGTCGACTCGACGCCTAAGGGAGAACCGGTGGAAACATTGACCACCTTGGGTTTAATCGTCGCCGCGCTTGCCGCTGCGTTGCACGTGTACATCTTCGTGCTCGAGTCGCTGCTGTGGACCGCACCGCGGACACGTGCCATCTTCGGTACCAGCGAAGAGGAAGCGGTGACAACGAAGTTGCTGGCCTTCAATCAGGGTTTTTACAACCTCTTCCTGGCCGCGGTCACAACCGCAGGAATTGTGGGCGTCGCGGTCGGTGCAGCAGCGGTCGGGTCGGCGCTGGTGTTCGCCGGCACCGGCTCTATGGCGCTGGCAGCGGTGGTGCTGCTGCTGTCGTCGCGAGACAAGGCCCGGGTCGCGCTCACGCAGGGCACGTTGCCCATTCTCGCGATTGCGCTGCTCGCGCTGGGTCTGGCCCTCTAGCGAGGCCGGGTGGTCAGGCGCCAGATCCGGCCGCGGCTCAGCTGTGAGGCGGCCAGCGGGTGCCACCGGGCCGCAACCGCTTGAGCCGCAAACTCGCGAACAGCACCGGCAGCGCGGCCAGCAGTGGCTGATAGCTACCGCGGCGGTATGGGTTCGGCGTCAGACGGTGGCAGCGGCTGGTGCCGGATCACCCGCCGTTCGCGGCATGGTTCGCTCCGCCACGGCGCCGTGATCCCAGTGCGCGGCGCCGAAACGTAGGCGTGGACGCGTGTGGCGGGCGCTTACCTTCTGCCCCAAGGCAAACACAGCCACTCGACAACCGCGGCGCCATGATGCCCACGCGCCGGCTCACCCGCGAGCACGACCGTGCACGCCGGATCGACGCCGAACGCGCCCTCAACGCCGCCCACGTCGCCGAACGCAACCAGCCCCCGCCGTTTTAGCGCTTACCCCAGCAGCGTGCGCACCACCGCGTCGGCCAGCAGCCGTCCGCGGTCGGTGAGGACTAGGCGCTCGCCGTCGCGGTCCAGCAGCCCGTCGCTCACCGCGGCCGCAGCGCGTTCGCGCTCGGCGGCGTCGAGCAGGTCGACCGCCAGACCCCGACGCAGGCGGATGCTCAGCATCACATCCTCGGTGTGCCGGGCGCGGGTATCGAGTTGCTCGAAACCGGCCACCGGCAGTGCCGCATCGGCCAAGCGCTGCGCATACGCGTTGGGGTGCTTGACATTCCACCAGCGCGTCGCGCCGATGAAACTGTGCGCTCCTGGCCCGGCACCCCACCACTGGCCGCCCTCCCAGTAACCGAGGTTGTGCCGGCACTGCCCGCCGGGGCGGCTCCAGTTGGACACCTCGTACCAGTCCAAGCCGGCCTCGGACAGCCGTGCGTCGACCAACTCGTAACGATGTGCCAGCACGTCGTCGTCGGGCGGGGCGAGCTCGCCGCGCCGGATGCGCCGCGCCAGGGCGGTGCCCTCCTCGACGATCAGCGCGTAGGCCGACACGTGATCGACATCGGCGTCGAGAGCCGCATCCACCGAACGGATCAGGTCGTCGTCGGATTCGCCCGGGGTGCCGTAGATCAGGTCGACGCTGACGTGCTCGAAGCCTGCGGCCAGCGCCTCCCCGGCCGCGGCCGCCGCCCGGCCCGGCGAGTGCACCCGGTCCAGGGTGGCCAACACCCGCGGCGCCACCGACTGCATGCCCAGCGATACCCGGGTGTAGCCGGCCGCGCGCAACGCGGCGAATAGCTCGGGCGACGTCGACTCCGGGTTGGCCTCGGTGGTCACCTCCGCATCCGGCGCCAGTCCGAACTGCTGTCGCACCATGTCGAGCACCGCGCACAACCGCTCGCTGCCCAGCAGCGACGGCGTCCCGCCCCCGACGAACACGGTGTCGGCCGTCGGGCCGCTCAGCCGCGCGGCCGCCAATTCCAGTTCCGAGGCCAACACCTGCAGCCAGGCGTCCGGGTTGACCCCGCCCAACTCGGCCGGCGTGTAGGTGTTGAAGTCGCAATACCCGCAGCGGGTCAGGCAGAACGGCACGTGCACGTACACGCCGAACGGTGCGCCGGGAGTCGGCTGCACGTCGGGCAACACGGTCGGCGCAGGACAGGCGGTCATGTCACATGATCGCACGGCGCGAGCCGCGGGCAGCTGTGCTAGCCGAGGCTGAACATGTAGGTCAACAAGTGATTCAGCGAACCCACCGGCGCTGCCGCCGTACGACTGGGAGACGCGCATCCCGGCCACGCTTTAGGCCCCTGGGTCGCCATAACCCGCTGCGCCACCTGGACCTGCTCGGCAGGTGAGGCGTTTTGCGGTGAACCAACGCCGCCGTTGGCCTCCCAGGTCGCCTGGCTGAACTGCAGACCGCCGTAAAAACCGTTGCCGGTGTCGGCCGACCAGTTACCACCGGATTCGCATTGGGCAAGGGCCTCCCAGTTGACGGGTTCCGCGGATGCGAGGTTGCTGACGGGAACAATCGACGCTGCCGCAATCACGATCGCCGCCAGTCCGGCCATACGTTTCATCGGAGTTGCACCTTGCTGGCCAGCCACCGGCCGTTGACTTTCTCCATGGTCATGTTGATGAGGCTGTAGTCGGTCTGCGGGTCGGGAGCATCGATGTTGCTCACCAATTGCTCGACAAACAGCAGAACCTCGACCTTGTTGGTGCTGGCGGACTTGACCACCGATTCGACGACGCGACCTTGCGTCGTTGCCCGGTGGTCGAGCAACACCATGCGCAGCACTCCATTGGATTTGTCGTAGCGTCGCTTGAACTCGCCGGTCGCGCCATCGCGCAGCGTAGCGATGTTGCGGTCCATCGCCTGGCTGTCGAAATTTGTCAGCGCGACGGTGTATTTCACTGCGGCAGCAAGTGCCTGCTGGGCAGCGACCTCTGTCTGGTGTCGCTCGAATTGCAGCCAGCCCGCATAACCGCCCACCCCGGTAAGCACGGCCGCGAGCACCGCGGCGATGAGCCAGCGGATGTGCGCGCGTCGACGCGCCGGGGGGTCACTGTGTTCTTCGTCACGAGCCCCGGTTTGCGGAGCTTCCGCGTCACTCATGCCAGTCGCCTACCTGCCCGCGCCCGATAGCGCGCACGCAGGTAGTTTGGCGCACCAAAGCCTGTATCTCGGCGACCGACACACCGGTCTTCGGGCTTTTTGCTCATCGTGATAAAAACTTCGCCCCGGTAGAGACGGGTTTCGGCATCCATGGCACAATGGCCGGGTGACCGCCGCCCACCGCAGCCAGTTCCGCATCGTCCTGGTGGCTCGTCGGCACATCGATCTCAAGCGTGTTTGCAGCTGTCGCTGTCTGCCTTGATGTCGTAGACCCGCCCACCTGTACTTCCAGCTGGCTCCCGGATCTGCGCCGCCGGAACAGCCACCGGGATTGGCGCGGCCCAAGCCGACTCCTCCGCGAAGGAGACCGCACAGTGACGACCATCCGTCCCGACCCGCCTCGCGCTAAGGGCCGCAGCGAAGGCCAGTGGGCGCTGGGTGAGCGTGAGCCGCTCAATGCCACTGAACAGTTCAAGTACGACGGTGAACCGCTCGGCGTGCGGGCCCGCATCGAAAACATCTACGCCAAGCAGGGTTTCGGCAGCATCGACAAGACCGACCTGCGCGGCCGTTTCCGTTGGTACGGCCTGTACACGCAGCGTGAACAGGGCTACGACGGCACCTGGACCGGCGACGAGAACGCCGACTTGCTCGAGGCGCGGTATTTGATGATGCGGGTCCGCTCCGACGGGAAGGCGCATTCGGCAACCACGATGCGCACGTTAGGGACGATTTCGACCGAATTTGCCAGAGATACCGCCGACATCACCGACCGCGAGAACCTGCAGTACCACTGGGTCGAGATCGAGAACGTGCCGGAGATCTGGCGGCGGCTAGCCGAAGTCGGACTGCAGACCACCGAGGCCTGCGGCGACTGCCCCCGCGGCATGCTGGGCTCCCCGGTGGCCGGCGAATCGCTCGACGAGGTGCTCGACGCCTCGTCCGCCCTCGACGAGATCGTGCGCCGCTACATCGGCAAGCCGGAGTACGCGAACCTGCCCCGCAAGTACAAGACCGCGGTGTCGGGTCTGCAGGACGTCGCGCATGAGATCAACGACATCTCGTTCATCGGCGTCAACCACCCCGAGCACGGACCCGGCCTGGACCTGTGGGTAGGCGGCGGCCTGTCGGTCAACCCGATGCTGGCGCAACGCCTCGGCGCCTGGATGCCGCTGGACGAGGTCCCCGACGCGTGGGAGGCCGTCACCTCCGTGTTCCGCGACTACGGCTATCGGCGGCTGCGGTCCAAGGCCCGAATGAAGTTCTTGATCAAGGACTGGGGCGTAGAAAAATTCCGCGAAGTTCTCGAGACCGAATACCTCAAGCGGCCGTTGATCGACGGCCCGGCCCCCGAACCCGTCAAGCACCCGATCGACCACGTCGGCGTGCAACGGCTCAAGAACGGGCGCAACGCCGTTGGCGTCGCGCCGGTCGCCGGGCGGGTGTCGGGCACCACCCTGACGGCGGTCGCCGACCTGATGGAGCGGGTGGGGTCGAACCGGGCGCGGTTCACCCCCTACCAGAAGTTGATCATCCTCGACGTGCCCGACGAGCGGCTCGACGAGATGGTCGCGGAGCTCGATGCTCTCGGGCTGCCATCACGGCCGTCGCACTGGCGCAAGAACCTGATGGCATGCACCGGCATCGAGTTCTGCAAGCTGTCGTTCGCCGACACCCGAGGACGTGCCCAGGCGCTGGTGCCCGACCTGGAGCGCCGGTTGGAAGACATCAACGCCCAGCTCGACGTGCCGATCAGCATCGGCATCAACGGCTGCCCGAACTCATGTGCCCGCATCCAGGTCTCCGACATCGGATTCAAGGGCCAGATGGTCGACGACGGCCACGGCGGGTCGGTCGAGGGCTTTCAGGTACATCTGGGCGGCAGCCTCGGTGCCGACAGCGGATTCGGCCGAAAGCTGCGCCAGCACAAGGTCACCAGCGACGAACTCAGCGACTACATCGACCGGGTGGTGCGCAACTTCGTCAAACAGCGCGATGAGGGCGAGCGGTTCGCCACCTGGGCGGCCCGTGCCGACGAGGCGGACCTGCGATGAGCGGCTTGACGGAACTACAGCTGCGGGAGCTGGCCGTGCGCGGCGCGGCGGAGCTGGACGGTGCCGGCGCCAGCGACTTGCTGCGCTGGACCGATGAGAACTTCGGTGGGGTCAACGGGCCGCGCGGCGCGGCGACGTGTAACTACGTGGTGGCCTCCAACATGACCGATGCGGTGCTGGTCGATCTGGCGGCCAAGGTGCGCCCGGGCGTGCCGGTGCTCTTCCTGGACACCGGCTATCACTTCGCGGAAACCATCGGCACCCGCGACGCGATCGAAGCGGTCTACGACGTGCGGGTGCTCAACATCACCCCCGAGCACACGGTGGCCCAGCAAGACGAATTGCTGGGCAAGGACTTGTTTTCGCGGGAACCCAACGAATGCTGCCGGCTGCGCAAGGTGGAGCCGCTGTCCAAGGCGCTGCGCGGGTATGCGGCCTGGGTGACCGGGCTGCGCCGGGCCGAGGCGCCCACTCGCGCCAACGCGCCGCTGATCAGCTTCGACGAGGCATTCAAGCTGGTGAAGATCAACCCGCTGGCGGCGTGGTCGGATCAGGACATCGACGACTACATTGCCGAGAACGATGTGCTGGTCAATCCGCTTGTCTACGAAGGGTATCCGTCGATCGGTTGCGCGCCGTGCACGGCCAAACCGGCTGAGGGCGCCGACCCGCGCAGCGGGCGCTGGCAGGGACTGTCCAAAACCGAATGCGGGCTGCACGCCTCATGACCGCACTCGTCCTCACTGCTCATGGCAGCAGAGATCCGCGGTCGGCGGCCAACGCCCGGGCCGTCGCCGGTCTGGTGCGGCGCAGGCGGCCGGGCCTGGATGTGCGGGTGGCGTTCTGCGAGCTGAACTGCCCTCGCCTGAGCGACGTACTCACGCCGGGTGCGGTCGTCACTCCCCTGCTGCTGGCCGACGCCTACCACGCCCGCATCGACATGCCCCGCCAGATCGCGAACGCGGGTATCGCCGATGTTCGGCAAGCCGACGTGCTCGGCGAAGACGATAGGTTGATCTCCGTGCTACGCGAAATGCTATACGACATAGGGCTTTCCGAGCACAACACGGACCTCGGTGTCGTGGTGGTCGCGATCGGCTCGACTCATGCCGCCGCGAACGCGCGCACCGCGCGGGTGGCGACGAAGTTGGCCGCCGATACCTGCTGGGCGGGCGCGACGACGGCGTTCGCGACCGGCTCCGGCCCGTCGCTGACGGACGCCGCTGGCGACCTGCGCCGCCGCGGCGCCCGCCGGCTTGTGGTCGCGCCGTGGTTCCTGGCGCCGGGACGGGTGACCGACCGTGTGCGACACTTCGCGTGTGATGCCGGCGCGACGATGGCTGCGCCGCTGGGAGCCCATCAGCTGGTGGCCGACACCGTGCTGGACCGCTTCGATCAGGCGGTGACCGAACAAATCGCGGCCTGACCCTTCACCGAAACCGAGTTACCTCAGAGCATCGGCCCTAGGTGCGGTGTCCTCGTCGGCGATCAGCGGCACTCGGGTGGCCCGCGCATAGACGGTGTCACCCTCGCGTAACTCCAACGCCTCGGCGTCGCCGCGGGTGATCTGGGCGATGAACGCACCACGGGTGGCTGCGCTGGTCAGTTCCACCCGGACCTCGAAGCCAAGTACGACTACCCGGTCGACGGTGGCACGGATGACACCGGTGGACCCGGCGGCGCCGTCGCTGGCGGAGATTGCCATATCGGGGCTGCGGCCGACCCGGATATCGTGCGGGCGAACCAGTGTGCCGTTCAGCGAGGACACCGAGCCGAGAAATGACATCACGAACGCGCTGGCCGGGGTGTCGTAGACCTCGGTCGGCGAACCGACCTGTTCGATGCGGCCCTTGTTGAGCACGGCGATCCGGTCGGCCACATCGAGCGCTTCGGCCTGGTCGTGGGTGACCAGGACGGTGGTGACGTGTACCTCGTCGTGCAGCCTGCGCAGCCAGGCCCGCAGTTCCTCACGCACCTTGGCGTCAAGCGCCCCGAAGGGCTCGTCGAGCAACAACACCTGCGGGTCGACCGCCAGCGCACGGGCCAGCGCCATGCGCTGACGCTGGCCGCCGGACAGCTGGTTGGGATAACGGCGCTGGAATCCGCTCAACCCCACCACTTCCAGCAAGTTGTCGACCTTAGTGGCGATCTCGGCCTTGGGCCGTCGGCGGATCTTCAACCCGAACGCGACGTTGTCACGCACGGTCAAATGCTTGAACGCGGCGTAGTGCTGAAAGACGAACCCGATGCCGCGCCGCTGCGGCGGCACCCGGGTGACGTCACGACCGTTGATAGTCACGGTTCCGGTGTCGGGGACATCCAGACCGGCGATCGCGCGGAGCAACGTCGACTTGCCTGAGCCACTGGGGCCCAACAACGCTGTCAGCGAACCGGCGGGCACGGTGAAGTCGACATTGTCCAAGGCGATGAAGTCGCCGTAGCGTTTGTTCACGCCCGCCACGATGATCGCGTCCGAACCTGTCATGCCGCCTCCCTGCCGACGCGCCGGGTATCAAGTGCCAGTTGAACGATCAGCACCACCACCGATACCGCCATCAACAACGTCGACAGCGCATAGGCGCCGTACTCGGCGCCTCGGTTGTAGCGGTCGGACACCAGAAGAGTCAAGGTTTGCGATTTTCCGGGGAGGTTCGACGACACCATGAGCACCGCACCGTATTCGCCCAGGGTACGGGCGATGGTCAGCACGATGCCGTAGGTCAGGCCCCACCGGATCGACGGCAGCGTGATCCGCCAAAACGTCTGCCACCACGATGAACCCAGTGTTGCGGCGGCTTCCTCCTGATCAGTGCCCAACTCGTGCAGCACAGGTTCGACTTCTCGGACCACGAACGGCAACGTGACAAAGACGCTGGCAAGCACGATGCCCGGCAGCCCGAAAATGATCTTGAGCCCGAAATCCTTCTCAATGAAGCCCAATGCTCCGGCTGAGCCCCACAGCACGATCAGCGCCACTCCCACGATAATGGGCGAGACGGCGAATGGCAGATCAATGATCGCCTGTAGCAGGCCTTTGCCGCGGAATCGGTTGCGCGCCAGCATTAGCGCCGTCGGGATACCGAAGATCACGTTCAATGGGACCACAATCGCCACTACCAGCAGAGACAATTGCAGTGCGGACACCGCAGCAGGAGTGCTTACGTAGGCGAAGAACTGGCCCAAACCGGGCGAAAACGCGCGCCACAAAATCAGTGCAACCGGCGCCGCCAGCAGCGCAGCGATGTAACCGAGCGCAACACAGCGGAGAAGGTAACGAACCCGCGGGGAGGTCGTCATGCCGCCAGCTCCTGGCGTTTAGCCGCACGTGCCCCCACAATACGCAAGATCAACAATGCCGTGAAGGAAATAGCCAGTAGCACAATGGATATCGCCGCAGCTCCGGCGCGGTCGTCATTTTCGATCAAGGTGCGAATCCACTGCGAGGACACCTCGGTCTTACCGGGAACCGCCCCACCGATCAACACCACCGAGCCGAACTCACCGATGGCCCGCGAAAACGCCAGCCCCGCACCGGAGAGCAACGCCGGCGTGAGTGACGGCAATACCACCGAGATGAAAATCGTCACGTTGTTGGCGCCCAGCGACGCCGCAGCTTCCTCGGCCTCGCGGTCGATTTCGAGCAGCACCGGTTGCACAGTGCGCACCACGAACGGCAGCGTGACGAAGGCCAGTGCCAGCGCCACTCCCCACTCAGTGTGCTGCAGATGCAGCCCGACCGGGCTATTGGGCCCGTAAAGCGCCAGCATCACCAGACTGGCGACGATGGTGGGCAGCGCGAACGGTAGATCGATGATCGTATCGACCAGTCGCTTGCCGCCGAAGTCGTCGCGCACCAACACCCACCCGATCAGCAGGCCGAACACCATATTCGCGGCGGTGACCGCGGCTGAGATCGTCAGCGTCACCCGGAATGACTGCACCGCGGCGTTGGAGGTGACCGCCAGCCAAAATGCACGCCGGCCGCCGTCGGCCGCTTGCCACCCGATCGCGGCCAGCGGCAGCAGCACGATCACCGACAGCCACACTGTCACCACTCCGACCCGCAGTGACACCCCGCCGCGGCGCGCCTCGGCCAGATCGGGTGTAGTCGCCGTCGTCATCCGGTGGCCCGCATGTAAATCTGGGTGATGCTGCCGGTGTTCTTGTCGAACAGTTGCGGATCCACGACGTCCCAGCCGCCCAGGTCGGTGATCGTCCACAGCTTGACCGGCACCGGGAACTGGTCGCGCACCTCGGCGGCGACGGCCGGGTCGACGGGCCGAAAACCGGCCGTTGCCCACAACGTCTGCGCCTGCTCGGTGTACTGAAAGTTCTTGAACGCGGTGGCGGCCGCCAAGTGGCTGGTGGTGGTCACCACCGCCAACGGGTTGTCTATTTTGAAGGTCTGCGGTGGGTTGATGTGCGTGACCGATTTGCCTTGCCGCTCAGTGGCGATCGCCTCGTTCTCGTAGCTGATCAGCACATCACCGCTGCCCTGCAGGAAAACGTCGGTGGCTTCGCGCCCGGAGCCCGGGCGCAGCCTGACGTGTTGGCTCACCAGCCGGTTGACGAAGTCCACCCCCGCTTGGGGATTTCGGCCGCCGCCGCTCTTCACCGCATACGGCGCGACCAGATTCCATTTGGCCGAGCCCGAACTCAGCGGACTGGGTGTGATGACCTCTACGCCGGGCCGTAACAGGTCATCCCAATCTTTGATGTTCTTCGGATTCCCCTGTCGCACCAACAAAGTCACCACCGACCCAAACGGGATGCCTTTGGTGGCGTCTTTGTCCCAGTCCTTGGAGACCTTGCCGGCCTTCACCAGCCGGGTGATGTCGGGCTCGACCGAGAAGTTCACGATGTCGGCCGGTTTACCGTCGACAACGCCGCGGGACTGGTCGCCGGAAGACCCGTAGGAGGTGATCACCTGCACGCCCTTGCCCTCCTCGGAGGCATTGAACGCCGGAATCACCTTGCTCCAGCCAGGTTCCGGGACCGAATACGCGACCAGTGTGATGCTCGTGCGCGAATTGGTCGGCCCGCCGCCGACGACGTCGCTGGCACCTCCGTGACATGCCGCGGCGATCACTGTGAGGACGACCACGCGCCATCGGTTGACGTGGTGCGGCATTGGCGACCCTTCCGTGCGGGGGTTTATGGGTAACGAATCCCGCCGCTACGGAAAGACTTAAGTTCAGTATTCGCCGACGACTCCGCGTGCGGGATTTCAGTCAGCGACAACAGTGCACGTCGGCCACAGCGCAATCGCCCACAGCAATGAGCGCCAGAACGTAGCACTGGCGGTTGCCGGACGCTGGGTACATGCCGCGAAGCCTAACAGAAACGGCTGCTCGTCAGCGGGTCAGCAACCAGGTGACGATCACCAGCACCACCAGGGCGACCAGCACCAACGTCACCTGCGATCGCGGCATGCCGTTCATCTGACCTCTTCGCCGGTGCGACGGACGCGGCGCATCAGCCGGATACCCCGGATACCATGACCCAGCAGCGCGTCCAGCACCAGCGCACTGACGTAAGCCAACACCAGCACGACCGGCATCACCACGATGGTCTGCAGGACGAACCCAAGCCCCGATAGCCACAGTTCGACGCTGTCCCACCAATTGAGGAAGCCGTCCACCGGGCTCACCCTATAACCTCAGCGAGTGCCTCCGGTACCCGAAGAAACCACCTGCGTCCTCGCCGGGGGCGGCCCGGCCGGCATGATGCTGGGTTTGCTGCTGGCCCGTGCCGGTGTCGACGTCACAGTCATGGAACGGCACGCGGATTTTCTGCGCGATTTCCGCGGCGACACGGTGCATGCCAGCACGCTGCGTTTGCTCGACGAACTCGGCCTGCAGCATCGGTTCGCCGCGCTCCCGTATCACCGCATCGAGATCGTTCATCTCCGGGTGCAGGGTGTTCCGATCGACCTCGATCTGCGCCGGATACCTGGTGCGCACAAGCACATCGCACTGGTGCCGCAATGGGATTTCCTGGAGATGCTGGCCACTGTCGCCGAAGCCGAGCCCAGCTTCCGGTTGCTGCGCAATACCGAGGTGATCGACATCATCAGGGACCGCGGGCGGGTTGTCGGGGTCGTCTATCGGGATGAGACCGGCACCACCAAGCAGCTACGAGCGACGCTGACGGTGGCCTGCGACGGCCGTTCGTCGACGCTGCGCTCGGCAACCGGCCTGGTCCCCCGCGGCTTCGGCGCACCGATGGACGTGTGGTGGTTCCGGTTGCCGCGCCGGCCCGACGACCCGCGCGGCCTCGGTGCGGTGTTTCGCGCCGGATATGCCACCGTGCTGATTGACCGGGGCGACTACTACCAGATCGCCTACATCATTCCCAAGGGATCCGATGCCGCACTGCGGGCCCAGGGTATCGAGGCGCTGCACCGCAGGCTGGTGGACCAATTTCCCTGGCTGGCCGATCGCGTCGCCGCGCTGGCGTCGTTCGATGAGGTGAAGCTGCTCGACGTACAAGTGAATCGGCTTCGGCGCTGGTTTCGGCCCGGGCTGCTGTTCATCGGTGATGCGGCGCACGCGATGTCGCCGGTGGCCGGCGTCGGGATCAACCTGGCGGTGGCCGACGCCGTGGCCGCGGCGCGCATGCTGGCCGGGCCGTTGCGAGCCGGGCGGGTATCCACCGGTCAACTCGCGCGGGTGCAGGCACGCCGCTGGTTTCCGACCGCGATCCTGCAAGCGTTGCAGCGGGCGATCCACGCCAATGTGGTCGCGGTCGCCGTCGACGGCGTGGACCGGCCGCCCTCGCGTGGGGTGCGGTTGGTGGGCCGCCTGCCGGCGTTGCGCCGGCTGGGCGGCTGGATAGTGGCGATCGGGCCGATGTCCGAGCACGCGCCGCGCTACGCCCGGCGACCATGAACGGCGTCGGACACACCGGGCCGCGAGTGGACTTCGGGCAGGTCGGCGGTCGATGATGACGGCATGGTCCTGCACGCCGAACCGGCCGACGAGACCACCGATGAGGTCGCTGCCACACCGCTGACCATCACGTCGCCGGTGCCGTACACGTCGGGCGCGTCGCTGCGGAACCCGTTCCCACCGATCGCGGACTTCGCGTTTCTGTCCGACTGTGAGACGACCTGCCTGATCTCTCCGACCGGTTCGGTGGAGTGGTTGTGCGTGCCGCGGCCGGACTCGCCGAGCATCTTCGGCGCGATCCTGGACCGCAGCGCCGGGCATTTCCGGCTGGGCCCGTACGGCGTAGCGGTGCCGTCGGCCCGCCGCTACCTGCCGGGCAGCCTGATCATGGAGACCACCTGGCAAACCCACACCGGCTGGATGATCGTGCGCGACGCGCTCGTGATGGGTCCATGGCACGACATCGAGCGGCGGTCGCGAACACATCGTCGCACCCCGATGGACTGGGACGCCGAGCACATTTTGCTGCGCACGGTGCGCTGCGTCAGCGGCACCGTCGAGTTGATGATGAGCTGCGAGCCGGCTTTCGACTACCACCGCGTCGGTGCCACCTGGGAATACTCGGCCAACGCATACAGCGAGGCCATCGCCCGGGCGAAAAAGAACCCGGACGCCTATCCGACGCTGCGACTGACCACCAACCTGCGCATCGGACTCGAGGGCCGGGAGGCGCGGGCGCGCACCCGGTTGAAAGAGGGGGACGACGTCTTTGTCGCGTTGAGTTGGTCCAAGCACCCGACACCCCAGACCTATTCCGAAGCCGCCGACAAGATGTGGCAGACAACGGAATGCTGGCGGCAGTGGATCAACATCGGCAACTTCCCCGACCATCCGTGGCGGGCGTATCTGCAACGCAGCGCGCTGACCCTGAAGGGCTTGACATATTCGCCGACCGGCGCACTGCTGGCGGCCAGCACCGCCTCGCTGCCCGAAACGCCGCAGGGCGAACGCAATTGGGACTATCGCTACGCCTGGATTCGCGACTCGACATTCGCGTTGTGGGGCCTTTACACGCTTGGCCTGGACCGCGAGGCCGACGACTTCTTCGCATTCATCGCCGACGTGTCCGGTGCCAACGATGGTGAACGCCATCCGCTGCAGGTGATGTACGGCGTCGGCGGCGAACGCAGCCTCGAGGAAGAAGAACTGCACCATCTGTCCGGTTATGACCACGCGCGCCCGGTGCGTGTCGGCAACGGCGCCTACAACCAGGACCAGCACGACATCTGGGGCGCCCTCCTCGACTCCTTCTACCTGCACGCCAGATCACGGGAGCAGATCCCGGAGACACTGTGGCCGGTCTTGAAAAAGCAAGTGGAAGAGGCGGCGAAGCACTGGCGTGAGCCCGACCGCGGTATCTGGGAGGTTCGCGGCGAACCGCAGCACTTCACGTCGTCGAAGATCATGTGCTGGGTGGCGATGGACCGCGGGGCCAAACTGGCCGAGCGACAGGGTGAGAAGAGCTACGCCCAGCAGTGGCGGGCGACCGCCGAGGAGATCAAGGCCGACGTGCTCGAGCACGGGGTGAACTCCGGCGGGGTGTTCACTCAGCACTACAGCACCGACGCCCTGGACGCCTCACTGCTCCTGGCGGTGCTGACGCGATTTCTGCCACCGGACGACCCGCGGGTGCGGGCGACCGTGCTGGCCATCGCCGACGACCTGACCGACCAGGGGTTCGTGCTGCGGTACCGCGTCGAGGAGACCGACGACGGGCTGACCGGTCAGGAAGGCACGTTCACCATCTGCTCGTTTTGGCTGGTGTCCGCGCTGGTCGAAATCGGCGAGGTGAGCCGCGCCAAGCATTTGTGCGAGCGGCTGTTGTCGTTCGCCAGCCCGCTGTATCTCTACGCCGAGGAGATCGAGCCGCGCACCGGCCGGCATCTGGGCAACTTCCCGCAGGCGTTCACCCACCTGGCGCTGATCAACGCGGTGGTGCACGTGATTCGCGCCGAGGAGGAGGCCGATTCCACCGGGGTGTTCCAGCCCGCTAACGCGCCGATGTAGGCGCTGCGCTGGCGCACGCTACCGTACTGTCATGGCTGCAGTAACGTCGCGATCCTGGATTCGAGCCGTCTCGATCGGTGCGGTGCTCGTGGCGCTGGCCGGTTGCGGCAACAGCGGCAACACCAGCGCGCCGTCGGCGACGACCACCACCACCTCGGGCGCGTCATGGTCGCGTCCGGACGCCCCGCCCGACCCGCGCACCCTGCTGCGCACCGGAGCCACTGCGGTGGCGACGGTGCCGAACAGCACACTGATCTTCATCGAAAGCGAAACCGACGACGCGGGAACCTGGAAGGTCCAGGTGGTCACCCCGGACGGTACCGAGCAGCAAATGAAAATAGGTGTTGACGGTTTCACGGTGCTGGTCGGCCCGACTCCGAAGAACGACAGCGCCGCCGACAAAGCCGAACACCGCAACCTCGTCCAGGCCGCACACCTCGACTACCAGGCGGCCGTGAACAAGACGCTGGCCGCGCTGCCCAACGGCTCCATCACCAAACTCAACCTCGACCAAAAGAACGGCACCACCAGCTGGGATGCCGACGTCTGGGACGTCAATCTGGTCGAACACCAAGTCACGATCAATGCGGCGTCCGGAGAGCTCGTCGCGAACAAGCAGGTGTAGCCGACGGCTCCCGCGCGGCTCACCTCTTGCCCTTGTCCCCCGCCGCGTCGGTGGACAGCGCGGCGACGAACGCCTCCTGCGGCACGTCGACCCGGCCGATGGTCTTCATCCGCTTCTTGCCTTCTTTCTGCTTTTCCAGCAGTTTGCGTTTGCGGGTGATGTCACCGCCGTAACACTTGGACAGGACGTCCTTGCGGATCGCCCGAATGTTTTCCCGGGCAATGATTTTCGAGCCGATCGCGGCCTGCACCGGCACCTCGAACTGCTGGCGCGGAATGAGCTCTTTGAGTTTGGTGGTCATCTTGTTGCCGTAGGCGGCGGCGGCGTCGCTGTGCACAATCGCGCTGAACGCGTCGACGGGCTCACCCTGCAACAGGATATCGACCTTGACCAGTGCGGCTTCCTGCTCGCCGGCCTCCTCGTAGTCGAGGCTGGCGTAACCGTGGGTGCGCGATTTCAGCGAGTCGAAGAAGTCGAAGATGATCTCGCCCAGCGGCATCGTGTAGCGCAACTCGACCCGTTCCGGTGACAGATAGTCCATGCCCCCCAGCTCGCCGCGTCGTGATTGGCACAGTTCCATGATCGTGCCGATAAATTCGCTGGGCGCAATGACCGTGGTTTTGACGACGGGCTCGTAGACGGTGCGGATCTTTCCGGCCGGCCAGTCCGACGGGTTGGTCACCTGAACCTGGATGTCATCCTCTTTGATCACGCGATAAACGACGTTGGGCGAGGTCGAGATCAGGTCCAGGTCGGATTCGCGCTCCAGGCGCTCACGGGTGATCTCCATGTGCAGCAGCCCCAAAAACCCGCAGCGGAACCCGAAGCCCAGTGCCACCGAGGTTTCCGGCTCGTAGGTAAGCGCGGCATCGTTGAGTTGCAGCCGATCCAGCGCGTCGCGCAGATCCGGGTAATCCGAGCCGTCGACCGGATACAGCCCGGAGTACACCATCGGTTTGGGCTCGCGGTACCCGGTCAGCGGTTCGGTGGCGCCGTGGCGCGCGGTGGTCACGGTGTCGCCGACTTTGGACTGGCGGACATCCTTGACGCCGGTGATCAGGTAGCCCACTTCGCCGACCCCGAGACCGGCGCTGGCCTTGGGCTCGGGCGAGACGATGCCGACCTCCAGCAGTTCGTGGGTGGCTCCGGTGGACATCATCGCGATCTTCTCGCGCGGGGCGATCTTCCCGTCGACCACGCGCACATACGTGATCACGCCGCGGTAGGTGTCGTAGACCGAATCGAAGATCATCGCCCGGGTCGGCGCATCGGGGTCCCCGGTCGGCGGCGGGACCTGAAGCACCACCTCGTCGAGCAGGTGGGCCACCCCATCGCCGGTCTTGCCCGACACTCGCAGCACATCGGCGGGTTCGCAACCGATGATGTGAGCGATCTCGGCGGCGTAGCGGTCCGGGTCGGCGGCGGGCAGATCAATCTTGTTGAGCACCGGGATGATCACCAGGTCGCGGTCCAGCGCCAGATATAAGTTGGCCAGCGTCTGGGCTTCGATGCCCTGCGCGGCGTCCACCAGCAGCACCGCGCCCTCGCAGGCGGCCAGGGCTCGGGAGACCTCATAGCTGAAGTCGACGTGTCCGGGTGTGTCGATCAGGTGCAGCGCGTAATCTTGTGCGCCGTCGGCGCCTTCGACCCGCCACGGCAGGCGCACGTTCTGCGCCTTGATGGTGATCCCGCGTTCGCGCTCGATGTCCATCCGGTCCAGGTACTGCGCCCGCATCGACCGTTCGTCGACGACGCCGGTGAGCTGCAGCATCCGGTCGGCCAGGGTGGATTTGCCGTGGTCGATGTGGGCGATGATGCAGAAGTTCCGAATCTGCGCCGGCGCGGTGAAGGTCTGGTCGGCGAAACTGCTGATGGGAATCTCCTGGTCGACGTGTCATTCCGCGACGGCGCGCGGGGTACGTCCAGGGTATCGAGGCAGCCGCGGCGGGACACAATCGCAACTCCGGCCCCGGTCATGCGGGTGCAGGCCGGGGCCGGAGCCCCCCAACCGGCGGATTGCCGGCGATCCAACCCGCCGGAGATCGTTACCCGATGTCCGCCCCCCTCCCGCGGACATCGAGCAACTCAACTCATCTCTGACACAACCACTAGCTTAGAATAACCTGAGATTAACCGGAGTGAATATTAAAAATTATCGAAGAAAATTCTGCGGACAGGCGGGGACCGCGCCGGACCGCCGAGCAGCACCCGCACGAGGACACGATCGAGCCGGACACTCTCGCCTATGCTGCGAACATGGCGTCCCCACGCAAAGCGCAGTGGAAGACGTTGCAACGGTTCGCGGAGAACTTGGTGTTCAACGAGGCGCCAAAGTTCATCCGCCAGCTGCAGAGTTCGCCGTCCGTGCAACGCGGCATTCAGCAGGGTCTCAGGTTCGGCATGGACGTTCTCACCGGCGGCGGGTCAGAACCGCCGGTCGCGGTCACCGCGGGCCGGCCGGTCACCCGCACTAGTGTCCCCACCGCGCAGCGCGCCCGCAAGCTGGTGTACGCCCCCGATCTGGGCGGTCGGGCCGATCCCGGCGAGATCGTCTGGACCTGGGTGACCTGCGAAAATGACCCCACTCGCGGCAAGGACGGCCCGGTGCTGGTCGTGGGCCGTGACCGGCACACCCTGCTCGGCCTGATGATGTCCGGTCAGGAACGACCCGCCGCTGACCCGGACTGGGTTCCAATCGGCAGCGGCAGTTGGGATGAGGACAGCCGAAAGAGTTGGGTGCGGCTGGACCGGGTGCTCGACGTACCCGAGGAGGGGATTCGCCGCGAGGGCGCGATCCTGCAACGAGAGGTCTTCGACGTGGTGGCGGCCCGGCTACGGGCCGACTACTCGTGGAGCTGAATTCCTGAACTGCGTCGCGTGGGGATTGTCAGCCCTGAGCGATGTAGGACTGCAACTGGGCGTGCTCGGCTTCCAGCTCATCCATCCGGGTCTTCACCACGTCGCCGATGCTGACGATGCCGATCAGTTTTCCGTTGTCGAGCACGGGCACGTGGCGCACCCGCTTTTCGGTCATCACCACGCTGAGGCTATCTACCGTGTCGGTCTTGCTGCAGGTCGAAACCACGGTTGTCATGATCTTCGAAACCGGCCGCGACAGCACCGAAGCACCATGGGTGTGCAACTGACGCACGATGTCACGCTCGGAGACGATCCCGACGACGCCGTCCGGCCCGACCACTACCATCGCGCCGATGTTGTGCCCGACGAGAGCGGCGAGCAGTTCGGTCACCTTCGCATCCGGATTGATCGTCACCACCGCGGCGCCCTTGTTCCGCAATACGTCTGCGATGCGCATCAAGTCCTCCCGGTTGTGAGGTGGTTCACACCAGGCTACGCCAAGTTGGTCGGTGGGCAAGCCGTGCGGCGAAAATTGGCACGACGTCCGGGCGGCCACCGGCTGCGGCACCTCGGCGCAACCGAAGAAACGGGATAGGTGACCAAAGATCTCGTCCGAAAGCCCAACCGACACAAGCATCTCGGCGGTTTGCACGGTGAACGGAGGGCATCTGTGCCATACCTGGGGCATGATCGAGATCACCCTGTTGGGCACCGGAAGCCCCATCCCCGATCCGGACCGCGCCGGACCGTCGACACTGCTACGAGCCGGCGGGCAGGTGTTCCTGGCGGACTGCGGGCGCGGCGTGCTGCAGCGTGCGGCCGCAGTCGGGCTGGGCGCCAACGCGCTGTCGGCACTGCTGCTGACCCATCTGCACAGCGACCACATCGCCGACCTCGGTGACGTGCTGATCACCCGCTGGGTCAGCACGTTTACCCCCGACCCCGCCCCGCTGCCGATCATCGGGCCGCCCGGCACCGCCGAAGTGGTCCAGGCGACGCTGAAAGCGTTCGGTCACGACATCGACTACCGGATCGCACACCACGCCGATTTGACCGCGCCGCCGCCGGTCGAGGTGCACGAACACACCGAGGGCGCGGTCTGGAACCGCGACGGCGTTTCGATCCGGGTGGCGCCCACCGATCACCGGCCGGTGCAGCCGACGATCGGGTTCCGGATTGAATCCGGCGGCGCGTCGGTCGTGCTGGCAGGCGACACCGTGCCGTGCGAGAGCCTTGATCGGCTGGCTGCCGGCTCTGATGCGTTGGTGCACACCGTGATTCGCAAGGACATCGTGGCCCAGCTCCCGCAGCAGCGGATCAAGGACATCTGCGATTACCACTCGTCGGTGCAGCAGGCCGCCGCCACCGCCAAGCGCGCCGGTGTGGGCACCCTGGTGTTGACCCACTACGTGCCCGCCATCGCGCCCGGCCAGGAGGAGCAATGGCGGGCGCTGGCCGCGACCGAGTTCGACGGCCGCATCGAACTGGGCGACGACCTGCACCGCGTGGAAATCCAGCCACGCGCCTGACCGTCAACCCGTCGCTGAACGATGCGGACGCCGAATATCGTTGCGCCGCAGCGGTAACAGCGCGCCGGAAACGAGTAGCCAGAGCAGGGCCGAAACCCGGGCGACCGGCAGGATCACGCCCAGCACCGGCCAGATCAGCACCAGTGTCGTCAGCTCGGCCAGGGCGGCGATCGCCAGCCCGAGCCAGGCCAGGGGCCGCGGCAGCAGCCCAACGATCAGGCCGGGGACCGCGATACCGGCAACGAGCAGGCCAAGGGCAACGATGTGCGCCGGACCCCCGGCAAGAAACGCCAGGTAGTACAGCGCCCGAACCAGCGCGACGTCGGCACCGACTTCTGGCCGCGACAGGGTCCAGCCCAGCAAGCCCGTCGACGCCAGCGCACCGGCCGCCAGGATTCCGCCTGCCAGCGCGATCGTCGCCCCCGGTGCTGTCACGCCCAGCTGGCGCAACCGGGCACTGGCGGTCGCCGCGTAGATGGCCAGCGGCACCGAGGACCCGAACACCGCCACGGCGATAACCTGCACCGCCGCCGGCTGGGAAGAGATGTACCGCCAGACCGTGTCGACCGGCCCGTAGGGCAGTGGCGGTACGCCGCCAAGGGCGACTCCGGCCCCCAGGCCGCCGAAAAGCAGACCCAGGCAGATGATGGCCAGCAGCGCCAAAGGTGGCCCGCCTTGCTGGCGTCGTTGCGCTCTTACATCTGTTGATGAATCGTTCATAGCGTGAACGGTATGACGCAACCGCAAGGATGGCAAGGAGTTACACTGATTCAATCAATGAATCGTTCATTTACGCTACGATGTCTGAGGTGTCAGCAACGTCGAGTTCCGAGCACAGCGACGGCGTGGCCTTTTTGTTGGCCCAACTCGGCCATCGCGCTGCCGGGTTGTTCGCCGAACAAATGGCCACCCTCGAGCTGACCCCGCCGCATGCGGGAATACTGCGGGTGATTGCGTCCGAGCCCGGGCTCAGCCAGCAAGCTCTGAGCGCTCGGCTGGGCCTGCTGCCCAGTCGCGTCGTCGCTTATGTCGATGAACTCGAGAATCGTGGCTTTGTCGTGCGACGCGGCCATCCCAGCGACCGGCGGCTGCATGCGCTGCACCTCACCCCGGCAGGCAAAAAACTTATGCGCAAGCTGTCCGAAGTGGCCCGCCAACACGAGCACCGGTTCACCGCCGCCCTGACTGCCGAGCAGCGCGACACATTGCACGACCTTCTTACGACGTTGGCCCAGCAGCAGGGCCTGACCCCGCATGTCCATCCCGGCTACCGCACCTTGGGACGGGCGCCCAAGGCAACCGGCTGATCAGGTCGTCGTTCTACGGCGCGGTGGTCTCGGCTTTGGGAGAACACCGGGTCGGCTGATAACCTGGGCATTCGCCGTCCAGCTCTCCTGGCACCTGGAGCCCCAGTACCCCTGATACCGAAAAAGGAACTATCGCGTGGCCAACATCAAATCGCAACGGAAGCGCAACCGCACCAACGAGCGCCGACGACTGCGCAACAAGTCGGTGAAGTCCTCGCTTCGCACGGCCGTCCGGGCATTCCGCGAGGCCACCGAGGCCGGCGAGAAGGACAAGGCCGCCGAGCTGCTGGCGTCGACCAGCCGCAAGCTGGACAAGGCGGCGGGCAAGGGTGTGATCCACAAGAACCAGGCGGCCAACAAAAAGTCGGCGTTGGCCCGTACGCTCAACAAGCTCTGAGTTCAGCGACCGCCGGCCCGGCCAATGGTCATCGTGCCGCGGCCAGCTCAGCAATCTTTCGCACCGTGGCTTCCAGCGCGTAATCGGCGTCGGCCGCCGCTCCTTTGACGTCGGCGTTCAGCCCCGCCACCAGTCTCATCGCGGTCGCCACCCGGTCCCGTGACCACCGCCGCGCCTGTTTCTGGGCCTTCTGCACCCGCCAGGGCGGCATGCCCAGTTCGCCGGCCAGCCGGTACGGGTCGCCGGACAACGGACCCACCCGGCCGATGGTGTGCACCGCCTCGGCCAGCGCGTCGGCCAGCACCACGTACGGCTCGCCACGCATCATCGCCCAGCGCAGCGCCTCCACGGCGCCCTCGACATCGCCGACCACCGCCTTGTCGGCGATATCGAAACCCTTCACTTCCGCTCTGCCGCTGTGGTACCGGCGCACCGCGGCAACGTCGACACGGCCACCGGTATCGGCAACCAATTGAGAACAGGCCGAGGCAAGTTCCCGCACGTCGGAACCGACAGCGTCGAGCAGCGCGGTGATCGTGTCCGCATCGACTTTGACCTGCAGTGCGCGAAACTCGTTGCGGACGAAGTCGGCGCGTTCGCCGGCCTTGGTGATCCGCGCGCACGGATGCACTTGCGCCCCCAACGTCTGCAGCTGACCGGCCAGCGCCTTGGCACGCCCGCCGCCGGAATGCACGACGACGAGGATGGTGCCCGGCGGGATGTCCGCAGCGGCGGAAGCGATCAGCTCGGCCGCGTCCTTGCCCGCCTCATCGGCGCCTTCCAGAACGACGATCCGCTCGTCGGCGAACAGTGACGGACTCAGCAGTTCGGCGAGTTCGTAGGCGTCAACCTCACCGGCACGCAGCCGGTCCACCGGGACGTCATCGCTGCCGGCCCGCTGCCGCGCAGCTGCCAGCACCCCGGCCACCGCGCGGTCGACCAGTAGTTCCTCGTCTCCCAGCACGAGGTGCAACGCCTGGCTCACCGGTCAATCGTGTCATGGCCGGCCGACTCATGGGGTCACCACCGTCTCAGTGGCAACTCCGACAACGACCAGGCCAGCAGGCAGAGCGCGGCGGCGGCCGTCGCCGCGCGAAACCACCACGACGGCCACAGCATCACGACCAAGACCCCGGCGGCGCCGACCAGCGCCACACCGCAGACTCCGGACGGAACCGGCACGCTGGCCGCCGGCACGCCGGCCGCCCAGTGCGCGATGTGCAGCACCCACCACAGTTCCGGGCCGGTGAACCGGATCAACAATTGGGCGCCGACCGGCCAACACAGGCACAGCACCGCGGCCGCGCTGCCCAGCACGGTGATCGGTGCGATCAGCGCCGCTACCCCAAGATTGGCGGCCGCAGCCACCAGGCTGACCCGAGCCGAGATTCCGGCGATCAGTGGCGCGGTCACCAGTTGGGCGGCGCAGGCCACGCAGACGGCGTCGGCCAGCGGTTTGGGCCAGCCGGCCGACACCAGGCGCCGTGACCACACCGGCGCGATGATGACCAGCGCGGCCGTAGCCACCACCGACAACGCGAAACCCACATCGACGGCCAGCTGCGGAGCGACGACCATCAACACCAGCACGGTGCCGGACAGCGCCGGGATCGCTTGGCGCCGACGCGATGACAGCACACCGACCAGCGCGATCGCGCCCATCACTGCCGCGCGCAGCACGCTGGCGGTTGGTTGCACCACGATGACGAACGCCGCCAGCGCGACCGCCGCGAGCACCACCGCTGCGCGCGGCCCGATCAGCCGCGCCGAGAACAGCACCGCTCCGCACACGATTGTCACGTTCGCCCCGGATACCGCCGTCAGATGCGTCAACCCGGCTGCTCGGAATTCTCGGCCTGTCACCGTCGTCACCGCGGAGGTGTCGCCGAGCACCAACGCGGGCAGCATCGCCGCCTGGTCGGCCGGCAGCACGCGGCGGGCGGTGGCAGCGAACCGTTCGCGGACCGCGTGAGCAGCCCGATACACCGGCGCGGCGCGGCCCCTGGTCGGCTCCCCGATCGCGTTGAGTGCCGCCACCGTCAGGTCATGGCGGGTGGCACGGGTGACCCGTGCCCGGAATCGCACCGGCTGACCCACCATCACGTCACCGAAATCGAGCGCCGGAGCGAAAACAACCACCCGGCCGGACATCTCGTCGTCACCGACTCGCTGCAACGTCGCGCGGAACATCAGCCGGCCCCGGCCCAGCGACAGTGCGCTTTCGCTCGGTGTGACCGTCACCTGCCCGGCTGTACCGAACACCGTGGTGATCGGGTGGTGCGCGACTGCGTTGGCGCGCAACGCGATCGCCCATCCGAAGCCGGCCCCCACGATACCGACAGCCGCCAGGGCAATGCCGATCGCATGCAGCCGCGTCGCGCACCGAAATGCTGTGCCCGACACTGCGGCAACAACGCCGAGCGCGGCAAGGACATTGCCGACCGGCCAGACAATCCCGGCCGCAGTGACGATCCAGCCGATCAGGGCGGCCGGCACCAGCCGCAGATCCAGCCGCGGCGACGGCGGATCGCCGCCCATCGGGCGCGGCACCGGTCTCAGACACGGACCAGCGCGCGCAGCTTGTCCAAGCGTGCCGGGCCGATGCCATCCACCTCGGCGAGTTGATCGACGCTGCTGAACTTGCCGTTGGCCTCACGCCACGCCACGATCGCCGCAGCGGTCACCGGCCCGATGCCCGGCAAGGTGTCCAATTGCTGCACCGTCGCGGTGTTGAGGTCGATCACGTCGCCGCGCTGTGCTGACGTCGGTTGTGCGGGCTTGCCCGGGGCAACCGGCGTTGCCGCGGCGGGCGAGCCGGAGCTCACCGAGCTGCCCAACGCGGTGGGCTGGCCTTTGGGCGGCGTGATCCCGACGACTATCTGTTCGCCGTCACCGACCTGTCGGGCCATGTTCAGCCCGATCGTGTCCGCCCCGTCCAGCGCGCCGCCGGCCGCCTTCAGCGCGTCGTCGATCCGGGCGCCGGGCGCCAACGTGACCAGTCCGGGGGTGTGCACCAGGCCAACCACGCTGACCACCACCGGTTGGCCGGGACCTGCCGACGGGCTCGCACTGGGACTGCGGCTCGACACCATTTCCACCGGGGGCAACCTGGCCGACACGATCGGCGCCGGCTGGTCGCGGACCAGGGTGAAGACGGTGATCAGCACCGCGACGGCGGCGATCGCCGCCAATGCGATGACGCCGGCGCGGCCCGGGTCGGCGCGCACCTTGGCCAGCCAGCCGGCGGTGTGTTGTGCCGACGCATCCGGAAGCCACCGCGGCAGCAACGAGTTCTCGTCGTCCCCGCCGTCGGCGTCGCCGGCCGGGTCGGTGTCGGTATCGGGTTGGGCGCCGAGTCGTCGGTGCAGGCGCTCGGCGGGCAGTTCTGTTCCCATGCGCCGACGGTAGGTCCGCCGACCCTCACCACCCGGCCCTCGCAGCGCGTCCCGACCCCGCGCTGTGGACCAACCCCAGACTGTGCACAACGACGCATGCTGCCGCTTCCGTGAGCAGCGGACACGGCTAACGTGGCAAGGCAGGACCACCGGTTCCAGCAACAGAGGAGATTGCCATGCAATTGGCGCTCACCGCGGATGAAGCCGCCTTCCGCGACGAACTGCGCACCTTCTACACGACGCAGATTCCGGCGGACATCCGTAAGCGGACCCGCCTGGGCTTGCCACCCAGCCGCGACGACATCGTCACCAGCCACAAGATCCTCAACGATCACGGTCTGGCGGTGCCTAACTGGCCCGTGCAGTGGGGCGGCAAGGACTGGACACCGGCTCAACACCAGATCTGGCTCGACGAGATGCAACTGGCCTCGGTGCCCGAGCCGCTGAGCTTCAACACCAAGATGGTCGGCCCGGTGATCGCCGAGTTCGGTTCCCAGGAGACCAAGCAGCGCTTCCTGCCGCCCACGGCCAATTTGGACATCTGGTGGTGCCAGGGCTTCTCCGAACCGGAAGCCGGCTCCGATTTGGCGTCCCTGCGCACCACCGCGGTGCGTGACGGTGACAGCTATGTCGTCAACGGCCAAAAGACGTGGACGACCTTGGGCCAGTATGCGGATTGGATCTTCTGTCTGGTGCGAACCGACCCGCAGGCACCCAAGAAGCAAGCCGGTATTTCGTTTCTGGTGATGGATTTGGACACCCCGGGGATCACAATGCGGCCGATCAAGCTGATCGACGGCGGTTACGACGTCAACGAGGTGTTCTTCGAGGACGTCCGGGTACCCGCCGATCAACTTGTCGGAGAAGAAAACCAGGGCTGGACCTATGCGAAGTTCCTACTGGGCAATGAGCGAACCGGCATCGCCGGGGTGGGCCGAACCAAAGTTCGCCTCGCTGAGGTCAAACAGCATGCCACCGACACCGGCATGCTCGGCGATACACTCTTTGCGGCCCGCCTCGCCGAAGCCGAAAACGAGTTACTGGCACTCGAACTCACCCAGATGCGGGTGGCGTCGGGCTCATCGGGCGGTAAGCCCAATCCGGCATCGTCGGTGCTCAAGCTGCGCGGCAGCCAGTTGCAGCAGGCGGCAACCGAACTGCTCGTCGAGGTGGCCGGGCCGGATGCATTGCCGTTCGAGGCCGGCGACGACATCACCTCCCCGGCGTGGGCGCAGCACAGTGCGCCGCAGTACCTCAACTACCGCAAGACATCGATCTACGGCGGCAGCAACGAGGTGCAGCGCACCATCATCTCGTTGACAATTCTCGGATTGTGAGTTAGGCCATGGACTTTCACTTAAGCGACGAACAAGTCTTGCTCCGCGACACCACCCGGGACTTGCTGTCGCGCAGCTACGACACGGAGAGTCGCAACAAGGTCGTCGGCACCGATCCGGGCTGGAGCCGCGAGGTGTGGGGTCAACTGGCCGACACCGGGATCCTCGGCCTGGGGTTCGACCCGGCGGAAGCGGGCCAGATCGAGATCATGGTGGTGCTCACTGAAGTCGGACGACGGCTGGCGCCCGAACCGGTGGTGCACGCGGCGCTGGGGCCGGGCGCCATCATCGCCGAACTGGGCACCGACCCGCAGAAGCACCTGCTGGATGAGGTCGCCGCCGGCCAGCGATTGCTGAGCTTTGCGTACCTTGAGCCCAAGGGTAGTACTGCGACGACAGCTGTGCAACAAGGAGATTCGTGGGCACTCAGCGGACGCAAGAACCCTGTGCTCGCCGGCGACTGCGCCGATACCCTGGTGGTCAGCGCTGCCTTGCCGGACGGCGGGACGGGACTGTTTTTGGTCGGCGGGGACGCCGTCACCCGGCACCCGTATCAAACGTTCGACGGTCAGCGCGGCGCCCAGATCGACCTGGAGCAGGCCGCCGGCGAGCCGCTCGGGCACGCGGTCGACGCGTCTGCGGCCATCCGTAATGCGGTCATCCGCATCCAGTCGGCGTTGTGCGCCGAGGCGCTCGGCGCCATGGAAGAAGCGCTCCGCCTGACCACCGACTACCTCAAGACCCGCAAGCAGTTCGGGGTGACGCTGAACACCTTTCAGACGCTGACCCAGCGCGCTGCCGACATGTACGTCTCGCTGGAACTGGCCCGCAGCATGAACCTCTATGCGGCGATGTCGATCGCCGACGGTAACCTCGATCCGGTGATCGCTGCACGGGCCAAGCTGCAGATCGGCCGGTCGGGTCGGCACATCGCGCAGGAGGCGATTCAACTGCACGGCGGCATCGGCATGACCGCCGAGTACCCGGTCGGCCACTACGCGGCCCGGCTCACCGCCATCGAGCACACGCTGGGGTCGTCACAGGACCAGTTGAGCGTCCTGATCGAGCACATCGGCGACTATCAGGTCGTCACGCTGTAGACGGGAGCACGCGGATGGCGGAACTCTCCGGACAGGTCGCCAACTAAGCATGACGAGCAGACACAGAATCGCATATTTCGAGTCCGAATTGTGCGATTCTGCGTCTGCTCGCCGGCGGCAAGCGCGCGATCCTTAGAACCCGAAGCCGATTTCGGCGGGGACGTCGCTGACAAAGGCAGCGTCGATGCGCTGCACGAGCCCGGAGTCCTTGGTACGCAACCGGCTCGCAGCGGCCAAGGTCGACGCGCGGTGCGCACCCAGATAAAGGCTGCCCAGCACGTCGAGATCCAACTCGATTTCAACGGCGGCGTCGGTCGGCGTGCAGAGGGCATGGCCGTCGCGGATCTCCAACGCGAATCGTCCACCGTCACCCCGGAATTCGTCAGACACCTCAAGCGCTGTCGAAAGGTCTGCGTGGTAGCTGCGGGCTTGCAGCGCGGCCGGGATGTCGATGATCCGCAGCCACAGCCCGTCCGTGCTCTCGGTGGTGCGGGCCAACCTGCTGTCGGTCAGCAGGTAGGGTACCGGGTCGGCCGGATGAGTACCGACAACAACGGTCTCCATCAGGTCCAGACCCAGCAGCGCCCGCCACAGCGCAACGTGCGCGTCGGTGGTCACCGCCTTCAGCTCACCCACCCGCACCACGCGCCGATCGTCGCGGTGCACCCGGTACAGCGCGTAGCCGTCGGGATGCAGAAACGCAAACCACGGGGTACCACCGCGGCGGGTGTTCTGCCGATCGGCGAGCAGCTCATCCCAGAGCGGTAGCGGCCGCGCCAGGCCGCCCGGGGTGCGCTGTCGCCAGCGGTCGTAAATCGCGGCGAATTCGTCGCGATGCTCGGCCGGTTTGACCGACCGGACCCCGCCCGGGTCGGGGGCGTCGATGTGGAACTGGGCAAACCGGCGGTCGATCGTCAGCTCGTGGTCGATCGTGGCCGGCCCGTAACCGAACCTGCCATAGATGCCGCCCTCGGTGGCCGTCAGGGCTGCCATCGGATATCCGGAATCGGCGATGCGCCGGTGCAACTCGTCGTACATCGCACGCAATATCCCGCGCCGGCGGTGTGTCGGCGCAACGACCACCAGACTGACCCCGGCCGTCGGCAGCACCGCCCCGCCCGGCACGGTGAGCTGCAGATCCAGATACAGCGCGTTGCCGACGACAAGGTCGCCGTCACAGACCACGACCGCGCCATCGGTCGCCATCAGAGCCCGCCACGCGGTAAACGACTCCGGATCGACCGACCACCCGAAACCGGTGGCGGCCAACACCGACATCGCCGGCCAGTCGTCATCGGTCGCGGTACGAACGGTCAGGTCGGTCACGAAACTCGACGGTGCCATAAACGCCGGCCCACCGCACCCCAATATGGTGGCCATCAGTGCGGCCCGAGGGGGCCGGCGGTTTGAGCCGTGGGGGAATCAGGGGGTAGGCGAACAGCGTGGTCAGGCGAGTGTCGGTGTCGTTTCGTAAGGTGCGTGGTATGTCGCAGCGCCGGTTTCGTCGGACACCTGGTGGGGTGTGCTCGCGGGGGCTGCCCCTGGTGTGGTGCCCGAAATATCGGCGCCGGGTTGTGGGTGGCCGGGTAGCGGCGCGCTGCGGGGAGCTGCTGGAGCAGGTCGGCGACGAGCACGGCTGGGAGATCGTGGCCCAGGAAGTGATGCCCGATCACGTGCACTTGTTTGTTCGGGTCGGCCGGACCGACGCGCCAGCGGCGGTAGTTCGGGCATTCAAGGGGCGCACCGCCGGTGTATTACGCGCCGAGTTCACCTACCTGCGACGGTTCGCGAAGGTGCTGTGGTCGCCGTCGTATTTCGCCGCCTCACTCGGATACGTCTGGGAGTCGACGGTGCGCGGCTACATCGAACACCAGTGGGATGCGGTGGCCGCGTGAGACGCGCGTATGTGTTGCGGCTTCGCCCGACCGCACGCCAGCACGTCGCGTTGGCGCAGTGCCTGGATGCGCACCGTGAGTTGTACAACGCGGCGTTGCAGGAGCGCCGGGAGGCCTGGTCGCACAGCAAGACCCGCGTCTTCTACGGGGATCAGTCGGCGCAGCTAAGTGAGATCCGCGCGGTGCGTGCGGATCAGGCGGTGTGGTCGTTCTCGTCTCAGCAGGCCACCCTGCGCCGGTTGACCAAGGCGTTCGACGGATTCTTCGGCCGGATCAAACGCGGCCAGACTCCCGGATACCCACGATTCAAGGCTAAGGTCCGCTTCGATTCGGTGGAGTGGCCCAAAGACGGTGACGGGGCCCGCTGGCTACCCGAACACAAACGCGTGTACTTACAGGGCATCGGTCAGGTGAAGGTGCATCTGCATCGGCGTGTGGCGGGTCGGGTGAAGACGATCCAGATCAAGCGTCAGGGCCGCCGCTGGATGCTGGTGCTCTCATGTGACGACGTGCCCACCAATCGGCTGCCGGCGACGGGTGGCCAGGTCGGTATCGACGTCGGGGTGGTGACGTACGCGACGCTCTCCGATGGCACCGCGGTCGCCAATCCGCGGTGGGCACGTGAGGAGGCCGGCCGGTTGGAGGTGGCGCAGCAGCGGCTGCAGCGCGCTAAACGTGGCTCCAATAACCAGGTCGCTCGCCGGGAGACGCTGGCGGCGCGGCACCGTAAGATCGCCAATCGGCGCAAGGACTTTCACCACAAACAGGCCCGTGAACTCGCCGCCCGTTACGACCTGCTGGTGGTGGAGGACCTCAAGATCTCGAATATGCTGCGCCGAGCGAAGCCCAAACCTGACCCGGACAACCCGGAACAGTTCCTCCCAAATGGTGCCCGAGCGAAGTCCGGGCTAAATAGATCAATCAGTGACGCTGGCTGGGGACAGTTCGTCTTGATACTGCGCGCCAAAGCGGAAGACGCTGGGCGCACCTGGATCGAGGTAAACCCCCGGCACACCTCCGACGGGTGTGAGTGCTGCGGTCATGCAGCACCCGAGAATCGCGTCAGCCAAGCCGAATTCGTCTGCCAACGCTGCGGTCACACCGCACCGGCAGACGAACATGCTGCTCGCAACATACTTAGGGCTGGACTGGCCCTACACGCCGCAACCGCGGCGTAAAAGAAGCCGACGGCTT